>CAZFIQ010000103.1:1953-8835 GCA_964519185.1 uncultured Patulibacter sp.
CTGGACCTGGCGCTGGCGGCGCACCTGGTCGGCGATCTGGGCCGGCAGGTCGACGCGTGTCTGCGTGCGACCGAGCTGGCCGAGGACGACGGACCGTTGGAGGCGCGGGCGTGGGCCCGCTACGCCCACGCGCTGGCGCGGACCGACCGCACCACCGACGCGCTCGAGGCGTCCGATCGTGCGCTCGAACTGGACCCGCGCAACCGCGAGGTCCGAGAGCTGCGCGACCAGCTGCGCGAGCGGGTCCCGCGCGAGCTGCAGACCGCCGGCTGAGGGCCGGCTTGGGCGACCCGCGGCGCGGGCCAGCTGATGCGGATCGCGCCACCGTGGGCGGCGAGATCCGCATCAGCTGGCGGGTCGGCCGTCCGCCGCGGTCCGTAGCCTTCCCGGGCCGATGCGCCTGATCGTTGCCCGTTGCGAGGTCCGCTACTCCGGACGGCTCGACGCCCTGCTGCCGGAGGCCCTGCGGCTGCTGATGATCAAGTCCGACGGGTCGGTGATGGTCCACGCCGACACCGGTGGATTCAAACCTCAGAATTGGATGACACCGGAGACGGTGATCGAGTACGAGCGGGGCGGCGTGCCGGTGCCCGACGAGCCCGGCGCCGCGACGCCGGTCGACCCCGATCCCGACCAGCCGTACGTGCCGCTGTCCAAGATCGTCGTGCGCAAGCGGATGGGGGCGACGGAGGATCGGCTTGACATCGTGATCTCCGAGGTGATCTCGGACGTCGTCCACGACATGGGCGAGGCCGCGGCGCTGGAGAAGTCCGGCGTCGAGCGCGAGATCCAGGAGCTGCTGGCCGACGCGCCGCACCACTGCGGCGAGGGTTTCCGGCTGGTCCGCCGCGAGTGGCCGACCGACATCGGCCCGGTCGACCTGATGTGCCGCGACCACGCCGACGGCTGGGTCGCGGTCGAGATCAAGCGCGTCGGCACGATCGACGCCGTCGAGCAGCTGACCCGCTATCTGGAGCGGATGCGCGCGGAGCCCGGCCTGGCCGAGGTCCGCGGAGTGCTGGCGGCGCAGACGATCAAGCCGCAGGCGCGGACGCTGGCCGAGTCGCGCGGACTGGGCTGGGTCGAGGTCGACCTGGACGTCCTGCGCGGGGAGAAGGAGCCCGCGCTCAAGCTGTTCGACCTCTGACGGTCGACGGACCGCGCTCGGTGCTGCGCGGCCGTGAGCCGGGCAGCGGGGGCGGCGCGAACGGCGATCCGGTCCGCCGCGCCGCCCCGGTGGATCAGAACGTCGCGCTGATCGTGATCGGGTCGAGCACGGTGCCGTTGCCGTAGACCCCGAGGCCCAACGGGGCGCCGACGGCGTTCAACGTCACCTTGACGTTCGACCAGGTCACGCCGCTGCCGGTGACCGTGCGGGTCGCGGTCGACAGGTCCAGGTCGGCGAACGTGCGCCAGGCGTCCAGCACCGGGGCGTTGCCGTGGAACCCGGCGTACGTGTCACCGCTGATCGATCCGGTGGTGCCGCCCGAGTTGATCGTCACCTGCAGGTTGCGGAAGCTGGTGAAGATCCCGTGGACCGGGTTGCTGTCCTCGAAGTACCCGGCGGTCACGTAGCCGAACCGGACCTTGCCGACGTGGTCGATCGTCGCGGCGCCGGTGACGTCGTCGAACGAGCCGGAGTCGACCGGGAACTCGAACGTGTCGTCGGCCGGGGTCGTGGTCAGCGGGTTCTGGACCGTGCCCTCGTCGATGATCCGGAAGGCCTCACCGGTGCTGGGGTTGTACGTGCCCGGGTTCAGCGGGTCGTAGATCGGGAAGGTGGCGCGGACCGGGGCGTGGAAGCCCCAGGTCGAGTCGCCACCGTTGAGGGTGTGGACGGTGGCCTGCGATGCGGCGGGCGCGACCGCCAGCGTGCCGAGCGCAAGCGCGGAGACGAGCAGCGTGCGCAGGCGCGCCGCCGGACGGGACAGCTGGGACATGTGGATGCCTTTCGGGGGGGTTGCACGGGGCGGCGGCCCGGACGGACCGCCGTGACGCTAATTCCCAACTGTCTGGGTCGGGATTCGGCGTGCGGCGCAGAAGCTAGCGTGCCGTTTCGGTGACGTCAAGCATCAATCGCAAATATGATTAGGCAGACCGAATAATCATGCCTGGCAACGCGCCGTTGCGGCGTATGTCAGGATTAGGGCGTCCTACATCAGATCGCTCGCCGCGCCGGGATCGGCGCCGGACCGAACGATCGTCGCGATCCGGAGTCGTCGATGCCCCATCCCGCCCAGCCGTCCCGTTCGTCCGCCCGCCGCCGCGCACGGTCCGCCGGCCCAGCCCTGCTCGCCGTTGCCGGCATCGTCGCCTTGTCTCCGTCCGCGGCGCACGCCGCGAGCAACATCTGGCTGACCCCGCCCGGGCCGGGCGTCGGCACGCCGTCGGTCGGCACCAACTTCCTGTCGTCGTCGGCGTCGCTGAGCGGCGACGGTGAGCGGGCCGTGATCCGCTACTTCCAGAGCGCACCGTTCGTCCTGGCCGAGCCCGCGGTGCTCAACCCGGTGCAGCTGCTGCTGATCGAGCCCGGATCGACCGCGGGTCCGCGGATCATCAGCCGTGCCTCCGGGGCCGGCGGCGAGCTCGGCAACGGTGCCTCGGGGGGATCGTCGGCCGGCGCGCAGGCGATGGAGTTCGACCTGGCCGACGGCGGCGGCAGCGTGGCCTTCGTGTCGCTCTCGACCAACCTGGTGACCGGCGACACCAACGCCGGGCCCGACGTCTTCGTCCGCGACCTCGACGGCGCCCAGGCGACGGAGCGGGTCAGCGTCGACAGCGCCGAAGCCCAGGCCGCATCGACCTCCGCCGGCGGAGTGGCCCCGACCATCAGCGACGACGGGCGCTACGTGGCGTTCAGCTCGGGCGGGGTCGCCAACTGGCAGACCGAGAACGTCACCTTCCCGTCCACCGGCTGGGGCGCCAACACCCTGGCGACCTTCGTCCGCGACCGGCAGGCCGGCACGACCACGACGGTCAGCGCCAAGGACGGCACCGACGACGTGGTGGCCGCGATCGGCGAGGCACGGATCAGCGGCGACGGTCGGTTCGTCGCGTTCCGCAGCCGGGTGGCGGACGTGGCGGGCCCCGGCGTTCCGGCCGCCCAGACGTCGGTCTCGGCCGCTCCGCTCTACCTCCGCGAGCTGGCGACCAAGCGGACGACCCTGATCAGCCAGGACCTGGACGGCAATCCGGTGGCGGCGTTCCAGCCGCAGATCAGCGCCGACGGCCGCTACGTGCTGTTCAGCAGCGCGGCGACCAACCTCGTCACGCTGCCCGAGGGCGTCGCCCAGCCGGCGAACATGCAGGTCTACCTGCGTGACACCGTCGCGCAGACGACCACGCTCGTGAGCGCGAGCCTGACCGGTGAGCCCGCCGACCAGCCGGCCGGCAACAACGCGTCGCACACCGCATCGCGGGGCGAGATTCAGCTCTCCAGCGACGGGCGCTACGTCAGCTACATCTCCTCGGCCACCAACCTGACGGAGATTCCGGAGGGTGGATCGGCGCTCGGGCAGGTCATCGTCTGGGACCGGGAGACGAACGCGCGGATCCGCAACGCGGTCGCCGACGACGGGAGCCAGGGACGGCACCCGAACACCGGGGCGGTCGCCCCGTCCTGGCCGGCCGAGTTCGCCGACGGCGGGCGGCTGGCCGGGTTCGCCAGCCTCGCCCGCGATCTGGTCCCGAACTGGGTCGGCGCGGTCGCGTCGGCGGAGCCGCTGTCCTACAACCCCGTCCACCACCAGTACATCCGCGACCTCTCGACCGCTCCGGACGTGTCCACCGGGGCGGCGACGGCGATCACCCCATCGTCGGCGACGGTCGCCGGCGAACTGGACGTCCCGGGCCCGGACTTCGGCTTCCAGGAGACGAGCTACACCGTCGAGTACGGGACGACGACCGCGTACGGTGCGTCCGTGCCCGGCGACGACGGGGTCGCGGGCGGGACCGCGGGTCAGGCGGTGGCGTTCGACCTCGGTGGCCTGCAGCCCGACACGACCTACCACTACCGCGTGGTCGCGACGAACGGCGGCGGCACGGTGCAGGGCGAGGACCGCACCTTCACGACCGCCGCCGTCCACGTCACGCCGCCCGTCGACGTGCCGCCCCCGGGCGGTGGGGGCGACGTGATCCTGCCGCCCTCCGGTGGGGGCGTCACGCCGCCCGCCGGCGGTGAGCAGCCGGTGGCCCCGACCCGGTTCACGCTGACCGCGACCGCGACCAACGCGTCGCTGCGGCTGGCGGCGGTCCGCAAGAGCGGGCTGCGGCTGACCCTCGGCGTCGACGGCGCCGCGACGGTCCGCGCGACGGCGACGGTCACCCCGGCGACGGCCCGCAAGCTCGGCCTGCGCGTGCGGAAGGGCGCCAAGCGGGTGGCGATCGGCACCGCCCGGACGACCACCAGGGCCGCCGGCAAGCGCACCGTGCGGATCGCGCTGTCGAAGGCGACTCGCACGCGATTGGCGCGCGCCGGTCGCCGGACGGCCGTCCGTGTCGAGCTGCGGGCGACCGGGGCCGGTCGCACCGCGACGACGCTGGTCCGCACCCTGACGGTGCGCCGCTAGTCGGCGGAGTCGGCCGGGGTCGGGCGCGGCACGGCGCCCGGCCCTGCAGCCAGCCGCGCGGTGCGCAGATCGGGCGCTGCACGGTACCCGACCGCGCAGCCTGCTGCGCGGTACGCGCGCCGGCCGCTGCACGGCCTCCGGCGGTGCAGCGTGCGTGTCGCTGGACGCGCGCGGAGCGGGACGGCTCGCGACCGTGCCGTGATCGTCGCGTTAGACGTCGTCTCAAAATGATCGGCCGTCCGTGGCGGCCGCTGACGCATCGCCGGATCACCACCCGAACCCTCAGTCAGACAGCCAGTCTGACTCTCGGGGTGGGTGGGCCCGCCATCCCGCGCCCTGCTCGGTCATCGACCACCACGGTCAACCACTGATTTTGAGACGACGTCTTACTCCGGCAGGGCCGCGGCGAACCGCTGCAGCGGGGCGGCGGCGTCCTTCAGCGGCGGACCGTGGCCGACCAGCACGAGCTGCGGCGCCAGGGCGGCCAGGCGCCGGATCGAGCGGCGGTTCTCGGCCGGGTCGGGGGTGAACATCCCGGGCGGCTCGTGCAGGCCGGGAAGCGTGGTCAGCAGGTTCATCTGGTTGACCACGTCGCCGCAGATCAGCACCCGGTCGCGCTCGCGCCAGAGGCTGATGTGCCCGGCGCTGTGGCCCGGCGTGTCGAGCACGACGAAGCCGTCGCCGACCTCGTCGCCCTCGCGCAGCGCGGTGGCCTCGGGCACCGGCGTGAAGCGGGCGTAGGCCTCGCCGGGCTTGCGCAGGATGCGGGGAAAGGCCTGCTCGGGCGTGCCGGACGCCAGCGCCGGCAGGTCGCGCTCGCCGGCCCGGACGGGGACGCCGAGCGCGTCGATGACCTGGCGGCTGCCCCCGGCGTGGTCGACGTGGGCGTGGGTCAGCACGTGCTCGCGGACGATCCGGCCGCGGACGTCGCGCAGCACCCGCGTGGCCTGGAAGCCGAAGCCGGCGTCGACCAGCACGTCGCCGACCAGGTAGGCGTTGACGCCCGCCCGCGGCATCAGCGGCAGGTGGAAGACGCCGTCGGCGAGCTCGCGCATGGCGGCCAATCTAGCGGAGCGCCGCACGCGCGCCAAGCCGCTCCCGGAGATTTACTACTGCAGGTAGTCTGCCGCCATGAGCGACGAGCAGGCGGTTCTGGTCGAGCGACGTGGCGCGACCCTGGTGATCACGATCAACCGGCCCGACCAGCGCAACGCGATCAACGGTCCGGTGTCGGACGGGATCGCGGCGGCGATCCGCGAGCTGGAGGACGACGCCGGGCTGACGATCGCGGTGCTGACCGGGGCCGGCAAGGGCTTCAGCGCCGGGATGGACCTGGGGGCCTTCGCCCGGGGGGAGATGACCTTCGACGCGGAGCGCGGGTTCGCGGGGATGACGATCCAGCGGCCGAGCAAGCCGGTGATCGCCGCGGTCGAGGGGTTCGCCGTCGCCGGTGGGCTGGAGGTCGCGCTGGCGGCCGACCTGCTGGTGGTCGCGCGGGACGCGGTGCTCGGGATCCCGGAGGTCAAGCGTGGGCTGGTCGCGGCCGGCGGTGCCCTGCGGCGGCTGCCCGAGCGCCTGCCGCTCGGGGTCGCGATGGAGATGGCGCTGACCGGCGATCCGCTGTCGGCGGAGCGCGCGCACGCGCTGGGCCTGGTCAACATCCTCGCCGAGCCGGGCGACGCGCTGGGCGCCGCCCTCGCGCTGGCCGAGCGGATCGCGGTCAACGGGCCGCTCGCGGTCGCCGCGTCGAAGCGGATCCTCCAGCAGCAGGGTGACTGGCAGGAGCGCGAGTTCTGGGCGAAGCAGGGCGAGATCGCCGGCCCGGTGCTGATGTCGGAGGACGCCCGTGAGGGCGCGACGGCGTTCAAGCAGAAGCGGCCGGCGGTCTGGCGGGGGCGCTAGCCGGCACCGGTTCAGAGCGCCAGCAGCAGCGGGCGCTCGAGCCGCGCGCGGATCCGGCCGAGCAGGCGGGCGGCGTCGGCGCCGTAGAGGATGCGGTGGTCGCAGGTCAGCGTCAGCCGGACGATCGGCCGCGGGACGAAGGCCGCGGCGCCGTCGTCCCAGACCGGCTGGGTGGTCATCCGGCCGACGGCGAGGATCGCCGCCTGCGGCGGGTTGAGCACCGCGACGAAGCGATCGACGCCGAGCATCCCCAGGTTGGAGACGGTGAAGGTGCCGCCGGCCAGCTCGGACGGCGCGATCTGCCCGTCGCGGGCCCTCGCGGCCAGGCGACGGGTCTCGGCGGCGACCGTCGCCAGTGACTTGCGGTCGGCGTCGAAGACGGTCGGGACGAGCAGCGTGCCCTCGGCGGCGA
>CAZFIQ010000103.1:8845-9166 GCA_964519185.1 uncultured Patulibacter sp.
GCCGACGTTGACGCGGGAGAAGCGCTGGAAGCCGTCGGGGTGGTAGGCGGCGTTGGCCTCGGGGTGGTCGCGGAGCGCCAGGGCGGCGGCGCGCACGACGAAGTCGTTGAAGGACGGGACGACGGCGGTGGTCGCGCCGCGGTCGGACGCGCTCGCGCCATCCTGCGGCACGCTCGGCCTGCGGTCCGCGACGTCATGACCTGCCGTCCCGTCGTCGGCGACGGCCTTCAGCTCGTCGCGCAGCGCCACCGCGCGCGTCATGTCGACGTCGACCTCGACGACGAACTCCGGGGCCGCCTTGGCCGTCACCATCCGCTCGGC
>CAZFIQ010000104.1:0-9066 GCA_964519185.1 uncultured Patulibacter sp.
GCCGGTGCTGGGCGACCTCTCGGCGGACGAGCACTCGGCGGCGCGGCTGGGCGAGGACGTGCTGCGGGTCGCGGGTCCGCCGGACCTGGTGGTCGCCGCGCTCGGCGGCTGGGAGTCGGGCGCGGCGCTCGCCGACACGCCGCTGGCCGAGTGGGAGCGCACCGTCCACGACAGCATGCGCAGCCACCAGCTGGCGATCAACGTCTTCGTGCCGATGCTGCGCCGGCGACCCGGTGCGGGCTACGTGATGATCAACGGCGCGGCCGCCCGCTACCCGGTTCCCGGGTCGGGTGTGGTCTCGATCGCCGCGGCGGGCGAGCTGATGGCCGCCCAGGTGCTGTCGGCCGAGGAGTCCGGGACCGGTCTGCAGGTGGAGGCCTACGTGCTCGGCCCGGTCGGCACCCGTTCGCGCGACGAGGTCGCACCGTGGATGGCGACCGCGGCGCAGGTCGGCGAGGTGATCGCGACCCGCGCCGCCCGGCGGCTACGCGAGCGCAAGCCCGCCGGACCCGCGACGGTGCTGGAGATCCTCACGTCGCACGACCTCGGCCGGGCACGGGAGCTGCCGGTCGGCGGCGTCCGCGGCGCGACCGCCGGGCGCGCCGGCTGGGTGCTGTGGGGCCTGCAGACCGGTGGTATCCACCGCCAGGTCCGCCGCGGCACCGCGCAGGCCGGCTGAGCGCGGCGCTGCGCGGCCCCGGGCCCCGCAGCGTGCGGCGCGGCGAGGGGGACCGACGCTGCAGCGTCGCGAGCCCTGCAGCCTGCGGCGCGGTTGACGAGTCGCACGCTGCACGACCCGCAGGCGTGCAGCGCAGGACCCGGTTGGCGCGACGGGCGCTGCGGCGGTTGCGGCCGTGCAGCGCGGAGCACGGTTGCGGGAGCGCGACGGGCGGATCCGACGTGGCTCACGGATCGTGACGGCTCTCCGCGATAGGTTCTGCGCATGAGCCTGCCCGACGTGCTGCGCGATCTGCTGACCACGCCGGGGCCCTCCGGGAGGGAAGCCGCCGCTGCGGAGGTCTGGCGCGGGCACGCCGCGGCGTTCGCGGAGGTGGAGAAGGACACCGTCGGCTCGTCGGTCGCCCGCGTCGCCGGGACCTCGACCGACGTCGGCACGTTCGCCGGCACCGCCGAGGGCGGGGTCCCGTCGCTGGCGGTCGTCGGACACATCGACGAGATCGGCCTGATCGTCACCCACATCGACGACAAGGGCTTCCTCCGCGTCACCCAGGTCGGCGGCTGGGACCCGCAGCAGCTGGTCGGGCAGCGCGTCGAGCTGCTCACGCGCGGCGGTCCGCTGCACGGGGTCGTCGGCAAGAAGCCGATCCACCTGATGGAGGGCGACGACCGGAGCAAGGCGACCAAGCTCAAGGAGCTGAGCATCGACATCGGCGCGACCAGCCGCGAGGACGCGCAGCAGGTGGTGCGGATCGGCGACGTCGCGGTGATCGACGTCGCGCCGCTCGAGCTGCGGAACGGCCGGGTCGCGTCGCGCTCGATGGACAACCGGATCGGCTCGTTCGTCGCCTACGAGACCGCCCGCCTGGTGGCCGAGGCCGGTGGGGCCCCCGGAGAGGTCCAGGCCTGGGCCGTCGCCCAGGAGGAGACCGGGCTGTCGGGCGCCAAGACCACCGCGCACCGCGTACGGCCGGACATCGCGATCGTCGTCGACGTGACCTTCGCCAGCGACCAGCCGGGGGTCGACAGCAACGAGATCGGCGAGCATCCGCTGGGGTCGGGACCGGTGATCGAGCGGGGCACGCCGCTGCATCCGTGGGTCACCGACACGCTGCTCGACGTCGCCGACGACGAGGGCATCGCGCACACGATCAGCGCGGTCGGCCGGGCGACCGGGACCGACGCCGACGCGGTTCACATCGCTGCCGACGGTATCCCGACGGCAGTCGTCAGCGTGCCGCTGCGCTACATGCACTCGTCGGTCGAGACGGCGCAGGTCGACGACATCCTGGCGACCGCCAAGCTGCTGGCGGCCTTCGCCCAGCGGCTGACGGCCGACGTCGACCTGCTGCGGTGAGCGCGGTGGACGGGGATCGGCGCTGGCTGCTGCTCTGGGACATCGACGGCACCCTGCTGCTGCGGGCCTCCGTCGAGCACGCCAGCGTGATGTTCGCGGTGCTCCGCGAGGTCCACGGGGCCGGACCGGACGGCAGCGACCCGGTCCGCCTGCGTCGCTCGGCCGAGCGGGCGGGGATGACCGACGGGCAGATCTGCCGCGAGATCCTGCTCGAGAGCGGGATCCCCGCCGCGCAGATCGACGAGCGCTTCGACCGTGTGGTCGCGCGCGCGTCGGAGGAGTACGCGCCGGGCGACCTGACGTCGCGCATCAGCCCGGGCGTGGTCGACGTGCTCGCCGCGTTCGACGCGCGAGCCGACGTGATCCAGACCCTCGTCACGGGCAACTTCGAGCGGATCGCCCGCACCAAGCTCGACGCCGCCCGGCTCGGCGGCTGGTTCGACGCCCGGCTGCGGGGCGGCTTCGGATCCGACCACGAGCAGCGCGAGTTCCTGCCCGGGATCGCCCGCGAGCGCGCCGGCGCGGTGCTCCGCGCCGACGGGTCGCCGTGGCCGCCCGAGCGGACGGTCGTGATCGGCGACACCCCGCGCGACATCGCCTGCGCGCGCCACGACGGCGTGCACGTGGTGGCGGTCACGACCGGCCCGCATCCGGCGGAGCGGCTGGCCGCCGCCGACGCGGTGGCGAACGACGCGGCCGAGCTGCAGCGCGCGCTCGAGCGGATCGTCGGCCCGCCCGCCTGACGACGTCGCAACCCCACGACCACCCCCGAGGACGCACGATGACCACCGACCTTCCGCCGATCGACGTCGCGACGCTGCAGGACGACCTGGCCGCGCTGGTGCGGCTCCCGTCCGTCGCGTTCCCGGGCTTCCCGGAGGCACCGGTACGGGAGGCGGCGGAGCTGACCGTCGCCCAGCTCGAGGCCGCCGGGGTGAGGAAGGTCGAGCGGATCCCGGTGCCGGGCGCGCCGCCGGCGATCTTCGCCGACATCCCGGGTCCGGAGGGCGCGCCGACCGTCCTGCTCTACGCCCACTACGACGTCCAGCCCGCGGGGCCCGACGACGCCTGGACGACGCCGGCGTTCGCGCCGACCGTCCGCGACGGCCGGATGTACGGCCGCGGCACGGCCGACGACAAGTGCGGGATCGCGGTCCACGCGGCGGCGCTGCGGGCGCTGCTCGCCGACGGCGCCCGCCCGCCGGTCGGGATCAAGCTGCTGATCGAGGGCGAGGAGGAGACCGGCCAGGGCACGCTGTCGAAGCTGGTCGCCGCCGACCCGGAGCGGTTCCGCGCCGACGCGTTCGTGATCGCCGACGGCTCGAACGTCCGCACCGGCACGCCGACGCTGACCACGTCGCTGCGCGGCCTGGCGGTGGTCGACGTGACGGTCGAGACACTGGAGGCGCCGGTCCACTCGGGCGTCGGCGGCGGCCCGGCCCCCGACGCGCTGCTGGCGCTGGCCCGGATCATCGCGTCGCTCCACGACGACGACGGCAACCCGGCGGTGCCCGGGCTGGTCCAGACGCCGTGGGACGGCGCGGCGATCGACGCCGACGCGTTCCGGGCGGAGAGCGGCGTGCTGGAGGGCGTCGATCTGCTCGGCTCCGGGCCGATCGCCGACCAGCTGTTCACGCGGCCGTCGATCACCGCGATCGGGATCGACGCGCCGGCCGTCGACGTCGCGGCCAACGCGCTGATCCCCGCGGCCCGGGCCCGGCTGAGCGTGCGTCTGGCGCCGACCCAGGACCCGGCCGCCGCCGCGCAGGCGGTGATCGCGCACGTGCTGACGGTCGCGCCGTGGGGCGTGCAGCTGCGACTGCACGAGGGCCCGTCGGCGCCCGGCGCGCTGCTCGCCGGCGAGGGGCCGATCGTCGCCGCCGCGCTGCGCGCGCTGGAGGCCGGCTACGCGGTGCCCGCGGTCAAGATCGGCAGCGGCGGGGCGATCCCGCTCTGCGCCGACCTGGCGCGGATCTACCCGGACGCGAGCTTCGTGCTGTGGGGACCCGGCGACGAGCGCTCGCGGATCCACGCGGGCGACGAATCGGTCGACCTGAACGACCTGACGCGGGCGGCGGCGGCCGAGGTCGCGTTCCTGCGCGCGCTTGCGCCGTAGCATTCGGCGGGCCCGCGGGGGACGCGTTCGCAGTTTGCCCGCGCAGGGCGGGCAAATGACGACCGCGTTGCGGGTGCGCGGGTGGGGAGGCCGGCGACGGGGTGGGGAGAGCCCCACCCCGTGATTCGGGGGCGCTCCGGGTGGACCGGCGACCCGGCCCGCGGTACGCTGCGTCCAGTCGTACGAACGTACGAACGACGATCGATCGAGTCCGATCGACCGATCGTCGGCCCGGCGAGCGGCGGCCCGGACCGGGCCGCGGGAAGGACCCGATGAGCACCACGACGACCCGGCCCCTGGGCCTGCGTGAGCAGGTCGAGCTGCTCGCCTCCGGCGGATCGACCTCGCGGGCGCTGGTCGACGCGACGCTCGAGCGGATCGCCGCGTCCCAGGCGGAGCTCAACGCGTTCCGGGTCGTGCTCGTCGAGCAGGCGCGAGCGGCGGCGGACGAGGCCGACCGCCGGCTGGCGGCCGGCGAGCGGCGGCCGCTGCTCGGCGTACCGATCGCGGTCAAGGACGACACCGACATCTCCGGGCAGGAGACGCGGTTCGGCTGCTCGGGGAGCTTCGCGCTGGCCACCGAGGACGCGGAGATCGTCCGCCGCCTGCGCGACGCGGGCGCGGTGATCGTGGGGAAGACCACCACCCCCGAGCTCGGGCAGTGGCCGATCACCGTCGGCGCCGACTGCGGCCCGACCCGCAACCCGTGGAATCCGGCGTACTCGCCGGGCGGGTCGTCCGGCGGCTCGGCGGCGGCCGTCGCGGCGGGGCTGGTGGCCGCGGCCGTCGGCTCCGACGGCGCCGGATCGGTGCGGATCCCCGCGTCGTGGACCAACCTGGTCGGGATCAAGCCGCAGCGCGGACGGATCTCGACCTGGCCCGACCCGGAGGCGTTCGAGGGCCTGACGGTCCACGGCCCGCTGGCCCGCAACGTGGGGGACGCGGCGCTGCTGCTCGACGTCCTGGCGGGCAACGTCGACGGCGACCTGCACCGGCCGGCGGCGCCCGACGACGCGGCCGCGGCGGCCGCGCAGCGCGACCCCGGGAAGCTGCGGATCGGGTTGGCGCTCAATCCGCCGTGGGTCGCGGTTCCGCGCCGGCTGGACCCCGACGTGCGGCTGCAGGTCGAGCGGCTGGCCGGGACGCTGCGCGAGCTCGGGCACGAGGTGGTCGAGCGGCGCGTCCCGTACGGTCCGGTCGGCCTGATCTTCATGCCACGCTCGATGGGCGGCGTGCGCTCGTGGACGCAGCGCCTGCAGGACGTCAGCGTGCTCGACCCGCGCACCCGCGAGAACGCCCTGACCGGGCGGATCCTCGGCCCCGTGCTGCGGCCCTCGCGGTGGGCGGAGGCGATCTACGGGCGCTGGATCGGCCGGACCTTCCGTCGTTGCGACGTGGTCCTGGCGCCGACCACCGCCGCGCCTCCGCTGCCGGTCGGCGCGATCGACGGCCTGAGCAACTTCCAGACCGACCAGGTCGTGGCCGGCGCCTGCCCCTACAGCTACCCGTGGAACGTGCTGGGCTGGCCGGGCGTCAACGTGCCGGCGGGCTTCACCGGGTCGGGCCTGCCGGTCGGCGCGACGCTGCTCGGCCCCCACGCCAGCGAGGCGCTGCTGCTGTCGCTCGCCGGGCAGCTCGAGCAGGCGGAGCGCTGGGACGAGCGGTGGGCCGGCCAGTCGGCGTTGGCCCCGCGGCCGCCGGCCGCGGTGGTGTCGCGGGCGACCCCGGCCGTGGCCCGCGCGGCCACGTAGGCTGCCGGCGATGGCCGACGCCGCGTCCCCGACCGCGACGACCGCGCCCGCCGACGGGGACGGGAGCGTGACCCCGCGCGACCGGATCCTGCGGGCGGTACTGGACCTGATCGCCGAGCACGGGATCGGGGCGCTCAGCCACCGGCGGATCGCGGCCCGGGCCGGAGTCTCGCTCGGCACGCTCAGCTACCACTTCCCGGACCGCGCGGCCCTGCTGCGCGAGAGCCTGCGGCTGTTCGCGTCGGAGGAGGTCAGGCGGATCGAGACGGTCGGCCGCGGCCTGCGGGCCGGCGAGCACGGACTGGAGGATCTTGGCGGTCTGGTCGTCCAGGCGTCGGCCGGGGCCGCCGACGTCCGACACGTCGTCGCCCAGTTCGAGCTGTACCTGCACGTCACCCGCGACGCGGACCTGCGCGACGCGGTCCTCGAGTGCCAGCGCGCCTACGACGCGCTGGCCCGCGAGGCGCTGCGACGGCTGGGAGTGCCCGACCCGGAGGGGATCGCGCCGCTGGTGGTCAGCATGATCGACGGGCTGGCGCTGCGGCGCGTGCTGACCGGTGACGACGACAGTGCGATGCTCACGCGGGCGCTCCTGCTGATCGCCGCGGGCGCCCGGGCGGAGACGGCCGCCGACGGCTGAGCTCACGCCCGCGACGTCGGGGCCGGTCCCGCGGAGCTACTTGCCGGTCAGCTTGTCCTTGACGGAGTCGACGGCGTCCTTGAGCTTGTCCTTGGCCTTGCCGGCCGTCTGATCGGCCTTGCCCTCGCGGCGCAGCTCGTCGTCGTCGGTCAGGGCGCCGGCGGCCTCCTTGGCCTTGCCCTTGAAGCGATCGGAATCGGGTGCCATGGCTGCTGCGTCCTTTCGTCGGGTGCGTACTCGGCCCGTACCCGATCTGGGGGGACGCAACCTCGCGACGGCGTGGGAGTATGTGCGCGCCATGTCGGGTCAGCGCAAGGCCTACATCGGCCGTCACCGGGAGCAGGCGTCGCTGGTGGCCCGCCTACGCGAGCGACGGGCGCTGCTGCTCACGGGGGGAGCCGGGGTCGGCAAGACGCGGCTGGCGGAGCGGGTGGCCGCCGCGGTCGGACCCTCGCGGACGATCCGCGCGAGCACCGGGCTCTCGACCGTGCCGTTCGGCGCGCTGTCGCCCCTGCTCGCGCGTCACGGCGGTGCCGCGGCCGACGCCGCCGCGCTGGCGGAGCTGCACGCCGCGCTGGCCGAGGACCCGGAGGCGGTGGTGGTGGTCGACGACGTGCCGCGGCTCGATCCGGCGTCGGTCGCGGTGGTCGAGCAGCTGGTCCACGCGGGGACGGCGCGGACGGTGATGACCGCGCGCGACGGCGAGGCGCTGCCCGAGGCGGTCCAGAAGCTGCTCGACGACGGACGCCTGGAGGTCCACGCCGTGCACGGCCTGGAGACCGCGGACGTCGAGGCGCTGCTGGAGCTGCTGCTCGAGGGCCCGGTCCATCCGACCGCGCTGCGGACGGTGGTGGCCGAGAGCCACGGGACGCCGCTGGTGATCCACGAGCTGGTGGCGGGGGCCCAGGCCGCCGGGGTGCTGCGCCGCAGCCGCCACGGCTGGGAGATGCCGGGGGTGGTGGCCAACCGCCGGCTGATCGACCTGGTCGAGGAGCGGTTCGCCGGGCTCGACGAGCGGCTGATGCGGACGATGGAGCTGCTCGCGGCCGGCCAGCCGCTGCCGCTGTCGGCCCTCGACGGTGCGGTGGTCGAGGCGCTGGAGGAGACCGAGCTGGCGACGGTCGAGACGGACCCCGACGGGACCGACGAGGTCCGCCTGGCCCACCCGCTCTACGACGACGTGCTGCGCGCGACGGCCCCGACGAGCCGCTGGCGCCGCCGCCAACGCGAGGCGAGCACGCTGCTCGCCGCGGCCGGGGGCGACGACCGCGAGTTCCGGAGCGTGGCGCTGGCGCGGGAGGCGGGGGCGCCGCTCGACCTCGACCGGGCCGAGCGGGCGGCGGCGCGGGCGGTGGCGCGGTCCGACTACGGCCTGGCCCAGGCGCTGGCGGAGGTCGTGCTCGCCGCGCGCCCGGAGGCCTTCGGGGCGCGGCTGGCCCGGGGCGCGGCGCTGGCGGCGGAGGGCGACCCGCAGGCCGGTCCCGCGCTGATGCGCGCCGCCGCCGCGGCGGCGAACGACGAGCAGCGTGCGCTGGCCGCGCACCGCGCCGGGATGTACCTGGCGCTGCGGGCCGACCGCGTGACCGAGGCGATCGCGGTCTGCGAGGAGGCGGCCACGCGGATCGTCGACCCGGAGTGGCGGCAGTTCGTGGAGGCGGACCTCGTCAAGTGGCGGATGATGGACGGGCAGGCGACCGCGGCCCCGGTGTCCGTCGCCGCCGGCGCGTCGGGCGCGGCGCGGCTCAACCACTGCGTGATCGCCGCGCTGGTCGGCACGATGTCGGGCGACCTCGCGGCCAGCGATGCGGCGGTCGACGAGGGCCTGCCGCTGGCCCGCCGCCACCGCGCCGAGCTGCCCAACGCCGAGGACCTGCTCTACCTGTCGCGGTTCCTCGGCCGGGCGTTCTCGGGCGATCTGGCCGGCGCCCGCGCCCTCGGCGAGGAGCAGCTGCGGGGGCGGGGCGACCGCGAGGACGAGCAGATCGGGATGTGGAGCTACGCGCTGGGGGTGGAGGCGCTCCACGCCGGCCGCGCGTCGCGGGCCGCCGAGCTGGCGGCGGCCGCGATCACCCACCTGGAGTGGCGGGACTTCACGGGGCTGCGACCGGTCGCCCGCGCGCTGCGGGCGACCGCGCTGGCGCAACGGGGCCGGCTGGGGGAGGCCCGGGCCGACCTGGAGCTGGTGCCGGCCGCGAGCCTGGTCGACCCCAAGGTCGCCCTGCAGCACGCGCAGGCCGAGGCGTGGCTGCTGGTCGCCGACGGCCGCCGCCCGGACGCGATCGACCGGTTGGCCGTGGCCGGGCGCGCCGGCGGCGCCGGTGGCCACCAGATGCTGGCGGCGCTGACCGCCCACGAGGCGGTGCGCCTGGGCGGGGCGATCCACGTGATCGAGGACCTGGCGGGGCTGGCCGCGCACGCCCCGGCGTCGATCGCGACGGCGCTGCACGAGCACGCGCGGGCGGCGGTCGCCGGCGACCGCGAGGCGCTGCTGGTCGTGACCGAACGCGCCCAGGCGCTCGGCCAC
>CAZFIQ010000105.1:0-6115 GCA_964519185.1 uncultured Patulibacter sp.
GCTTCCCGCCGCCATCCGGCGCGGCCAGGTGAACGTCATCGCCTTCGACCCGTACGTCGGGGCTGACCGCTACAAGGAGCTCGGCGTCGAGAAGGCGGAGGACTCCGACGCGATCTACGCCAAGGCCGACTTCATCACGATCCACCTGCCGAAGACGCCGGAGACCGCCGGCTGGCTCGGCGAGGAGGCGTTCAAGAAGGTCAAGCCGGGGGTGCGGATCCTCAACGTCGCCCGCGGCGGCCTGGTCGACGAGCAGGCGCTCAAGGCCGCACTCGACGCCGGTCAGGTCGGCGGCGCCGCGCTCGACGTGTTCGAGAACGAGCCCGTCACCGAGCACATCCTGCAGGGCTACGAGAACGTGATCCTGACCCCGCATTTGGGGGCGTCGACGGCGGAGGCCAACGACCGCGCCGGCTTCCAGGCGGCCGAGCAGATCGTCGCCGCGCTGACCGGCGGCACCGTCACGTCGGCGGTCAACGCGCCGGCCGTCGGCCGCGAGGACCTGGAGATCCTGACGCCGTTCGTGCCGCTGGCCGACCGGCTCGGCCGGATCGCCGTCGAACTGGCGGGCACCCCGTCGGTCGACCGGATCGAGGTCGAGGTGCTGGGCCGGATCGCCGATCGCGACGTCCGTCCGCTGTCGCTGGCGGTGCTCCGCGGCGTGCTCGACGGACGCACGGAGGAGACGGTCAACGACGTCAACGCGCCGGGGATCGCCCAGGAGCGGGGGATCGAGGTCTCCGAGACGACCAACACGCAGGCCCGGGACTTCACCGACCTGGTCCGCGTCACCGTGGTCTCCGGGGACGAGCGGCACCGGGTGGTCGGCACGACCCTCGGCCGGCACGACCGCCCGCACCTGCTGGAGGCGTGGGGCCAGAAGTTCAACCTCCAGCTCGAGGGCAACCTGCTGATCCTGCGCTACGTCGATCAGCCCGGCATGGTCGGTCGGATCGGCGGGTTGCTCGGCGACGCCGGCGTCAACATCGAGCAGGCGGCGGTCGGCTACCACCAGGACCGCGAGGGTGCCCGCGGCACGTCGGCGGTGATGGTGATCACCACCGATACTCCGGTCTCCGCCGAGACGCTGGGCCAGATCCTCGCCCAGGACGGGCTGGAGGACGGGCGCACCGTCTCGCTGTAGACCCGGGCCTGGACCCGTGCGTCCGCGAGGGCGCACGGGGTCCGGCTCCTCGGACCCCGGCGCGCCCCGCGCGCTTCAGAGGGTGGTGATGACCTCGTCGGCCGGGAGCCGCGGCAGGCGGTCGAGCCAGGCGTCCGGGCCCGGACGCCCGACGTTCATCACCACCAACGTGCGCTGATCGCCGTCGGGGAAGAACTCGGCGTCGATCCCCGGGCCGTCGTAGCCGGCCATCGGTCCGGCCGCCAGACCGGCGGCTCGGATCCCCAGGATCAGGTAGCCGACCTGCAGCGTCGCGCTGGTACGCGCCATCGCATCGGCGGTCTCCGGTGCGTCGGCCAGTCCGGCACCGCCCCCCGGGGCGTGCGGGAAGAGCCGGTCCCAGTGTCGGTAGAAGCGCAGGTCGGCGGTGAGCAGCAGCGTGACCGGGGCCTGGGCGGTCTTCGGACGGTTGCCGTCGCTCATCAGCGGCAGCAGCCGGGCCTTGGCCTCCGGCGACCGGACCACGGTGATCCGCAGCGGCTGGCTGTTGGCGGCGCTCGGTCCCCACTGGACGAGGTCGTAGATCGCCGCGATCTGCGCGTCGGTCACCGGCTCGTCGGAGAACGTGTTGGCGGTCCGGGCCGCCCGGAACAGGAGGTCCTGCGCCGCGGGGTCGAGCGGCATGGTGTCTGCGTCGGTCATCCCGCCCCACGATAAACGAACCATGGTCCGCTTATGCTCGCGGGGTCGATTCGCGCTCGCATGCATCCGGCCGTCCCGGAGCTGCGTAAGGGGAGGTATGGGCGCTCGGACCTTCCGGCGCGTCCGTCCCCGAACCTGAGGAGTGTCCCCGATGGAACCGATCAACCTCGATCAGCTCGACCCCGACGGCGACGTCCGCGAGACCGCCGAGGCGGCTGGCATCGACCGCGGGACGTTCCTGCGCACCGGAGCGCTCGCCGGGGCCGGCGTGATCGCCGGGGCCGGGATCTTCGGCCTGCCGTCGTCCGCGTCGGCGGCGATCTCGACGAAGATGTCGGCTCGCAACGACGTCCGGATCCTCAACTACGCGCTGACGCTCGAGTACCTGGAGGCCGCGTTCTACGCGGCGGCGATCAGCCAGGACGAATTCGCCTCGCCCGAGCTCAAGCAGTTCGCGATCGTCGTCGGCGGCCACGAGGACGCCCACGTCCGGTTCCTCCGCAACGGCCTCGGGAAGGCCGCGGTCAAGGCGCCGCGGCTCGACACCTCCGCGGTCGCCACGGCGATCTCGCCGGCCAACTTCGGGGCCACCGCGCAGGCGCTCGAGGACACCGGCGTCGAGGCCTACGCCGGCCAGGGGCCCAACCTCCAGAGCCGGGCCTTCGTCAAGGCCGCGCTCTCGATCCACTCGGTGGAGGCCCGCCACGCCGCCTGGATCCGCGCGCTGCTCGGCGGGATGGCCGCGGACGCCAAGCGCTCCGCCACGCCCTCGCCGAAGGCCTTCGACTCGCCCAAGCGGCAGAGCACGGTGCTGAAGGTCGTCGGCGACACCGGCCTGGTGGCCGGCGGAATCGACCTCAAGGCGATGTAGCGCCCGGCCCCGGCGGGCGCCTGCTCGCCGGGGGTCGGAGAAGGGAGTTTCCGCGGTCGTCGTGTCGACGGTGCATGCGCGGTCGCTACCCCGGGTATCGGATCGCTCGTCAGGGACTGAACGTCCGGAGGAGCATCCGTGGCACGCATCGAGCTCGACGGCATCCACAAGCGGTATCCCGACGGCTTCCACGCGGTCAAGGACCTGTCGCTGGACATCGGCGACGGCGAGTTCATGATCTTCGTCGGCCCGTCCGGCTGCGGCAAGTCGACGGCGCTGCGGATGATCGCCGGGCTGGAGGAGATCAGCGACGGCGAGCTGCGGATCGACGACCAGGTGGTCAACCACCTGGAGCCGAAGGACCGCGACATCTCGATGGTCTTCCAGAGCTACGCGCTCTACCCGCACATGACCGTCGCCGAGAACCTGGCCTTCCCGCTGAAGATCGCGGGACGCTCGAAGGCAGAGATCCGCGACCGGGTCCACGACGTCGCCGAGATCCTCCAGCTGACCGAGCACCTCGGGCGCAAGCCAGCCAACCTCTCCGGCGGGCAGCGGCAGCGGGTCGCGATGGGCCGGGCGATCGTTCGCCAGCCCAAGGCGTTCCTGATGGACGAGCCGCTGTCCAACCTGGACGCCAAGCTGCGGGTCCAGATGCGCACGCAGCTCTCGCGGCTGCAGAACCGCCTGGGCACGACGACGATCTACGTCACCCACGACCAGACCGAGGCGATGACGCTCGGCGACCGCGTCGCCGTGCTCAACGCCGGCGTGCTGCAGCAGGTCGGCTCGCCGCGCGAGCTCTACGCCCACCCGCGGAACATCTTCGTGGCGGGCTTCATCGGCTCGCCGGCAATGAACTTCGTGCCGGCCGAGATCCACGGCGACGTCGCCCGGACCGGCCAGACCGAGGTCCCGCTCAACGCCTACTGGCGGGAGCGCGTCGGCGGCGTGCCGGCCGGGCATCCGGTGATCGTCGGGATCCGTCCGGAGGGGCTCTCGGACGCGGAGCTCGACGATCGTCCCGGCCCGGTGATCACCGTCGACATCGAGGTCGTCGAGTCGATGGGCTCGGACCTCTTCGCGTACTTCGATCCGCTCGGGGAGCGGGCGGCGTCCAGCTCGCTCGACGAGCTGGCCGACGTCTCCGGTCTCAGTGACCTGGGGGCGGCTCGCCCCGGCCAGCAGATGGTGGCCCGGCTCGACCCCGCCAGCGAGATCCGCGAGGGCGCGTCGTGGCGGCTGCGCGTCGACACCGATCACCTGGCGCTGTTCGACGGCGAGACCGGACGGACGTTCGGCGAGCCGCGCCCGGAACCCGCGACCCCCGCCTCGGCATGAGCGGCGGCGTCGCGACCCAGCGTGCGCTGCGGCGCACGACCCGATCCGACAGGAGGATCCCATGAAGCGCTTCCGATGGGCGGTGCCCGCGGTGGCCGCGGCCTGCGCGCTGACGCTCGCCGCGTGTGGCGGAGACGACGAGACGGACACCGGCGGCGGTGGGGGTGACGGCGGCGGCCAGGCGACGGTCGCCTCGGTCGATCCGGCGTCGATCGAGAGCGCCTCGGGCAACGTGACGCTCTGCGCCCCAGCGCTGACGGTCGAGGCCGCGAAGGCCGCGGTCAAGCAGGCGACCAGCGAGGCCAGCGGGCTGAAGGTCGACGTGATCACGCTGCCGGACGCCGCGGACGAGCAGAACGCCCAGTTCGTGCGCCGCCAGCGCGCGCAGTCCGGCGAGTGCGACGTCTTCGAGTCCGATGTGGTCTGGACGGCGCAGTTCGCCGCGCAGGAATGGCTGCTCGACGTGACCGACTACGTCAACGGGCGCAAGGACGAGTTCATCCCGTCCACGCTCGAGACCGCGGCTTACCAGGACCGCTACTACGGGGTCCCGGTCAAGACCGACGCCGGGCTGCTCTACTACCGCACCGATCGCGTCGACCAGCCGCCGGACACCTGGCAGCAGCTGTACCAGCAGGCGGACGCCGCCGGCGGCTTCGTGTACCAGGCGAAGGCCTACGAGGGACTGACGGTGAACTTCCTGGAGGTCGCCTACGGGGCCGGCGGCAAGGTGCTCTCCGACGACGGCTCGACGTCCGAGTTCGACTCGCCGGAGAACCTGAAGGCGCTGCAGCTGATGGTCGACGGGATCAAGTCCGGAGCCGTGCCGCGCGCGGTCCTGACGTTCCAGGAGAGCGAGACGCAGGAGGCGTTCGACAGCGGCAAGCCGGGCTTCATGCGCAACTGGCCGTACGCCTACTCGATCGAGAAGAAGTCGAAGACCGAGGGGCTCAAGGACAACTTCGACGTCGCGCCGCTGCCGGCGTTCGAGGGCGGCGAGGCGGCCGGCGTGCTCGGCGGGTCCAACCTGGTGATCTCGCGCTACTCGCAGAACCCGGACGGCGCGCTCAAGCTCGTCGACCTGCTGACGAAGCCGGAGGCGATGCGACTGCGGGCCGTCGACTACTCGCTGGCGCCGGTGCTCTCCGCCAGCTACGACGACGCCGAGATCAAGCAGGCGCTGCCGTTCTCCGACGCGCTGAAGACCGCGGTCGAGAACGCTCGCAGCCGTCCGGTCTCGCCGGCCTACACCCAGATCAGCGCGGCGATCTCGTCGAACGTCGCGCGGGCGCTGTCGGGTCGCGCGACGCCGGAGGCGGCGTTGAAGCAGGCCGACGACGCGATCTCGGCCGCGCTCAACACGTTCTAGGGACCGGCGACGATGGCCACGACCGCCAACGGCACGGAGCGCGCCCGCAAGCCGGGAGCGCTCTACGCGGGCGAGCGCCGCCTGGCGCGGGTGATGATCGCGCCCACCCTGGCGCTGATGGCCGTCGTCGCCGCGTACCCGATCGGCTACGCGATCTGGCTGTCGCTGCACCAGTACTCGCGGACCCAGGCCGGCGTCTCGCGCTGGGTCGGGTTCGAGAACTACTCGGCCGCGCTGTTCGGCGATACGTCGGGCTTCGCGGCGGCCGCCGGCATCGCCTCCAGTGACTTCTGGGCTGCGTTCTGGCACACGATCGTCTTCGCGGTGATCTCGGTCGGCTTCGAGCTGCTGATCGGCCTGGGGATGGCGCTGATCATGAACGCGGCGTTCCGCGGCCGGGCGCTGCTGCGGGCGACGATCCTGGTGCCGTACGCGGTCCTGACGATCGTCTCGGCGATCGTCTGGCAGACCTTCACGGAGACGGGCACGGGCTTCGTTCCGCAGGTGCTCGACGCGCTCGGGCTGCCCGGGGCGGACCGGGTCCGGCTGGCGTCGACGCCGGACGCGATGGCGGTGGTGATCGTCGCCGACGTCTGGAAGACCGCGCCGTTCATGGCGCTGCTGCTGCTCGCCGGCCTGCAGGGGATACCCAAGGACCTCTACGAGGCGGCGCGCGTCGACGGCGCGTCGAGCTGGCAGCAGTTCCGCC
>CAZFIQ010000105.1:6125-8975 GCA_964519185.1 uncultured Patulibacter sp.
TGGAAGAAATGCCGACGCCGCGGGAGACGCACGTCCTGACCCGCGGCGAGTACGGGACCAGCACGCTCTCGACGGAGGCGTTCAAGACCTTCTCCAGTCAACAGCTGATCGGACCGGGCGCCGCGCTCTCGGTGCTGACCTTCGTGATCGTGATGGCGGTCTCGCTGGTCTACATCCGGTTCATCGGCGGCAACCTGCGCGACGCCGCATCGGAGGGACGATGAGCACCGCCGCCCCGGCCGCCCCGCCTCTGGCGCGGGCCGCCGACCGCCCCCGCAAGCCGCGCCCGGAGCGCCGCTCGCCCGTGATCTGGATCGGGGTCGTCTTCGTCGTCCTGTTCAGCCTCTTCCCGTTCTACTGGCTGGTCAACATCAGCCTGCGCAGCGGGCAGGACCTGAGCGTCGCGTCGCTCTACCCGCCGCACCCGACGCTCGACAGCTACCGCGACATCTTCCGCAACGACGACTTCGTCTACGGGCTGCGCAACAGCGCGATCGTCGCGTCGGCGACCACCGCGCTGTCGCTGCTGGTCGGGTCGTTCGCGGCCTACGCGCTGGCGCGGCTGCGGTTCAAGCGCAAGTTCCTGATCCTCGCGTTGATCCTGTCGGTCACGACCTTCCCGCCGATCGCGATCGCGCTGCCGATCTTCCAGCTGTGGACCGACGTCGGCCTGAACAACACGCTGATCGGCCTGATCATCCCGTACCTGACCTTCGCGCTGCCGCTGACGACCTACATCCTGACGTCGTTCTTCCGCGAGATCCCGCGCGACCTGGAGGAGGCCGCGCTGGTCGACGGCGCGACCCGCTTCCAGGCGTTCCGCAAGGTGATCGTCCCGCTCGCCGCGCCGGGGATGGCGACGGCGGGGATCCTGACGTTCATCTTCGCCTGGAACGAGTTCCTGCTGGCGACCACGCTGACCACGACCAACGCGGCCCGCACGGTGCCGGCGGCGGTCGGCAACTTCAACGACACGGCGGCCGGGGGCTACGCCCAGCCGGTCGGCCTGATCGCGGCGGCCAGCGTCGTGATCTCGATTCCGCTGATCGTGCTGGTGCTGATGTTCCAGAAGCGGATCGTGCAGGGGCTGACGGCCGGGGCGGTCAAAGGCTGAACTGTTTGCTTGACCGTACGGTTGTACGTGATACCGTACGGAGTTGATGGCGACGAGCCCCACCATCCCCGCGGCGGACGTCGAGCGGATCGACATCGGTCCGCGTGTCCGCACGCTGCGCGACCACATGGGACTGTCGCTGCGCGAACTGGCCGAGCGCTGCGGGGTCTCCGCGACCACGCTGAGCCAGGTCGAGCGGGGGGAGACCTCGCCGACGCTGCAGGTCGCCGCGCGGATCGCGACAGGCCTGGAGCTGCGTCTGAGCCAGCTCCTGCGGCTCGACGAGGGCGGATCGGTGACCGTCGTCCGTCCCGCCGATCGCCGCCGCACCGGCACCGGCGAGGACCACGTGATCGAACTGCTGACGCCGCCGCTGCCCGGACAGCGCTCGGAGCTGGCCCGCCACGAGCTGGCCCCCGGCGCGCGGACCGGCAAGGCGGGCGATCCGCCGATGCACGAGCCCGGGACCCGCGAGATCGCGCTGATCGAGCGGGGCACGCTGGTCCTCCACTGCGACGGCGTCGACCACCCGCTCGAGCGGGGCGACTGCGTCACCTTCGACGCCGACCTGCCGCACCACTTCGTCAACCCCGGACCGGAGCCAGCGGTGCTGCTGGCCGTCGTCAACGCCGGCTTGCGCCGGAGCTGACCGCGGTCGCTCCGCGCGGTCCATCCCTCACGAACCACCACCCTCACGAGAACGATGCCCAAGACACTGTTCGACAAGCTCTGGGAAGCCCACGAGGTCGAGGACGGGTTGATCTACATCGACCTGCACATGGTCCACGAGGTCACCAGCCCGCAGGCCTTCGACGGCCTGCGCCTGGCCGGCCGCACGGTTCGCCGTCCCGACAAGACGATGGCGACGCCGGACCACAACACGCCGACCGACGGCACGTCGGCCGTCGACCAGATCAAGGACGCGCTCTCGCGCACGCAGGTCGCCACGCTGGAGAAGAACTGCGCCGAGTTCGGCGTTCCCGTCTTCCGCTTCGGTTCCGACCGCCAGGGCATCGTCCACGTCGTCGGTCCCGAGCAGGGCCTGACGCAGCCGGGCATGACGATCGTCTGCGGCGACTCGCACACCGCCACCCACGGCGCCTTCGGCTCGCTGGCCTTCGGCATCGGCACCAGCGAGGTCGAGCACGTGCTCGCGACCCAGACGCTGGTCCAGAAGAAGCCCAAGTCGATGCGGATCAACTTCGTCGGCGAGCTGCCGTTCGGCGTGACCGCCAAGGACATGATCCTCGGCGCGATCGGCCAGATGGGCGTCGACGGCGCCGTCGGCTACGCGGTCGAGTTCGCCGGTCCGGCGATCGAGGCGCTGCCGATGGAAGGCCGCATGACGATCTGCAACATGACGATCGAGGGCGGCGGCCGCGCGGGCATGGTCGCCCCCGACCAGAAGACCTTCGACTACGTGCAGGGCAAGCCGGCCGCGCCGACCGGGGCGGACTGGGACGCTGCTGTCGAGCAGTGGCAGCGGCTCTACACCGAGGACGGCGCGAGCTTCGACAAGGAGATCACCGTCGACGTCTCGACGCTGACGCCGCAGGTCACCTGGGGCACGACGCCGGACATGGTCGTCGACGTCGACGGCAACGTCCCGACGGTCGAGAGCTTCGCGGACGCGGGCAAGCGCGAGCAGGCGCAGCGCGCCCTGGAGTACATGGGCCTGGAGGGCGGCGAGCGGATCGAGGAGATCAAGATCGACCGCGTCTTCCTGGGCTCCTGCA
>CAZFIQ010000106.1:0-8919 GCA_964519185.1 uncultured Patulibacter sp.
CCCCGCCTGATGGGCGCGGACGCCGCGATCGACCTGCCCGCCGCGGAGCAGCTGTACGCCTCCTCGACCGACGGAACCGTCGGCATCGAGGAGGAGTTCATGCTGCTCGATCCGGGCACGCTCGACCTCGTGACCCGCTTCGAGGACCTCCAGGCCAGCTGCCGCGAGGACCCCGTGCTGGCGACCGCCGTCGCCGGCGAGCTGATCCGCACGGAGGTCGAGATCCGCTCCGGCCGCGGGACCGACCTGGCCGACGCGATCGACCGTCAGCGCGACGCCCGCCGCCGGCTGTTCGGCCGCGCCGCCGACCTGGGGATCGCGCTCGGCGCGACCGGTACCCACCCCTGGGACGACTACCGCCAGCAGGCCTTCATCGACACCGAGCACTACCGCCGTGTCGTCGATGGACTGCGCTGGGTCGCCAAGCGCAACGCCACGTTCTCGCTCCACGTCCACGTCGGGATCCGCGACGCGGACCGGGCGATCGCGGTCTGCGACCGGCTGCGGTCGGTCCTGCCGATGCTGCTGGCGATCTCCGCCAACTCGCCGTTCGTCGACGGGCTCGACACCGGGCTGCACTCGATCCGCAGCCAGACCTTCACCAAGTCGTTCCCGCGCTGCGGCGTGCCGGACCACTTCGGCTCGTGGCGCGCCTTCCGCGAGTACCTCGAGCTGCTGGTCGACACCCGCTCGGTCGTCGAGTACACGCAGGTCTGGTGGTCGGTCCGCCCGCACATCGCCTTCGGCACGGTCGAGATCCGGATCTGCGACGCGCAGAGCACCGCCCAGGAGGCGGAGGCGCTGACGTCGCTGCTGGTCGCCTGCGCGCTCCAGGCGGCGCGCGACCACGACGAGGGACGGCCGTTCGACCCGCCCGCCAACCGGCTGGTCGAGGAGAACTTCTGGCGCGCGATCCGCGACGGCCGGACCGGACGGCTGGTCGACTGGACCAGCAAGGCCGAGTACCCGGCCGCGGCGGCGGCCGACCGGCTGCTGGAGTGGACCGCTCCGGTCCGGGCGGAGCTCGGGATCGAGCCGGTCTTCCCCGAGCGCAACGGCGCGGAGCGCCAGCGGGCGCGGATCGACGACGGCGCCTCGCCGACCGAGGCGTTCGCGGCGGCCGTGGCCGAGACCCAAGCGACCTATCCGGCGGCGGCGACCGTCGGCTCCGAGGAGACCGTATGAGCACCGACGATCCGACGCCCATTCCGCCCGAGGGAGCGGATGGGGATTCCCGCCCGGCCCAGCCGACCGAGGAGGAGATGCTCGCCGCCTACGAGGCGCAGATGAAGCAGATCCGCGTCGAGGAGGTCGTGGTCCAGTCGCTGGCGAGCCTGGTCGAGCTCGGCGGTCGCCGGGCCGGCCTGGTCCCGGGCGCGCAGGACGAGGCGGACCCGGCGCAGCTGCAGCTGGCGATCGAGGCGGTCCGCGCGCTGCTGCCGGTCGCCGCCCCGCTGATCGGGCCCAACAAGGCCCAGATCGAGCAGGCGCTGTCGCAGCTGCAGCTGGCCTTCGCCAAGCTGACCGGCGCCACCGGCGCGCCCGGCGACGAGGGCCAGGGCACGCCGGGCGGCGGCCCCGCCGCCGAGCCGGCGAAGAGCCGGCTCTGGGTCCCGGGCCAGTAGCGCCCCGCAGCCGGAGCCGGCGGTCGCCGACCGTCGCGCTCCGGCGCGAGCCCCGGGCGGAGCCGCGACCGCGCGGAGCGGTCTGCCGCGAGGCGTAGACTGCCGCAGCGGTCATGGCCCAACGACGCCTCCACGGACTGCAGCGGGTCCTCGGGACCAACGCGCTGTTCTCGACCGCCTACGGCAACGTGGGCTCGTCGATCTACTACGCGCTGGGCCTGGTCGCGGCCTACGCGCTCGGCCTGACCCCGGTCGTCTTCCTGCTGACCGGGGTGATCTTCTTCCTGACCGCCGCGTCGTACGCGGAGGCGACGTCGATGTACCCGGAGGCGGGCGGCTCGTCGAGCTTCGCCCGGCGCGCCTTCAACGAGCTGTGGTCGTTCTTCGCGGCGTGGGGGCAGATGCTCACGTACACGATCACGATCGCGATCAGCGCCTACTTCGTGCCGCACTACCTGGCGGGACTGGCCGAGCCGCTGGAGCCGCTGCGGCGCGGACCGGCCGACGTGATCTTCGCGATCGTGGCGATCGCCGCGCTGGCGGCGATCAACGTCCGCGGCACCCGCGAGTCGACCGGCATCAACGTGGTGCTGGCGCTGACCGACTTCCTGACCCAGGTGCTGCTGGTCGGGCTGGGCCTGTTCCTGGTGCTCAGCCCGGAGACGCTGATCGACAACGTCGAGCTGGGGATCGCCCCGCAGTGGAAGGACTTCCTGATCGCGATCCCGATCGGCATGGTCGCCTACACCGGGATCGAGACGATCTCGAACATGGCCGAGGAGGCCAAGGACGCGGGGACGACCGTCCCGGCGGCGATCAAGCGGGTGGTGATCGCCGTCTTCGCGATCTACGCCTTCCTGCCGCTGGTCGCGCTCTCGGCCCTGCCGGTCACGCAGGACCCGAAGACCGGCGACTACTCGACGCTGCTGGGTCTGGACGCCGAGCAGGGCGGCTTCGCCGGGGACCCGATCCTCGGCGTCGTCCGCGGCATGGACCTGGGGGTGCTCCAGCAGCCGGTCCAGGTCTACGTCGCGGTGCTGGCCGGCACGATCCTCTTCCTGGCGGCCAACGCCGGGGTGATCGGCGTGTCGCGGCTGGTCTACTCGATGGGCGTCCACCGCCAGCTGCCCGACCGGCTGCGCACGCTGCACCCCCGCTACGGCACGCCGTGGGTCGGGATCCTGGTCTTCTGTGGGTTCGCGGCGATCGCGGTGCTGCCGGGCGAGGCCACCTTCCTGGGCAACCTCTACGCGTTCGGCGCGATGCTGTCGTTCACCGTCGCCCACCTGTCGGTGATCCGCCTGCGGATGCGCCAGCCCGACCACCCGCGTCCGTACCGCGGCCCGGGCAACCTGCGGATCGGCGGGGTCTCGTGGCCGCTGTTCGCGATCGTCGGCGGGACGGCCACCGGGATCGCCTTCGTCGTCGTGGTCGGGCTGCACCCGGTGGTCGCCGCGGCCGGCGTCGGATGGATGGCGACGGGCGCGGTGCTCTACCCGCTCTACCGCCGCCGGCAGGGGCTGGACCTGACGACGACCTACCGGATCGCGGCGCCGGAGGCGGTGACCGACCACGAGGCGGAGTACCAGTCGGTGACGGTCGCGCTGCTGGGCCTGCGGTACTCCTCCGCCGCGCTGGCGACCGCGGCCACGGTCGCCGCCAAGCGGCGCCGCGGGATCTACCTGCTGGTGCCGATCGTGGTGCCCCAGTCGGAGCCGATCGACGCCTCGATGTCGACCCACGAGCGGCTCGCCGACGCGCTGATCGAGGAGGCCCGGCTGCAGATCGGCGGGCGCCTGCAGGGCCGCTGGATCAAGGTCCGGGCGGGCCAGTTCGGGCGGGCCGTCGTCCAGCACGCCCAGGAGACGAAGGCCAGCGCGATCGTGATGGCGATCCCGCCCGCGACCCGCGACAGCGGTACCCGCCGCAGCATCGACACGGTGATGGCCGAGCGGCCGTGCCGCGTGATCCTGCAGGTCGACCCGGAGTCGCGCAGCGCCGTCCAGCTCGATCGTCACCAGGAGCCGGCCCGGTGAGGCGCGGCCTGCACGGCACGGTCACCGTGGCGCTGTCGCTGGTCGTCGCCGCGCTCGGCGTGGCGATGCTGGTGACGGCGATCGCCGGCGGCGGAGGACCCACGTCGCGGGGGGTGCTGGTCGGCGCGCTGTTCGTGCTCGCCGGCGGCGGCCGCGCGTGGATCGCCTGGCGCGCCGGTCGGCCGGACGTCGCGGACGGGGAGCAGGGCGATGCCTGACCGTCCGGGCCCGCTGCCCGCGGGGGAGACCGCGCCGGACGGGGTCGCGCCGCTCGCCGAGCGCAGCCGGACGCTTGGCTACCCGACACTGCTGGCGGTCACCTACGCGACGGTCGCCGGCTGCCTGTACCTGCTGCTCGGGCCGATCGCGGCCTCCGCGCTGGGCGCCACGCCGATCGTGATGCTGGCCGCCGCGGTGCTGTTCGCGCTGGCGGTGATGACCTACGTCGAGGGCGCGTCGATCCACCCCGAGCGCGGCGGGTCGCCGACCTTCGCCCGGCACGGGCTGGACGAGCTGTGGAGCTTCGCCACGGCCTGGTCGCTGCTGCTCGACTCGATCCTGCTGACGGCGGCGGCGACGCTGGCCGCGACCAACTACCTGGAGGCGGCGTGGCCGGCGGTGGCCCGCGGCTGGGTCGAGCTGGCGGTCGCCGTGCTGCTGCTGACGGTGGTCACGCGGCGGGCGATCCGCGGCGGGATCGGCGGCGTCTCGTTCCCGGTCCGCCGGCTGCTGGTCGGCGTCGACGTCGTGCTGCAGGCGTCGGTCGTGGTGCTCGGGCTGGTGCTGCTGTCGAACCCGTCGGTGCTGACCGACACGATCAGCTGGAGCAGCACGGGGGACTGGCAGGGCGTGCTGTTCGCGCTCGGGGCGACGATGCTGATCGTCACCGGGCTGGAGTCGGCGGCGGCGCTCGCGGGCGACGTGCCGATCGGCCGCCGCGACCTGCGCCGGCTGGTCCGCACGCTGCCGCTGCTGATGGTGCTGCTCTACGGCGGCGTGGCGACCGTCGGGCTGATGGCGCTGCCGGTGATCGACGGCACCACGGCGCTCGGCGAGCGCTGGATCGACGCACCGATCCTGGGCATCGTCGACCAGCTGGGCACGTCGTCGGCGATCGACGTGCTGACGATCGTGGTCGGCCTGATCGCCGCGGCGACGCTGACCGGGATGGTGCTGGCGTCGCTCGGCAGCGCGGGGCGGATCACCGTCCAGCTGGCGCTCCACCGGCAGCTGCCGACGCGGCTCGGCCGGCTCCATCCGGAGCACGGCACGCCGCGGCTGGTGCTGATCGTCGTCGCCGTGATCGCCGCCGGGCTGGTGGCGCTGCGGGACATGGAGTTCCTGGTCGGCACGATGGCCTTCGGCGTGCTGTTCGCGACCACCGTCGCCCACGTCGCGGTGATCCGGCTGCGCTACGTCGAGCCGGATGCGCCGCGGCCGTTCCGGATCCCGGGCAACGTGCGGTTCCGCGGCGGCCTGCTGCCGATCCCGGCGGTCGCCGGCGCGGTGCTGAGCGCGGCGGTCTGGGTCTCCGTCGTGATCTCGCATCCGGCCGCCCGCGTGGTCGGGATCAGCTGGCTGGTGGTCGGCACGCTCGGCTACGTGCTCTACCGCCGCTACCACGAGCTGCCGGTGCGCGGTCGGATCACCGTGCCCGAGCAGGCCCTGCGGGGCGAGGAGGCGGCGCCGCAGCAGTTCCGCTCGATCCTGGTGCCGCTGCTGGGCAGCGGGCTCGATGACGACCTGGTCCAGACCGCCGGGCGGCTGGCGGGCGGCGAGGACGACGACGATCCCGAGCGGGGCTTCGCGGTGATCGAGGCGGTCTGGATCCACGTGGTGCCGATGGCCGTGGCGATCGACGGTCCGATCGCCGACGTACGGATGGCGCAGGCGCGGACGGCGCTGGCCCGCGCGCGGGCGGTCGGCGAGGAGTACGACGGCGTGCGGGTGGCGACGTCGGCGGTCCGGGCGCGGGCGGTCGGCTCGGCGATCGTGCAGGAGGCCCGGCGCCGCGGCTGCGAGGCGATCGTGATGGTCGCCCCGCCGCCGTTGGTCGGCGGCCGTCGGCGCGCGGGCGGCACGCTCGGCGCCCGCGGCGGGGGGTTCGTGCTCGGCGACGCGGCGCGTTACGTGATCACCCACGCGCCCTGCCAGGTGATCCTGACCGCCCCGGCGCTGGACGAGACCGACGCCGTGATCCGCCGCCGCCGCGAGGCGGAGGCGGAGCTGCGACGGGCCGACGACGAGCTCTCGGACGAGGACGAGCAGTGGCTGCTGCAGCTGTAGGCCGCGGCGTTCCGGCCGCCGCCGGGACTGGTGTGCGGTTCGCCACCCCGACGGTGGCCGACCGCACGCCCGTGCCTCCCGGGTTGGCCACTGGCGGGGAGTCGGCTGATCCGCGCGCTACAGTGCCGCCCGTATGTTCGTGCTGATCGTGGGAGCGGGCCGCGTCGGGGCGGCGATCGCGCAGTCGATGCTGGCCCAGGGCCACGAGGTCTCGGTGCTCGACGACGACCCGTTGAGCCACGAGCGCCTCGACGCGCGGCTGGAGACGACCTGGGAGGAGGCCGGTGGCCTGTTCACGATCGGTCAGGGGATCGAGGTCGACGCGCTGGTCGCCGCCGGGATCGAGCGGGCCGACGTCTTCGTCGCGTCGACCCGCGGCGACAACACCAACCTGGTGATCGCGCAGGTCGCGACCCAGCGGTTCAACGTCCGGACGGTGCTGGCGCGCGTGATGGACCCGGCGCGGGCGACCTGGTACGCCGAGCAGGGAGTCCGCACGATCTGCCCGACGCTCCAGGCGATCAGCATGTTCGAAGCGGCGATCAACGAGGTCGGCTGATGTACGTGGTGATCGTCGGCGGCGGCAAGGTCGGCCGGAACCTGGCGCGCGAGCTGATCGAGAAGCGCCACGAGGTGACCCTGATCGAGGAGGATCGCGGCCGCTACCTGACGATCGAGGAGGAGCTGGAGCACCAGGTCCAGTACGGCGACGGCACCGAGATGTGGGTGCTGGAGCGGGCGGGGATCCAGCGCGCGGAACTGGTGGTGGCGGTCACCGGCGACGACGAGGACAACATCCTGATCTGCCAGATGGCGCGCGAGAAGTACGCGATCGAGCGGACGATCGCCCGCGTCAACAACCCCCGCAACCGGCCGCTGTTCGACCTGCTGGGGGTGTCGCCGGTGGTCTCGGCGACCGACCTGATCCTGCGGCTGATCGAGCACGAGGTCCCGAGCTTCGGCCTGGTCCACCTGCTGGACCTGCGGGACGAGCGGCTGGAGATCGTCGAGGTCGAGGTCGGCAAGGACTCGGTCGCCGCGGGCCGGCGGGTCGCGGAGATCGCGATGCCCGAGGGCTCGCTGATCATCTCCGTGCTGCGCGACGGCGCGGGCTTCGTGCCGAAGGGCGACACCGCGATCGAGGTCGGCGACGAGGTGCTGGTCGTGCTCGATCCGGGCTTGGAGGCGGGGATCACCGAGATCTTCGCCACGCCCGGCAACGAGCGGCGGTAACCGCGCCGGCGACGCCCGGGAGCCGCTGCGCACGCAGCGCCCGGCGGGCAACGCGTGCCCAACGGCGGCGCGGCGTCCCGCGACCGAGATCGCTACTATTCCCGCTGTTGCCGCGCTGCTTGCAGCGCCTTTGCGGGATGGTGTAATTGGCAACACACTGGTTTCTGGTACCAGCATTCAAGGTTCGAGTCCTTGTCCCGCAGTCGCCGAAGCGCCGCCCTCCGGGCGGCGTTTTGCGTTGCGACGTGACATCGCGCACCGACGCACGGGCGTCCGCCGCCGGCGGACGCCCGCCGCTCGCTGGTCAGCCTCCCGAACGTACGCGGATGCGCATCTCGTCGTGGCTCGGACCGCCCTTGACGTACGGGCGACAGGTGGCCACCCCCGCGGACTCGGAGCTGCAGCCCCACTGGCGGCCGGTACCGTCCTCCGCGGCCGTCGCTCCGTCCGGCAGTTGCCAGCTCTGGGCGGAGTGCAGGCTGCTGGCGACCGCTTGACCGGTCTCGCACGACGTCCCCTTGACCTCGACACCGCCGCAGTCCTGGTACGACGAGTCGGCGCTCTCCGGTACGGCCGCGCGCTTGGGCTCGGCGGCCTGTTCGGGCTCGGCGGCGCGCTTGGGCTTGGCCGTGCGCTTGGGCTTCGCGACACGCTTGGGCTGCGACACCGCGAACTGCACGACCCTGTCCCGTGGCGTCGTCGCCGACGGATCCCAGAACGCGATCGAGTTCAGCCGAGCGTTCTCCGGGACGACGAACAGGGCGCTGTCGGTACGTGAGAGCCCGGGGCCGAGGTCGTCGCAGACGTCACCCGGAAGATCGAGCATCGTCTGCGTGTTGGGGTCCCACTGCTCCTCGTTGGCACCGATCAGGCGGGTGGCCGGCCCCAGGCAGAGGGTGCTGACGGGTTCCCGGCCGTGGTTCGTCCATCGGGCGCGGGCGAGCAGGAGCCGCTCGCCGGGGCCGGCGGAAACCGACCCGACCCTCCGCACCTGCTCGAGCCCCAGGAACTCCCACTCGATCGTTCCGGCTCGCTGCACCTTCGGCGTCTTCGTGGCCGTGCCGGTGGTGGCTTCCGCGGTGGTCGTCGGCTCCGGTGCGGCCACCGCGGCATCGGCGGGGGCGGTCTCTGTGACGCCGCTCGCGTCGGGGGCTCCAGGGTCGTCGCCGGAGGTCGCGCTGGCGTCGAGCAGGCTCGGCCGGGAGTCCTCGGTGGAGCTTCCGCGATCGGTGAGGGCGAGCGCGAGGCCACCGGCGAGCGCGAGGGTGGTCACCACGACGGCGACGACGCGTGGCCGAGGCGCCGTGGCGGCCGCCGCGATGGCGCCCCAGACCGCCAGGGACGCGGAGGCCGCGATGACGAGTACCAGGCCCCAGCCGAGCGAGACGTTGAACCACTCGTCCGTGTTCTCGACACCGCTGAGCAGGCGGACGGCGTCGCCGACGCTGATGCCGGCGGCGACGAGCGCGCCCGGAAGCGCCAGCCACGGGAGTCGCTGGACCACGACGAGCAGGCCGATCGCGACGGCGATCGCGAGCGTGATCCAGCCGTCGGATCCCGCGGTGCCGTTGACCGACCATGGACCGATCGTGACCCAGGTGCCGACGGAGCCGATGGCCATCGCGACCGCTGAGCCGACGCCCCAGGCCTGGCGCCGGTCGACGACGATCTGAGCGCCTGGACGGGCCCCCGGGGGCTGGTGGTCAGGTGCTGCTGGTTGGCCGGAGTTCATGCTCGGC
>CAZFIQ010000107.1:0-7997 GCA_964519185.1 uncultured Patulibacter sp.
TGCCGGGACGGCAAGTTCGCTTGCCACTGCCCGTGGGCGCTGCCACCGTGGTCCCATGCACGCCGATCCGCACGCCGACCCCCGCGAGTTCTGGGAGGGGTTCTACGAGGACCGCGATCGCTGGCCAAGCCGGCCCAACGGGATCCTGGTCGATGAGGTCGCCGACCTGCCGGCGGGCACGGCGCTCGACCTGGGATGCGGGCACGGCGGCGACGCGATCTGGCTGGCCGAGCGCGGCTGGCGGGTGACCGCGGTCGACGTCTCGCAGAACGCGCTGGACCGCGCGGCCGAGCGGGCCGACGACGCGGGCATCGGCGCCGCGGTCGCCTGGGAGCGGCACGATCTGGGGGAGACGTTCCCGGACGGCGTGTGGGACCTGGTCTCCGCCTGCTACCTCCACGCCCCCGTCGCGCTGCCGCGCACCGAGATCCTGCGGGCGGCGGCCGCGGCGGTCGCGCCGGGCGGCACGCTGCTGATCGTCGGCCACGCCGGACCGCCGTCGTGGGCGGCCGACGCGCACGGCCACGCCGACCTGCCGACGCCGGAGCGGGTCCGCGCGGACCTGGGCCTGACCGACGACGGGTGGGAGGTCGTGCGCAGTGCCGACGTCGCCTTCGCGGCCACCGCACCGGACGGCACCCCGGGAACCCGGTCGGACAACGTGCTGCGGCTGCGGCGGCGCTGAGGCCAGGTCCCAAGAAGTCGTGTGCGGGCGCGCGATCCTCGCGTGCCCGCACGCAGGCATCGGCGACGCGCGCTCAGGAGCCGCGCGGGACGTCGCCGCGCCAGCCGCCGGACTCCGTGCCGCGCGACTCGATCATGTCCTTGAAGCGCTTCAGGTCGGCCTTGGCGCGCCGATCGATCACGCCGAGGGCGTCGCCGATCTTCTCCACGATGCCTTCGGTCTCGACCTCCTGCTGCAGCATCACCCGCGTCTTCTGCGGGTCGAGCCGGTGGAACGTCACGACCCCGGCGTTGCGCTTTCCGGAGGTGCTGGTCCAGGCCACGCGCTCGTCCGGGTGCTGCTCGGTGACCGTCGCGTCCCACTCGCGGTCCATGCCGGCGATCTCGGCCTTCCAGTGCAGGTGCGTGTCGTCGACCTGGCGGACCTCGACGATGCCCTCCATGAAGTCCGGGAACGACTCGAACTGGGTCCACTGGTTGTAGGCCGTGGAGACCGGGACGTCGACGTCGATCGACTGCTCGATGGTGCTCATGCGTCCTCCTCGATGGTCTCGGGAGCGGCGGGTGAGCGTCCGCTCCCACGGGGTGTACCGAACGCGTACCCGGGGTTGAAGGCGGTAAACGACAGTCGACAGGGGCTTCCGCCGCCACGACTCGGCGGTCGGTCGCCGGCCGCTCGTCCCGGCGACGCGTGAGACGGATGGCACTGTTAGGGACACCTGTCTGTTAGGTTTCCCTATCGATGTCGACGCTTCGTCCCTCACGTCTCGCGACCGGAACCTCACTGCTGGCGCTGCTCGCCACCGCCGCCGGAGCCGGCCTGCTGCCGACCGCCGCGGCCACCGCCGCGACGGCCAGCACCGGCTCCGTGACAGTCTCCGCCGCGGCCAAGGATCCAGCCACCGCCGCCCTGCGGCGCGCCAAGGTGACCGTCTCCGGCGTGCGCCCGGCGTCGGCGACCCGTACCCGCTGGACGCTGCCGGTCAGCGGCACCCCGACCGTCGGTGCGACGACCGTGTCGCTGTCCGGACGGCTGCGGTTCGCCCGCGGCAAGCGCAACGTGAGCTTCGGCAGCCTGCGGCTGACGCTGGGCCGGACGCCGGCGATCAGCGGCACCGTCGGCAAGCGCCGCGTCACCGTCCTGACGCTGACCGGATCGCCGAAGCGCGACGCCGTCGCGGGCACGATCTCCGTCGCCGGCTCGCGGGCGGCGCTGACCCCGGCCGCCGCACGCCTGATCCGCACGCGCCTGTCCGCGTCGCGCGTCAGGGCGGGCCGGCTGGGCCGCGCCGCCGTGACGGTGCGGGTGCCCGCGGCCAGTCCGCCGGCTCCCGTCGTCCCGGCACCGGTGGTCCCGGTGCCTTTCCCGGTCGACCCGAATCCCGGTCCGCCTCCGGGGCCGCCGACGCCTGATCCGGACCCCGACCCGCCGACGCCGGATCCGACCTGCTGGGTCCCGACGCCGGTTGGCGCGACCGACTGGATCGCCTGCGATCCGACCACCGGTGGCAACCTGCGGAGCTGGATCACGTACATCACCGGCGGCGGCTCGATCGAACTGAGCGGCAGCGTCTCACCGACGACGGTGGGTGGTCGCTACGACTACCGGCTGACCCCGGCTGCACCGGTCGTCAACGGCGACTCGACGGTGACCATCGCGCATGGCGGGGGCGTCCGCTACCGGTTCACCGCGCACATGCTCGACATCACCGTGCAGAACCTGACCTTCCGGGTGTCGGCCGACCGGACGTCCGCGGAGGTCACCGCGGATGCGACGTACACGCCCCGCCCGCCCGCGGATCCGACGCCCGTTACGAGCCCCGGCGTCCACGTCTTCGACGTCGACCTGGCCGCGGCCGTCTCGAAGACGACCGGCGGCGGGGCGACCACGTACGTGCTGGCGCCGTCGCGATTGACCGCCGTCGGCCGCGAGGTCTGGGGCGATACGTACGAGGTCGGTGCGGCCTTCGGCGCCTTCACGATCTCCGTTCCCGACTGACCCCGGTCGGCAATCCAACTTCTTCCCGTCCATCCGTTCGAGAAAGCGAATCCCATGCCCGTGTCCTTCACCCGCCGGCTGGTTGCCCCCGCCGCCGTCCTAGCGGCCTTTGGCCTGACGGCCGCCTCCGCCCAGGCCACCCCCGAGACCGTCGTAGGCGGGAACCTGACGTGGTCGACGGTCAACGTCTACAACGGCTCGACGCCGGGCGTCGACCAGACGTTCGTAGGCCGCTGGACCCGGACCGGTTCCGGGGGCGCGCAGAACGCCACGTTCAACCCGTCCGGTGCGGCCTGGGGGAGCCAGGCCATCAGCCCGACCACGCCGCAGGGTACGCCCGTCTCCTGGAACTTCCCGGCCGTCAACGGCGTGTACGACCCGGATACGAAGATCGGAACGGTCTCGACGATCGGTCGCGTGGCGGCGGTCTCGACCAACATCGGGCCCGGTATCGGCTTCAACTACACGCTCTCGTTCGAGAACCTGTCGGTGGTCTTCGACGGCACCGACTCGGCAGTCCTCTACGGCGGCGGCACGCGGTTGGGGACCTACAGCCCGGCGGCCGCTGACAACTCGATCTCCTACGGGCGGGTCGCGCTGTTTACGCTCGACCTCAGCCAGTCGGTCGAGACCCAGCAGCCCGACGGGACGACCACGCTGTCCAACCTGGTGCCCTCGGTTGCCACCGACGTCTACGGCGGCTTCCCGCCCGGTGCAGGCCCCGACCGCACCCCGAACACCTTCGGTGGCTTCGAGCTGTCGTTCCGGACCGTGGCCGGTCAGGTCGGACCGCAGGGCGACACCGGCGAGACCGGTGCCGTGGGTCCGGTTGGTCCCGCCGGCGTCGCCGGCCCGGCCGGCCCCGTCGGTCCCGCCGGTAAGGACGGCGCGTCGGGCAAGACCGGTGCCACCGGTCGGACCCGCGTGATCGCGCGCCTGGCCAAGGCTCCGTGGTCCGGCAGCAAGACCCGCAAGGTCACCCTCCGCAAGGGCAAGTCCGTCGTCGCCAGCGGCACGGTCAAGCAGCGCACGCTGACCGTCACGGTCCGGAAGGGCAAGAAGGTCTCGGCGGGCCGCTACACGCTGCGCCTGCAGGGCGCGAAGTCGAGCAAGGCGATCCGCATCGGCTGATCGCACTCGCGGTCGCGATTCGCCCGGTTCCCGCGGGCAGATCGCGACCGCGTTCGTCGTGCGCCGCCGTCACCGCCTGATCCGCCGGATCTCGGCCTCGGTGAGCGCGATCAGGTCGGCGGGGGCGAGCTCGATCTCGAGTCCGCGACGTCCCGCGCTGACGTGCACCGTTCGCTGGTCCAGCGCGCTGTCGTCGACGATCGTCGGTAGCTGCCGCCGCTGCCCGAGCGGGCTGATGCCGCCCGCCACGTAGCCGGTCATTCGTTCGGCGCGGTCGGTCGGTGCCAACGCGCTGCGCTTGCCGAGCGCTCGCAGATCCAAGCTGGCCGCCGCCGGGACGACGCAGACCAGCGGCTGGTCGTCGCGGAGCACCACGAGCGTCTTGAAGACCGCCGCCGGGTCGAGCCCGAGCAGGTCCACGGCCTCCAGCGCGTAGGACTCCGCGCGTGGATCGTGGGCGTACTCGTGGACGACGAACGCGACGCCAGCCTGCCGGGCGGCGCGGGTCGCGGGGGTCTCGCGGCCGGCCATGGGGACAGGCTACGAGCTGCGACGTGCCGGTCGCCGAGTGGCTACGCCGGCTCGGCGCCTCAGGCCGGGGTCGGCGGCGGAACCGCGTCGGTCGTGGCCGGGTCCGGTGCCGGCTGCGCCGCGCCGGGAGGATCGGTACGCGCCTGTCGCGCGCGCCGGTCGCGCCACCACATCGTCCAGCCGGCGACGCCGCCGGCGATCAGGATCGGCATCAGCGGCAGGTTGTAGCGTCCGTGGGCGACCGCGATCATGTGGACCCCGGTGCCGACGGCGATCGCGATCAGGATGCTGGCCAGCGCGGGGTCGCGGCGGCGGACGATGCCCCAGAGCAGACCGATCGCCGCCAGGCCGACGATCACCAGGTGCAGCGCGGACCAGACCGGGCTGGTGGCCGTCGCTCCGCCGCGGGCGTAGCGGGTCCACATCTTGCCGACCTTGAACAGCATCATCTTGGCGAACGCCACCGGCTGGCCGAGCGCGTAGGTCCGCACGTTCTCGCGGGCGGCGGCGGTCAGCGCCGCGTCGCGCTCCAGGTGCCGGCGCCGCTTGGCGACGTCGTCGAGCACCACCTGGGCCGGGATCGACGTGTAGTGCCGGTCGGCGTAGCTCGGGTGCTTCTCGATGATCTCGTCGAGCATCGCGAACTTCATGTCGAAGGTCGAGCCGTTGCCCGGCAGGTAGGTCCCGACGAACAGCGCCGAGCCGCTGCCGGTGGTCACGGGGACGAGCTTCTCCGCCGTCCGGGAGGCCTGGAACGTCCACGGCGCCATCACCACCAGGCAGCCGACGACCAGCAGCGCGGCGCTCTGGACCCCCCGTCGCCAGCTGACGGTGCTGCCGATCACGCAGAGCGCGAAGGCCGCCAGCAGCGCAGGCACGAATAGCAGGTCGGTGCGGGTCAGCAGCACGCCGCCGAGCAGCGCGCCGGCGAGCGCCCACCAGGTCCGCAGGCCGGTGCGCCAGGCCAGGGCGACCGCCGTGAAGGCCGACGTCACCATCAGCGCTCCCAGCGGCTCCGAGAGCAGCGTGCTCGGGCCCCACGCCAACGGTGGATAGAACGCGACGATCGCGGCGGTGATCACGCCCGCCCAGCCGCCGGCCAGCACCAGCCCGAGCAGGAACGCGACCAGGATCGTGGCGGTCGATATGACGAACTGGGTCGTGTGCAGGACCTGGACGTCGTCGCGATCGTTCGGGTCGGTGCCGGGGGTCAGCTGGTAGGCCAGGGCGAAGACGTGCGGCGTGGCCGGCGGCCAGTGCAGGGCCTGGACCTTGGCGCGGTGCCACGCCCGGGCGGTGACCGGTCCGCGCTGCGAGCGCCCCGTGTAGGTGCCGTGCCGCGCCAGGTTCTGGGCGATGTTGGTGTACGACTGGGCGTCCGCCGAGATCCGCTCGACCGGGTGGGTCGACTGGTGGTACCGGATGCCGCCGCCGATCAGCAGGACGACCGCGAGCGCGAGCCAGGCGAGGCGGGGGACGGAGCGGAGCCGCGGCACCGCGGGGACGATACGCGGTCATCAGGCGATACGGACCCGTTGGGACGATGAGGACCGGTCCGGGCGCTACCGTGGGCGGATGTCCCCGCAGCCGCCGCCCGCTCCCGACGACGAGCCGACCGCGGTCACGCCGCGGCCCGACGCCCCGCCGGCGTCGACGATCGACCAGCGGCTCGCGGCGGGCGCGGCCGCGGCGCCGACCGACGCCGGGCTCTGGCCTGACCCGCCGCGGGTCGAGCAGACCACGGCCCCGGAGGTCTCCCAGGACGCCGGGACCGCGGCGGGCGAGATCCCGTCCCCGGCCGGGCCGCCGGCTCCGGAGGCCTCCGGAGCGTCGGCGGGCGCGGGGGGTGCGGCGCCGACCGGCACCGCTCCGGCCGGTGGCGCCGCTGCGGCCGCCGACGTCCCGCCCCCTGCGACGCCGCCGACGGGCGACGCCGCCTCCGCCGACCCGACCGGTCCGGGCGGCGCGGCGACCGGCGACGAGTCGTCGACCCGCGGACGCCGGGCGGCCGATCGCACCGCGGAGGGGGCCAAGGTCGCCGCCGGCAAGGTCTCGCAGGCGGCCAGCGCGACCGCGCAGGCGCTGCGCGACACCGACGTCGGCGAGATCGCCCGCAACACGACCCGGATGATCGAGACCACCCGGCCGTTCTTCCTGACCGCCTTCGCGATCATCTTCACGTTCCTCGCCGCGGTCGAGGACCACGCGTCGATCGGCGTCGTCTTCGCGGTCGCCGCGCTGCTCTGCGTGCTCGGCGCCGCGTTCGGCAACGTGCTCGACCGCCGCAGCCGCTGAGCCGCTACGGCAGCGTCGCGAGCAGCCGGTCGAGGTCGTCCGCGGAGCTCCAGGCCCCGACCGACGCGCGCAGGTAGTCGGTGCCCGGCAGGTCGCGGACGACGATCCCGGCCTCGGCCAGCCGCTCGCGCACGGCGCCCGGATCGCGCTCGCTCCACGACACCAAGGTGCTGCGCCCGCGCGGGGCGACCGTGCGGCCCGCGTCGCCGAGCCGGTCCGCCAGCTCGGCGGCCAGGTCCGCGGCCCGCGCGTGGACCGCGGACCAGCCGGCCTCGTCGAGCACGTCGAACGCGGCGACGGCCGCCGCCGACGCCTCGGCCGACAGCGCCGAGCCATCGTGGGCCCGGGCGTCCGGCCACGGCTCCGCGTCCAGCCCGTCCGCCGGCACGGACAGGTTCTCGTAGGTCGGCGCGACCGCGACCACCCGCGGCTGCCATGCCGGGTCGATCCAGAGCATCCCGGTCCCGATCGGACCGCACAGCCACTTCTGCCCGGGCGCCGCGTAGAACGCGCAGCCGAGCGCCTCCACGTCGACCGGGATCGCGCCGGCCGCCTGGGCCCCGTCCAGCAGCACGGGGACCCGCCCGCGCAGCTCGCGCAGCGCCGCGGGGGCGACGGTGCCGTCAGTCCAGCGCACGTGCGAGCAGGCGACCAGCCGGGTGTCGTCGTCGACCGCCTCGACCAGCTGCTCGAGCGGCGCCGTCCGGACCACCACGCCGAACCGCCGGACCAGGGCCGCGAGCGGCCCGAGCAGCCCCGGATGCTCCTGCTCCGCGACCACGATCTCGTCGCCGTGGTGCCACTCGAGGCCCTGCAGCACGCGCGCCATGCCCTCGCTGGTGGAGACCGTCAGCGCGACGTCGGACGGGCGCGCGGCGCCGAGCAGCCGCGCGTAGCGCTCGCGCTGACCGTCGCGCAGGTGGGTCATCGTCACGAAGTGCTCGTACGTCCGCCCGTGCTGCTCCGCCTGGTGCTGGACGCCCGACGCCGCGGCGGTCGACGCCCGTGGCGTCGGACCGCACGTGCCCGCGTTGAGGTAGGTCACGTGCTCCAGGGCGGGGAACTCGGCGCGCAGCCGCTCGGCGTCCATGCGACGAGCTTAGAGCGCCGGTCAGCCTGCGCTTGGCCTCTAGTCGCCGTCGGCGGCGCTCGCCTACCCTTGGGGGCATGCAGGTGACGCTTCCCGACGGCAAGGTGCTCGAGCTCTCCGACGGGGCGACGGGCACGGACGCCGCCGCCGCGATCGGTCCAGGCCTGGCGCGCGCGGCGCTCGCGATCGTCGTCGACGGCGAGCAGCGCGACCTGGCACGACCGCTGCCCGACGGCGCGCAGATCGGGCTCATCACCGACCGCTCCG
>CAZFIQ010000107.1:8007-8826 GCA_964519185.1 uncultured Patulibacter sp.
GGCCGCGGCGATCCTCGATCTCTACCCCGGCACGAAGATCGCGATCGGCCCGCCGATCGAGCACGGCTTCTACTACGACTTCGAGTTCCCCGAGGGCGTCGTCCTGAACGACGGCGACTTCGCGGCGATCGAGGCGAAGATGCAGGAGCACGTCGCGGCGGACGAGACCTTCGCCCGCGAGGTGGTGACGGTCGAGCAGGCGCTGGAGCGGTTCCGGGCCGAGGACCAGCCGTACAAGGTCGAGCTGATCGAGGACCTGGTCAAGAACGCCCCGGTCGATGCTCCGGTCGAGACGGTCACGCTCTACACCAACGGCCCGTTCACCGACCTCTGCCGCGGGCCGCACGGTCCCGGCACCAAGCGGATCGGCGCGTTCAAGCTGCAGTCGCTGGCCGGCGCGTACTGGCGCGGTGACTCCGAGCGCCAGCAGCTGGTGCGGATCTACGGCACCGCGTTCTTCAAGAAGAAGGACCTGACCAAGCACCTGGAGCTGCTGGAGCTGGCGCGTGAGCGCGACCACCGCAAGCTCGGTCGCGAGCTCGGCCTCTTCCACTTCACCGAGGCGGCGCCCGGATCGGCGTTCTGGACCGCCCGCGGCACCCGGATCTTCAACGACCTGGTCGCGCTCAGCCGCGAGATGGGCGACGCGCGCGGCTACACCGAGGTCAAGACCCCGCTGCTCTACGACGCCTCGCTCTGGAAGACCTCCGGTCACTGGCAGAAGTACCGCGACGACATGTTCCTCACCGAGACCGGTGACGAGCGTCAGATGGGCTTCAAGCCGATGAACTGCCCGGGTCACTGCGAGCTGTTCCGTCA
>CAZFIQ010000108.1:0-4413 GCA_964519185.1 uncultured Patulibacter sp.
CGCCGCGTGGGGACGCCGGGCCGCGGGTCGACGACGGGGTCCGCGCGCCGGCGGGCCGTCCCGTCCGGGCGGCGGCCGCGGTCCTGCGTCGTCGCGCCCCGCGCCGCGCCGTCTACCGGTCGGCCGCGGCACGCTGGCGGCGATCGTCGGCCTGGGGATCGTCCTGCTGCTGCTGGTGATCGCGCTGGTCGTCCGGACGACGCACGGCGACACCGCGCTCCCCGGGACCCAGGTCGCCGGGATCGACGTGGCGGGGCAGGACGAGGCCCAGATCCGCGCGCTGCTCGCCCCGGAACTGTCGGGCGAGCGCCGTCTGCTGCTGCGCGCCGACGGCGGCGACCTGATCCGCGTGTCGCTCGACGCCGCCGGCTACCGCCCCGACCTGGACGCCTCGGCGCGCGACGCCGTCGCCGCCGGACGCAGTGGCTTCCTGGGCGGGATCCCGGCGACGCTGGCCGGCCTGGTCTCGTCGCGGACGTCGCCGGTGGTGGCGTCGATCGACGACGATCGGCTGCGACGCACGCTCGACCGGATCGAGAAGCAGGTCGGTCGCAAGCCGGACCCCGGCGCCCTGAGCGTCGATCCCGACACGCTCGACGTCACCACCAAGCCGTCGCGGGCGGGGCAGACCGTCGACCGCGACCGGCTGGCGGTGCGCGTCGACCACGAGCTCAACGCCGGCCGGCTCGGTCCGGTCGAGATCCCGCTGACCGAGGTGCCGCGGGTGCCCGACGCGCGGCTGGCGGAGCTGGCCGAGGCGGCGCGGGCCTACGTGATGAAGCCGATGCGCTTCACGGGCGCCGGGTCCCCGCTCGAGCTGACCGCCGACGAGGTCGCCGGGCTGCTGGCGCTGCAGAGCCGCGACGACGGCCGCAAGGCGGTGCTGGGGGTGGCGGTCAAGCCGCTGCGGGCGCTGCTCGACCGCCTGGAGGAGCGCGGCAACCGCGATCCCCGGGACGCGCGGATCACGGTGCCGTCGGCCGACGCCGGGGTGCTCACGGACAAGGGCGACGTCAGCTGGGAGCCGCAGCGGGCGCAGGCCACGAGCGGGACCTCGCGGGACGGGCGCACGGTCGAGCGGGGGCCGCTCGCGACCGCGATCCGCAAGGCGGTCGAGAAGGGCGATCACACGGTCCGGGTGCCGTCGAAGGAGACCGAGGCGAAGGTCAGCACCGAGGCCGCCCGGAAGGTCCGCTGGCTGCTCGGCAGCTTCACGACGCCCTACACCCCGGGCCAGCCGCGCGTCACGAACATCCGCAAGATGGCCGACACGGTCGACGGGACGGTGGTCCCGCCCGGGGGCAGCTTCTCGCTCAACGGGATCACCGGCGAGCGGACCAAGGACAAGGGCTACGTCGAGGCGCCGTTCATCGCGGGCAACAAGATCGAGCCGTCGGTTGGCGGCGGCGTCTCGCAGTTCTCGACGACGATCTACAACGCCGCGTACTTCGCCGGCCTGCAGATCGACGCGTTCCGTCCCCACAGCCTCTACATCGACCGCTACCCGCCGGGCCGCGAGTCGACGCTCAACTTCCCGGACATCGACTTGCGCTGGACCAACGACACCGACGCCCCGGTCGTCGTCCGGAGCAGCTGGAACGACTCCGGGGTGACGGTCGCGCTCTACGGCAACAACGGCGGACGCGAGGTCTCCGCGACCGCCGGCGACCGGCAGCCGGTCGACGGCGGCGACTTCCAGATCACCGTCACGCGGACGGTCCGCTACGCCGACGGTCGCAAGGCCGAGCAGCCCGTCACGACCCGCTACGAGCTCGAGGTCAAGGACGAGGAGCCCGACGAGTCGTCGGAGCCGTCGGCGGGCGACGGGGCCGCGGCCGGCGACGCCGCCGCGGGCGGCGACGGGGCCGGTGACACCGGGGCGGGCGACGCCGCCGCCGGCACCGAGTAGCGCCGCCGCGGGCCCCGAGTGGGGCCGCCGCCGACCGCGGTCCGGGGTCGAACGACGACCGGTCGCCGTTTGACGTCCGTGGGGTGCCCAACGGCGACCGGTCGCCGTTCGACGTCCCGGCGCGGGGCGCCAGACGGATTCCGCGGCCCCGGCCGGCCCGCATCGGGCGCTCCGAGCCATCTCGGCCCGTCCGCCGGCTTCCGCCGGGCGGCTCGCCGGGCCGGCCGAGTGCGCCCGCCGCTTGCGTTCCGGCCGCCGGACGTGGCACGGTACCCGCACTGTGCCTCTCGGAAGCTCCCTGTTCCTGATCGCCGTCGGCGCGATCCTCAAGTTCGCGGTGACCGCGACGGTGGCGGGCATCGACCTGCAGGTCGTCGGCGTGATCCTGATGGTGATCGGGGTGCTCGGCCTGGTGGTCAGCCTGTTCCTGATCTACAACAACCCGAACCGCCGGCCGCCCGGCCCGCCCGCTCCGCCGACCCAGCCGCAGCAGCGGCCGCCGGCCGGCTACTGAGCCGAGCGACCCGCGGACCGACGGCGACGGCCGCTCACGCCCCTCCCTCCCGAAGGATCGTCCGATGCCTGACCGCTACACCACCGTTCGGCTCGCGGAGACCGCGCCGGACCGGATCTCCCGCCTGCGCGACGAGCTGAGCGTCGTCAGCTTCGGTATCAGCCAGATCGTGCTGGAACCCGGGCAGCGCAACCGGATCCACCGCCACCGCGAGCAGGAGGAGGTCTACCTCGTCCTGGCCGGCGAGCTGACGATCGCCTTCGGGCCGGACGAGGCGGCGTCGTTCGGCGTCGGCGAGCTGGTGCGGATCGCCCCCGAGACCCTCCGGCAGCTCCAGAACCGGGGCCGCGAGCGGGTCTCGCTGCTCGCGGTGGGCGGCGCGGGCGCCGAGCACCAGCCGCGCGACGGCGAGGCGTTCACCGCCTGGGACGGCGAGCCCGCCCCGCCGGCCGAGGTGCCGTTCCCGTCCGACCTGTAGGGCGGGCGCCGCCCGCGGCCTCGCCGCCACGACCCAACGACGACCGGTCGTCGTTCGACGTCTCCGGAACGCGGAGTGGCGACCGGTCGTCGCTCGACGCGCGGGTCCGACGCTCAGTACGGCCGCGTGACCGCGACGTAGCGGTCCGACACGTCGCCGCTGAGCGCGATGTCGTCGGGATCGAGCTGGACGATCGGCGCGCCGGGCGACAGGTCGAAGGCGTCGAGGGTGGTCCATACGACGCTCGGGCTCCGGGTCAGCTCGAAGAAGTACCGGCGGTGCGTCAGGTCGCAGACGGTGCGGTACTCGGTGTTGTAGATCCCGAAGTCGTGGTACGGGGCGCCGAACGGCACCGAGACGTTGCGCATGATCGCCAGCACCGACGCGGCGGCCTCGCGCTCGTCCGCCGGCTGCGGCAGCATCGCGCTGTAGTATGCGGCGCGCTGGAACCGGTCGCGGGGGTTGACGTTGCCCGGCAGCGGCATGTCGGACGACGGATGGGAGAAGTCCTGCGCGGCCAGCAGCGCCAGCTGCTCGTCGTAGCCGGGGTCGTTCGTCATCAGCGTGTACTCGCGGCCGTGGTGGATCACCGGCCGGCCGTCCAGGTACTCGACGATCGCGGAGTCGCCGGTCGCGTCCTCGATCGCCAGGTGGATCGTCGCCTCCCGGCCCTCGGCCGCGACCATCACCGGCTGGAAGCCGTCCATCAGGTCCACGGCCTCGGCGACCGACCCGGCGACGTCGAGCACGTACTGGATCCACAGGCCGATCTGCAGGCCCGGTCGCGACGGGTCGCGCTCGCCGATGTCGGTGCTGGTCAGGTAGAGCCCGTGAGCGGCCACGCCCCGCTCGTTGATCCCGTCGATCGCGCCCAGCCCGTAGATCGTCGTCACCAGGCTGCCGTAGCGGCTGGTCCAGGTCAGCGGGTGCGCGTCGAGTCGCTGCCCGTCGAGCAGGCCCCCGTCTCGCTCCTGCCCGCGCGGCAGCACCAGCAAGGTGGGCTGCGTCGACTCCGGCCAGTCCATCGTCCGGCCGCTCAGCACGGCCAGGTCGTTGGTGTTCCAGAGGACGCGGGTGCACATGCCCGCGATTCTCGCCGCTCGGACGGATCAGCGGGGGCTGCGTGCGATTCGGGTGCTCAGGCCGCCCGGATCGCACGCAGCCGGCGGCCTGCGCCCTACTTCGGTGCGTCGCCGCGCTTCTTCTGCTTCGCGGCCTTCTGGCGCTCGGTCGTGTTGAGGATGTTCTTGCGCAGGCGGACGTTGACCGGGGTCACCTCGACGCACTCGTCGTCGGCGATGAACTCCAGCGCCTGGTCGAGCGTCATCTCGCGCGGGGGCACGATCTTGACCAGCTCCTCGGCGGTCGCCGAGCGGATGTTGGTGACCTTGCGCTCGCGGACCGCGTTGACGTCCAGGTCCTCGGCGCGCTTGTTCTCGCCGATCACCGAGCCCTCGTAGACCTCGTCTCCGACCGACACGAACAGCGTGCCGCGGTCCTGCATCGCGATCA
>CAZFIQ010000108.1:4423-8810 GCA_964519185.1 uncultured Patulibacter sp.
GAACTCGGTGCGCACGCCGATCAGGCCGCGCGCCGGGATCCGGAACTCCATCCGCGTCCAGCCGGTGCCGTGGCCGCCCATCGTCAGCATCTGGCCCTTGCGCTCGGCCATCAGCTGGGTGATCGCGCCCAGGTGCTCCTCGGGGACGTCGATCGTGACCGCCTCGTACGGCTCCTCGCGCTTGCCGTCCTCGCCGGTGCGGACCAGCACGCGCGGCTTGCCGACGGTCATCTCGAAGCCCTCGCGGCGCATGTTCTCCACCAGCACCGCCAGCTGCAGCTCGCCGCGACCGTGGACCTCCCACGTGTCGGGGCGCTCGGTCGGCTCGACCTTCAGCGAGACGTTGCCGATCAGCTCCTGCTGCAGGCGCGCCTCGATCATCCGGGCGGTCAGCTTGTCGCCCTCGCGACCGGCCATCGGCGACGTGTTGACGCCGATCGTCATCGCCAGCGACGGCTCGTCGACGGTGATCGGCGGCCGCGGCCGCGGATCCTCGATGCTCGTCAGCGTGTCGCCCAGCTCGATCTCGGGGAAGCCCGCGATCGCGGCGATCTCGCCCGGGCCGATCTCCTCGGCCGGGACGCGCTCCAGGCCACGGGTGACGAACAGCTCGCCGACCTTGGCCTTCGTCTCCGTCCCGTCGCGCTTGACCCACAGCACCTGGTCGCCGCGGCGCAGCGTGCCGTGGGTGATCTTGGAGATTCCCAGCCGGCCGAGGTACGGCGACGCGTCGAGGTTGCCGATCTGGGCCTGCAGCGGGTGCTCCGGATCGTGGACCGGGGCGGGCACGGCGTCGAGCAGGCCGTCGAGCAGCGGGGCCAGGTCGTCGGCCAGCTCGTTCGGGTGGATCCCCGCGCGCCCGTCGCGGCCGACCGCGTAGTAGACCGGGAACTCGAGCTGGTGGTCCTGCGCGTCGAGGTCGAGGAACAGCTCCTCGGTGGCGCTGACGACCTCCTCGATCTGGGCGTCCGGGCGGTCGACCTTGTTGACGACCAGGATCACCGGCAGGTCGGCCTCGAGCGCCTTGCGCAGTACGAAGCGGGTCTGCGGCAGCGGGCCCTCGGCCGCGTCGACCAGCAGCACCACGCCGTCGACCAGCGCCAGGCCGCGCTCGACCTCGCCGCCGAAGTCGGCATGACCGGGGGTGTCGACGATCGTGATCGTCGTGCCCTGCCACTCGATCACGGTGTGCTTGGCGAGGATCGTGATCCCGCGCTCGCGCTCCTGGTCGTTGGAGTCCATGATCCGGTCGGCGTCCTCGCCGCGGTTCAGGGCCCCGGACTGACGCAGCATGGCGTCGACCAGGGTCGTCTTGCCGTGGTCGACGTGCGCGACGATGGCAACGGTACGGAGGTCTTGGCGTGCGGCGGACATGCGGCAGGGAAGGATAGGGATCTGGTCGCGCGTACCCATTGACATGCATCGCACGTGGCGGTAGGGACGCCCGGCGGCCGGCTCCGCGCCCGGCCGCCGGGAGGTCTCGATCTGCTCGCGGCCGGTGCCCGCGCGACCCCGCCGCCGGGGCCGACCGGCGCCCCGCGCCGGCCCACGGTCTACGCTCGGAAGGTGATCCGGATGGTCCCCCGACCGGTGCTCGTCGCGCTCGCCGTCCTGCTCGGGGCTCTGCTGATCCCGTCCGGCGCCGCGGCGGTCGTCGGCGGCAAGACCGTCGATCCGGCTCGCTACCCAGCGGTCGTGACGCTGGCCGACGTCTGCACGGCGACGCTGATCGGCCCCGATCGGCTGATGACCGCCGGCCACTGCATCAGCTACGTCGAGCCCGGGGTCACGACGGTGCGGATCGGCGGCGGCGACTACCGCGCGACGCGGGTCGCCCGGCACCCGCGCTTCCGGTACCAGCTGCCGCAGATCCCGGCCGAGCCCCACCGGGACGTCGCGCTCGTCCTGCTCGACCGTCCGGTCGCGAACGTGACGCCTATGCGGCTGTCGGCGGCGACCGTGCGGGCCGGCAGTCGGGTCCGGCTGGTCGGCTACGGCACGCCCGACCCGGACCGTCTCGATCGCTTCGGCACGCTGCGGATCGCCACCCTGGTGGTCCGCGGCGTCGGTCGCTGTCGGCACCTGCTGGAGCAGGCGATGGAGGGGCAGGGGAAGCAGTTCGACGGCGTGGCGATGCTCTGCACCCAGGACCCGAGCGACCGCCGGCCGTACGCGTCGGGCTGCAACGGCGACAGCGGGGGCCCGCTGCTGCGCCGCACGCGCTACGGCGACCGGGTGGTCGGGATGGACTCGTGGGGGATCGCCTGCGGTGCGCTCGACGGCGACCCGGAGGTCTTCGCCCGGATGTCGCTGGAGCACTTCTGGCTGCTCGCCGCGCAGCCGCCGTGGTCGGAGAAGCGGATCCTCGACCCCTGGGATCCGCCCGCCCCGGTCTGACGGGCCCGGCGGGCATCCCCGGGCCGCCCTCGAATCCTCTGGGCCCCGGCTCAGCGCGGGGCGCGGGCGAGCTGCTCGCCGACCGCCGCGGCCAGTGCGACGCAATCGGCGACCGACGTCCAGTCGACGTGCTCGGGCCGGTCGGAGGGCAGGTGGTAGTTGGTGTAGCGGCCGTCGTCGGCGACCGACAGCAGCGACACGCTGCGGAGGCCGGCGAAGCGGGCCAGGATCGGATCGGTGTAGGCGCCGATCCGCCAGCGCTCGGGCGATCGCAGGCCGGCCGAGCGGGCTGCGGCGTCGACCAGCGCCAGGTCGGCGGCGGCGTAGCGGTGCGGCAGCAGCACGCCCTCGGCCCGGGCGACGATCGGCGTGCCCGCGCCGAGCGTGTCGAGCCCGAGCACGAACGCGTCGGCGGCGTCCAGCTCCGCCCGGTGGGCCTCCAGGTAGGCTCGCATCCCGCCCATCCCCGGCTCCTCGGAGCCGGGGGCCAGCAACACGACCTCCAGACCGGCCGGCCGCTCGGCAGCCCAGCGCTCGGCCAGCGCGATCAGCGCGGCGACGCCGGTCGCGTTGTCCGACGCGCCGGGCACGGTCGGCGAGCGGCGGACGTCGGCCATCGCCGCGACGGTGGCCGCGCCGAGCAGCGCGCCGACCGTCCGGCCGACCCGTCCGCCGGCGACCGCGGCGGCTCCGGCCAGGCCGACCAGCTGCCCGGTCGGCTCCATCGCCCGCCGGCGGACCCGCCGCGCGGCGCCCGCGGCGGTCATCGCGGGGTGCCAGATCAGCCCGGTGCGGGCGGCGTCGTGGTGGGCGACCAGCAGCAGGGTGGCGGTCCGCGGCCCGCGGGCGGGCAGCCGGGCGACGACGTTGGCGCCTTCCCCGGAGGGCAGGAACCGGCGCAGCCACGGCCGGCGACCGCTGACGTCGAGCTCGTACGACGCGAGCGCGGCGGCGGCCAGCAGCCGACCGGACCAGCGGCCGCGCAGCGCGCCGGCGGCGATCGCGGCCGCGTGCAGCGCGTAGGCGTCGGCGTAGGTCGGGGTGAAGCGGTACGGCTCGATCCGCACGTCGACCGCGCCGACCTGCCGCAGCCGGTCGGCGACCCAGGCCGCCGAGCGGCGCTCGCCCGGGCCGGCGGAGTCGCGGGTCATCGCCGCCAGCGCGACGACGTCGTCGCGCAGGCCGGCGGGGAGCGCGTCGGCGGGCGGAGCGGGGGCCGAGGCGGAGGGCGGCATGCGCCGCATCCTCCCGCGAACGGGCCACGTGCGCCAGTCTCGGGCCGTCGGGTGCGCCGGATCAGGCGAGCGGGAAAACCGGTTTGCTAAACTCATTACTGATGCTAACTACCTCCTCGTCGCCCGCCGCCGACCCGCTCGCCCCCGAGGCGCTCGCCGGTCACCTGCGGATGACCGTCGCCCGGATGGCCCGGCGGCTGCGGCAGGAGGCGGGGACCGGGCTCGGCCCGACCCTGACGGCGGCGCTGGCGACGGTCGAGCGCTGGGGGCCGCTCAGCCCCAGCGCGCTCGCCGAGCGCGAGCGGATCCAGCGGCCGTCGGCCACCCGGATCGTCGCCCGGCTGGAGCAGGAGGGCTACGTCGTCCGGCGGCCCGATCCGCACGACGGACGCTCCTGCCGCGTCGAGGTCACCGACGCCGGTCGCGCGCACCTGGAGGACGCGCGGTCGCGCAAGACCGCCTTCCTGGCGGAGCGGATCGCCGCGCTCGGCGCCGACGACCGGGCGCTGCTCGAGCGGGCCGCCGGCCTGCTCGACGGGCTGTTCGCGGACGCCGGACCCCCCGGAGGCGCCACGACCGCCTCCGACCGGGAGGCGGCCACCACCCCCGACGCGGCGCGCGACGGCACCCCGGAGGCCGCGCGGTGACGCGGGCGCTCCACCGCACCTTCGACTCGCTCCACGTCCCCAACTACCGGCGCTACTTCGCCGGGCAGGTGGTCTCGGTCAGCGGCAACTGGATCCAGAACGTCGCCG
>CAZFIQ010000109.1:0-8776 GCA_964519185.1 uncultured Patulibacter sp.
GGTCACCGCCTCGCCGGCGATCGCGGTCTCGGTCAGGCGATCGCCGCGCTGTCTCACCGGCCCGGCCGTGGCGAGCACGCTGCGGGCGTGCTGGAGCGCCAGCAGCGTGGCGTGCCGGGCCTCGCGGATCCGGTCGCTGCCGAGCGCGTCCATCATTCCCGCGATCGCCAGCAGCGCCGATCGCGTGGCGTCCTCCTCCGGGCCGCGCGGCCGCGCCAGCGCGCCGAGCCCGGCCAGTCCGGTGACGGTCAGCGCGCCGGCCAGCACCAAGGCCGCCCGCAGCGGCGCGTCGCCGACGTCGCCCGGGTAGGTCGACGCCGCCAGGAACGCCAGCACGATCATGAACTCGCGGGGCTGGCCGATCTCCCACGCCAGGCCGGCCAGCGCGGCGCTGCCGGCGACCACCGCGGCGCCGATCGCCATCGCCACCGGCGCCCCGGAGACGCACGTGCCCAGGGTCACCGCGGCGGTCAGCCCGAGCCCGACGCCGAGCATCACGCGGAGCCGTCGCCGGTACGGCTGATCGCGGGCGTACATCGCGGCGAACGCGCCGAGCGTCGCCACCGCGCCGTACTCGACGTGGCCCAGCAACCCCGCGATCGTCAACGGGATCACGAAGCTGACGCCGATCCGCAGCGCCGCCCAGCGCGTCGCCCAGCCGGCGCCGACGACCCGGCGGACCGCGGAAACCACCTGCACCTGGCCAACAGTACCCCGTGGGCCGACGCGCATCGCGTACGCCGCGCCGGCGACCGGCGGCCGTGCATAGCGCATCCGGCGCGCTGCAACATCGAACCCAGACCTCCCAGCGGCGGTCGGCGCCGGAATAGGATGCCGCCACGTCTTGGGGCGCGGTTGCCGCCGTGCGTCCCGAGAGCAACAACGATCTCGTCGTCGGGTCGCGCAGCCGAGGCTGCCGTCCCCATACGGCTCACGGGTTACATGGATTCCACCTTTCGCGGGGACTACGACTCCGGCGAGGACTTCGTCCTCGAGTACGGAGATCTGCGGTTCACCTTCAACGAGCGCGACTTCGCGGAGCGCTGCGAGCAGGCCGCGCTCAAGCTCGGCTTCGTCCACGACCGGCTCGACCACGACGAGGTCCAGGACCTGGTCGAGCTGACGGTCGGCGGCGAGGTCCCGAGTCCCGTGTCCGCGCTCGGCGAGCACATCAACGTCTGCTGGAGCGAGCTGTCGGGTCCCTCGGACCGGTCGCTCGTCCACTGGATGCGGCGGCTGGTGTTCCGGGGTGCCTGGATGGACCAGCGGGTCAAGGAGGGCGAGCTGGAGGTCCGCTTCCGCGAGCAGGACCAGCGGTTCGAGTACGTGCAGCCGACGCGCAACGACCAACCAGTCGAGCTGGCGCCTCCCCCATCGTGGTTCCAGGTCTCCTACCTCCCCGTCGACGGCGGACGCTGAGCAGGTCGCGGTCCGCGACCCGACACCTACACGGACGAGGGCCCCGCCGATGCGGGGCCCTCGTCGTTGCGGGAGATCCGCCGCGTCTCCGTGCGCCTCTGAGGGGCACGGAGGTCGAGGAGGTCGGTGCGGGTCGGACGAGAGCCGGACGTTCGTCCTGCCGAGCCCGACCCGTGCCGAGATCCGCCGTGTCTCCGTGCGCCTCTGAGGTGCACGGAGACCAAGGAGGTCGGTGCGGACGGGGCGAGAGCCGTACAGGCGTACTGCCGAGCCCCGTCCGTGCCGAGATCCGCCGCGTCTCCGTGCGCCTCAGCGGAGTTCGAGGCGGGCGGCGGCGATCGCCGCGGCGCCCTCCTCGCCGACCAGCAGCTCCGGGCGCAGCGTGCCCGAGTTGGCCAGGTCGAGCGCCGGGAAGCGGCCCGTCGAGGTCAGCGCGTGGTCGAGCCGGACGACCGTGCTCTCGCCGCCGGCCGGGCTCTCGCGGGTCGCGACGATCGTCAGCGATCCGCCGGCCTCGAGCGCGCGGGCGGCGGCCAGCACGCGGCGGGCGACGCCGTCGGCCAGGCCGTCGAGCGTGTCGATCAGCAGGACGGCGTGGCCGCCGCGGGCGGCGATCCGGCGGCCCTGGTCGACGACCTCGTCGATCGCCTTGGTCCGCTGCTCCGGGCCGGCGGCCAGGTCCAGGTCCACGGCGGGCTCCAGCCCGGCGTCGCGCCAGTCGCCGATCTCCTCGGGACGGACGCCGGCCAGCACGGTCAGCAGCTCGATCCCGTCGACGGCCTTGAGCGCCACGCCGATGCGGCGGAGCGCCTCGGACTTGCCGGACGCGGGCGCACCGGCGATCACGGCCCGCGAGCCGCGCCCGATCGGGGTCAGCCAGCCGATCGCGGTGACGGTCGGGTCGTCGCTCTCCAGGACCAGCAGCTGCGTCGGGCGGACGGAGCCCTGCGTGTCGGCCTTCGGCGCGGGGGCCGCCTCGTCGGCGGAGGTGCCGTTGATCGTCTCGACGCGGATCAGCGAGGCGTAGCGCTCGCTGTTGCGCGGCGGGCGGGTCGGGCCGGAGACGCGGTCGCCGTCGACCAGCTCGCAGCGGCGGACCTGCCCGGCGGAGACGTAGACCTCGGCGCCGTCGGTGGTGGTCAGCAGTGCGGAGCCGCTGGCACCGATCACGATCGGCCCCTCGGCGAGCTCCTCGCGGCCCTGGTCGCGACCCCGGTCGCGGCTCCGGCCACCGTCGCGGTCGCGGCTTCCGTCGCGGTCGCGGCCACCGTCACCGTCGTCGCCCCCGCGGCGGCGGCGGCGCGACGAGCGCTCCTCGCCCCCGCCGTTGCTCGACGCCTCGTCGTTGCTCGACGCCTCGCCGTCACGGCCTGCACGGCGACGCCGCCGACCGGACGAGCGTTCCTCGCCGTCACCGTCACCGTCGCGGCGCTCGTTGATCCGGTCGATCAGCTCCTCGCGCCGCAGGCGGCGGAAGCCGTCGATCGCCAGCTCGCTCGCGAGTGCGTGCAGGTCGGCCAGCGGGCTCGAATCCAGCAGGTCGCGCGTCAACACCGTCATGTCCAGCAGGTCTCCTTGGGAAGTTGTCGTCGGTAGGCCCCGACCCGCGTTGGGCGCAGCGGGTGGCGACTCGGGCATACCCTAGTCCACCGACCTCCGGGAACGCGCCGCGGCCGCCGTCACGACCTCCCTGCACCTGGCCGGATTCGGCCGGTCGCCGCCGGCGCCGGTGGACGGCGTACCGCCGTGCCCCGTACCGGCTGATCGCCGGTACGGGATTCGCGGCCGGTGGCAGGCGCTCGGGCGCGGCTCAGACCTCGCTGGCGGCGACCAGGCCCTTGAGCCACTCGGCGAACTCGGGGCGCTTCTGCCAGTCCGCCGTGAACGTCTCGATCCCGGACGTCGTCAGCGGGTGGTTGAGCATCTGCCGCAGCACCTTGCCGGGCACGGTCGCGACGTCGGCGCCGAGCGTCGCCGACAGCGTGGCGTGGATCGGGTGGCGGATCGACGCGGCCAGCACCTGGGCGCCGGTCGAGTTGACCGCGACCGCCTCGACGATCTCGCGCAGCGAGTCGGTCGAGTCCATGCCGATGTCGTCGAGCCGGCCGAGGAACGCGGAGATGTAGGTGGCGCCGGCCTCGGCCGCCAGGATCGCCTGCGGCGCGGAGAAGACCAGCGTCATGTTGACCTTGTGGCCGAGCGCGTGCAGGCGCGACGTGGCCTCCAGGCCGGCGGCGGAGAACGGGACCTTGACGACCACGCGCGGATCGATGCCGGCCAGCGCGATCCCCTCGGAGACCATCCCGTCGGCGTCGTCGCTGACGACCTCGGCGGACGTCGGGCCGTCGACCAGCTCCGCGATCCGGCGGATGATCTCGCCCGGATCGCCGTCCTCCTTGGCGAGCAGCGACGGGTTGGTGGTGGCGCCGGCGAGCACGCCCTCGCCGGCGATCTCCTCGACCTCGGCGACCGATCCGGTGTCGATGAACAGCTTCATGCGGGTTGCTCCCAGGCGGGTGTTGGTCAGGCGGCGCCGGGGGCGCCGCGGGCGGAACGGGCGGCCCGGCAAGGCCACCCGTCCCTAGCGTACCGCGGGCTCGCGCGAGCCTCCGCCGTCGCCGTCCGGGTCGTCGTCATCGTCGTCGTGCAGCCACTGCAGGCGCACGTCCTCGTAGGAGTCGCGATCGAACTCCGGGAACGGCTCGCGGCCGTCGAGCACGGCGCGGACCTTCAGGTAGTCGGCCGCCTCGGCGACGTCGTGCATGCGGGCGATCGAGTACTTGGCGCGCTCCGCCGCCCAGCCGAGCGCGGCGAGCGTGCCGGCCAGCCGCTGGTCGGGCTCGCGGTTGATGATCGTGCCGACGAAGTACTTGCGCGAGACCGCGAGCAGCAGCGGGTGCCCGTGGACCGCCAGGTTCGGCAGGTCGCGCAGCACCTCGACCGTCTCGAGCGGCATCTTGGCGAAGTCCGGCCCGGGATCGAGCACGATCGCGTCGGACCGCACGCCGGCCTGCAGGGCCCGCTCGCGCAGGTTGCCGAGCACGTTGCGCACGTCGTCGACGACCCGGCCGCCGTAGTCCGGGAAGTGCTCGGTCTTCGGCTCGGCGCGGGTGTGCATCAGCACGATCCCGGCACCGCGAGCGGCGACCACGCTGGCCAGCCGCGCGTGGTAGAGCCCGCTGACGTCGTTGATCAGGTGGGCGCCGGCGTCGAGCACCGCCTCGGCGACCTCGGGCTTCCAGGTGTCGACGGAGACCAGCAGGCCGTGGTCGACCAGCCGGCGCACGACCGGCACGACCCGGGCGATCTCCTCGCGCGGGCTGACGACCGGGGTGTGGACGGTGCCGGACTCGCCGCCGACGTCGATGATCGCCGCACCCGCCTCCGCCAGGCGGATTCCCTGGGCGACGCGCTCCTCGACCTTCGTCAGCCGCACGCTGTCGCTGAACGAGTCGGGGGTGCAGTTGACGATCCCCATCAGCGCGGGCTGGCCCGCTCGCAGGGTCAGCGTCTGCTCGCGAAGACGCAGGACGAGCTCTTGGGTCACGCGGGGCTCCCGGGCAGGTGGTAGTGGAGGAACAGCATCTCGTCGCTCTCCCAGACGCCGCGCAGGCGCAGCCGCAGCGGCTCCGTCCCGACGTCGCCGTGGAGGATCGGCAGCGGACCGCCGAGCGCGCTGCCGATCCCGACCAGCAGCGGGGAGACGGTCAGCACCAGCTCGTCGAGCAGGCCGTCGCCGGCGAGCGCCGCGAGCAGCGTCGGACCGCCCTCGCAGTCGACGTGCTCGACGCCGCGGGCGTGCAGGTCGGCCAGCGCGGCGGCGGGCGTCGCGGCGTCCAGCCGTACCACGTCGACGCGCTCGCCCTGCCACGCCGGCCGCTCGTCCGATTCGGTGTAGACGACGGTCTCGACCTGCTCCTCGAAGAGCAGCGGCAGATCGTCGTCGAGCGCCAGCGAGCGGGTGATCGTCGCCATCAGCGGCTCCGGCGACGCTCCGCGCGCGATCCGCGCCTGGCGCTGCTCCGGGTCCAGCGTGGTCGAGTAGCGCTCGCGGTTGAGCGTCGTCGGGCCGACCAGCAGCGCGTCGGCCCGCTCGCGCAGGCCGCGGAAGATCGCCCGGTCGGCCGGCCCGCCGAGTCCCCCCGACCGGCCCTGGACCGTGGCGTGCCCGTCGACGCTGGCGACCATCACGCCGATCGTGCGCGGACGGGACAGCGCCCGACCGGCCCGCGGGGCGGCGTCGGCGACGATCGCGTCGAGCACCGCGGCGGTCGGGAGCTCGGCGTCCTGGCCGCCGAGCGCACGGAACCGCGGCGCGCTCACGCCCCGCCGATCCGCAGGACGACGGTGGCGGCGATCGTCGCGGGCTCGCTCGGCGCGGCCGAGCGGGTCGTCGTGGTCTGCGTCGGCGTCGGCGGCGCCGGGGTGGTCGGGTCGTCCTTGCTCGTGAAGATCATCACCAGCACCACGATCACCGCGACCAGCAGCACGCCGACCAGCGCGATGTGCCAGCGCGGGGTACGACCACGGTCGTCGTCGTACTCGACCTCGTCGTCGTAGTCGTCGGCCTCCGCGTCGGCCCACGCGTGGGCCGGCTCGTCCGCCTCCCCCACCGGCGACGGCGCGACGCCGGCCCGGACCGGCGCGCCCTCCAGGCCGAGGGCCGCGATGTCGCTGGCCGACCACTCGACGGTCGCGCCCGGGTCGGCCGCTCCCACGTCCTCGGCCGCGGACGGGGCGACCGGGCGATCGTGCTCGCCGGCCGGCATCGACTCGACCGCGGCGGGCGGCGCGACGCCGAGCAACGGCGCGGCGGTCGTCGCCGCCGCGGCCGCGACCGCGGCCTCGCGCAGGCCGGCCGGCGCGGCGGCGAGCGGCCACGCGCGGTACGCGTCACCGGCGGCCCGCAGCGCGACGGCGGCCTGCTCGTGCTCGGGCGTGGCGGCGGTCCACCCGTCGAGCGTCCCCTGGGCGTCGGCCCCGCCCAGCTGCCCGTCCTGGGCGAGCGCCGCGAAGGCGATCGCCTGGCGGTCGTCCGGGCCGTCCACCTGGCCGGCCAGCGCGCTCCCGTGCAGCAGGTCGTGGAGCAGCAGGCGGGACTCGCCGACCATCACCGCCAACAGGCCCGGGTCGACCTGCAGCAGGCCGGCGAGCGCGGCGTGGTCGAGGCCGCTGAGGCCGTTCATCGCCAGCAGCTCGCGCTGGTCGATCGGCAGCGCCGCGTTGGCACCGGCCACCGCCGGGTCGCGCGGCTGCCCGGCCCGCTGGGCCGCGTCGTGGGCCCGCAGCTGCTCGGCGTAGCCGGGATCGGCGGCCACCTGGGCCAGCAGCTGGCGGCCGTGCCAGCAGGCCATCAGCACCAGATCCTGGTCGTCGATGCCGGCCGCGGCGTCGGCCGGCACGCGCTCCGTGACGGCCGCGAAGGCGTTGATCGTCGCGTACCAGGCCGCACCCGGACTGCCGGTCAGGCGCAACGCCAGGTTGTAGGCCATCGTGCCGTTGCGGTCGAAGCGCGCGGCGGCGACGGCGGACGAGGAGGGAGCGGGGATCTCGGAATCAGCAGACATCGAACGTCACGCGGAATCGTATGGGCTGGAGCGACGGAAGAACGCTAGGCCCCGCCGGCGCCCGTCGCAGCGGGCCCTCCGACGGGCGCCTCGCGAGCCCCGTGCGCGGCGGGGACCAGCCCCTCCAGGCGGGCCACCTCGAGGAACTCCGCGACGGCCCCGTCGACGGCCGCGGCGTCCCAATCCAGCTCGGGCGCGATCGTCTCCGCGACGGTCCGCGCGACCGCCCCGCCGTCGGCGGTCAGGCCGCGGGCCGCGGTCAGTCCCAGGCGCGTACGGCGCAGCAGCACGTCGGCCAGGTCGCGGGCGTGCTCGACCCGGACCGCGTGGACCGCCTCGGCCAGGATGTCGACCGGTCCGTCGTCGACCACCGGGCGCGCCAGCTCGGGGCGCTCGGCGGCCAGCGCCAGCACGTCGCGGGCGACGCTGCCGTAGCGGGCGGCCAGCTGCGCGCGGGTCGCGTCGCTGGTGCCGGCGACGTGCGGCAGCCGCAGCGCGTCGACCGGCTGACCGAGCGGCAGCTGCTCGGTCCGGCACGGGGCCGTGCGACCGTCGCGCTCGACCAGCCGATCGACCGTCTGCTTGGCCATCCGCCGCCAGGTGGTGAGCTTGCCGCCGGTGATCGTCAGCATCCCCGACGAGGTCTCGTAGAGCTCGGCGCGGCGCGAGATGTCGACCGAGCGCTTGGGATCGCCGGACGCGATCAGCGGCCGGACGCCGGCGTAGGCGCCGCTGACGTCGTCGGCGGTCAGGCTGGTGCCGAAGAAGCCGTTGATCCCGGCGAGGATGTACTCGATGTCCTCGACCGGGGCGGGGACGTGGTCCAGGTCGCGGGTGTCGAGCTCGTTGTCCGTGGTGCCGACCAGCGTCCGCCCGAGCCACGGCAGCGCGAACATGAACCGACCGCCGCCGGAGGGCACGATCGCCCCGGAGCGCAGCGGCAGCTTGTCGCTCGGCAGCGTGATGTGGGTTCCGCGCGACGGGCGGATCACCGGGACCTCGGCCTCGTCGCGCAGCTCCGCGGGCCGCAGCCGGTCGGCCCAGACCCCGGTCGCGTTGATGACGTTGGCGGCCTGGATCGCGAACCGCTCGCCGCTGATCCGGTCGATGACCTGGACGCCCTCGGCGCGGCCGTCGCGCTCCCGCAGGCCGGTGACCTCGACGTGGTTCAGGCAGACCGCGCCGAACCGCTCGGCCTCCTGGAGGATCGTCAGCACCAGCCGGCTGTCGTCGGTCTGGCAGTCGTAGAACAGCCAGCCGCCGGTGGGGTCCTGGCCGGCCAGCGCAGGCACGTGCTCGACGACCTCGTGGGCGTCGAGCGTGCGGTGGCGGTCGGGGCTCCAGCCGCGATCGACCTCCGCGCCCGCGCGGCGGCTGCGGCGGCCGGACCGGCGGTCGACGGCGAGCACGTCGTAGAGGTTCAGCCCGACCCCGGTCATCCGGTCCGGCCGGTGCTCGCCCACCTCCGCCACGACCAGCGGCAGCGGGGTCACCAGATGCGGCGCCAGGCGCGCGTTGATCCGCCGTTCGAGCAGCGCCTCGCGGACCAGGCCGACGTCGAAGCTGGCCAGGTAGCGCAGCCCGCCGTGGACCAGCTTGGAGCTGCGACTGGAGGTGCCCGACGCGTAGTCGAAGCGCTCGACCAGCGCCACCGAGTAGCCGCGCGAGGCGGCGTCCAGGGCGACGCCGGCACCGGTCACGCCGCCGCCGACCACGACGACGTCGAAGCGCTCGTCGCGCAGGGCGTTCAGGGCGTCGTCGCGGAACAGCACCCTCCCAGCATTTCACGC
>CAZFIQ010000110.1:0-8756 GCA_964519185.1 uncultured Patulibacter sp.
CACGACGACTCCGGCGGCCCGCAGCCCGGGCAGCCGCTGGCTGACCGGCGACATCCGCACGCCACACGCCAGGCACCACTCCTGATCGGCGGAGCAGACCGTGCCGCAGCGGTCGCACGCGCGCACCATGCCGCCGTCGGCGGCGGCGGGCGGCTCCTGGGGGTGCTGACCTTCGGGCGTCGTCACGTCCACCATGCTACCGCCGGAAGGGAACGCGGTGCGGAACTCCCCGAATCGCCCGTCAACACGGCGTTCACGCGCCGTTGACGGCGCGCCGATCAGCGCGGAAGCAGCGCCTCGGCGTACAGCGGCTCCGCGCCCCCGGCCCGCTCGTTGATCGCCGCGACCGCGTCGTCGGCTCCGTCGGACGGGACGGTCGCGAAGGCGAACCGCTCCAGCACGCGGACGTCGCGCACGGCCTCGCCGTCCAGGCCCGTCGCCTCGGTGATCGCCGCGACCAGGTCGCGGACCTCCAGGCCACTCGCCGCGCCCGGCGTCAGCACGATCCGGGTGCCCGGCTCGTCCGCCGCCCGGCTGATCTGCGGCTTGCGCCCGCGCCGCGGCTTGGACCGCGGGGCGTCGTCCTCGGCCGCGTCGGCCGGCCGCTCGTCGGCCACCTGCCCCTTGCGGATCGCCGTCGCGCCGGCGGCCCAGGGCGTCATCTCCATCCCGATGTGCGCCTCGATCGCCTCGCGCTCGCCGCGCTGCTTGGGCTCGACGAAGGTGATCGCGCGGCCGGTCGCGCCGGCCCGGCCGGTGCGACCGATCCGGTGGACGTAGGTGTCGGGCGCACGCGGCACGTCGTAGTTGACGACGTGGGTCACGGTCGAGATGTCGAGCCCGCGGGCGGCGACGTCGGTGGCCACGAGGATCGGCACCCGGCCGCCCTTGAACGCCAGCATCACGCCGTCGCGCTGCCCCTGCGAGAGGTCGCCGTGGAGCGCCCGGCAGTTCTGACCGCGGTCCTTCAGCAGGCGGAACAGCCGGTCGGTGCCGATCTTGGTCCGGCAGAAGACGATCGCCTGGCCTGGCCGCTCGGCGGCGATCACCTCGGCCAGCTTCTCCGGCTTGTCCCGCGACGAGACCTCGACCTGGAACTGCTCGACCGAGTCGACGGTCAGCGTGTCCGCCTTGATCTTGACGTGCTCGGGCTCGTACAGGTAGTTGTCGGCGAGCTTGCGGATCGGCGGCGCCATCGTCGCCGAGAAGAGCGCAGTCTGGCGGCCGTTCGGCGTCCGCCGGAGGATCTTCTCGACGTCCTCGAGGAAGCCCAGGTCGAGCATCTCGTCGGCCTCGTCGAGCACCACGAAGCGGCACGAGCCGAGCTGCAGCGCCCCGCGGTCGATCAGGTCCAGCACCCGGCCGACCGTGCCGACGACGACGTGGGCGCCCGAGCGCAGCCGCGACATCTGCTCGCGGATCGGGGCGCCGCCGAAGGTCGCCACGACCTCGACGCCCTTCTTGACCCCGAACGAGCGGATCGCCTGGGTGACCTGGATGCAGAGCTCGCGCGTCGGCGTCAGGACCAACGCCTGGGTGTCCGGGTCGCTCGCGTCGACGTACTCGACGATCGGCACGCCGAAGGCGGCGGTCTTGCCCGACCCGGTCTGGGCCTGGCCGATCACGTCCCGACCGTCGAGCATCGGCGGCATGCCCTGCGCCTGGATCGGGCTGGGCTTCTCGTACCCGATCTCGCGCAGCGCCTCGAGCACGGGGTCGGACAGGCGGAGGTCGGCGAACGCGGTCATCGCCCCGGCACATTACCCGCCCCACGCAGGCGCGACCGTGAGCGGGACGCCGATCCTCCCCTACACGTCGAGCAGCAGCTTGCCGGTCGTGCGCCGGGCGACCAGCGCGCGGTGCGCCTCGGCCGCCTGCGCGAGCGGCCAGCGGCCGCCGACGACGACCCGCACCTCGCCCCGCTCGGCCCGCGCGAAGAGCTCGGCCAGCGGGCGGCGGAAGCGCCGCTCCGGGTCGTCCAGGCAGTGGAACAGCCAGAAGCCGATCACCGAGCGCGAGTGCCGCAGCAGGTGGCCGGTGCGGACGTGGTTCTGCTCCTTCGTCGCGATCCCGCAGACGACGATCCGACCGAACGGCGCCAGCGCCCGCAGCGACGCCTCGAAGACCGGTCCGCCGGCCATGTCGATCACCACGTCGACCATCCGGCCGTCGTTGGCCTCGATCAGCCGCTCGGTCAGCCCGTCGGCGGCGGAGTCGATCGCGGCGTCGGCACCGAGCGCCAGCGCCAGCTCGCGCTTCTCCGGGCTCGACGCGGTGGCGATCACGCGTCCCGCGCCCATCGGCCGCGCCAGCTGCGTCGCCAGCGACCCGGTGCCGCCCGCGGCGCTGTGCACGACGACCGCCTCGCCGCCCTCCAGCCGGCCGCAGGTGCGGTGCAGGTGCCAGGCGGTCAGGCCCTGGACCAGCAGGCCGAGCGCCTGATCGTCGTCCAGGCCGTCGGGGATCGACACGCAGCGGGCCTCCGGCACCACCGCGTACTCGGCGTAGCCCCCGCCGCCGTGGGTCAGCGCGACCACCCGCTCGCCGGTGTCCTCGCGCACCCCGACGATCTCCTGGCCGGGGACCAGCGGCAGCTGCGCCGCCTGGACGTACTTGTTCTCGCGCGTGTGGGTGTCGGCGAAGTTGATCCCGATCGAGCGGACCCGCACGAGCACCTCGCCGGGGCCGGGCTGGGGCCGCGGGACCTCCTCGTAGCGGAGCACGTCGGGCCCGCCGAACTCGTGCTGCCGGATCGCCCGCATCGTCGTGCCCCCGCTCATCCGCGACAGGCTACGGGTCGCGCCCGCGGAGGGATCGACGACCGGGCGGGTCGCGCCGCGGAGCCGTTCGCCCCGGCGCCCGCTACGGTCGGTCGGTGGCCCCCGACGCCCCGATCCGCACGCCGGACCTGACCGAGCTGCGCGCCTTCGAGGCCGCGGTCCGGCTGCGCAGCATCGGCGCGGCGGCCAAGGAGCTGCAGCTGTCGCAGCCCGCCGTCAGCAAGCGCCTGCGTCAGCTGGAAGCGGTCGTCGGCTTCCGCCTGCTGGAGCGCTCGCCGCGCGGCGTCGTGCCGACCGAGGCCGGCCAGCAGTGGCTGTACGCGGTCCAACGGGTGCTCGACGAGCTGCGCGAGCTGGAGCGCACCACGCTCCAGCTGCGCGGTCGCCCCCGTCCGCTGCGACTGGCCGCCAGCGCGGTCGCGGCGGAGTCCCTGGTCCCCTCGGTCCTCAACGCCTTCCACCGTCAGCCGGAGCACGAGCCGGTCGAGCTGATCGTCTGCAACTCGAGCCTGGTCCGCGAGCTGATCGCCTCCGGGCGGGCCGACGTCGGGATCGCCGCGTCGGGCCCCGGCGAGGACACGAGCAGCCCGACCCTCGCCGACGACCAGCTGGTGGTCGCGGTGCCGGTCGGCCACGCCTGGCGCGACCTCGACGAGGTGCCGCTCGACGCGCTGACCATGACGCCGCTGATCCTGCGCGAGCCGGGGTCGAACCAGCGGGCCGTGCTCGAGGAGCAGCTGGCGGCGGTCGGACGCCGGATCGTCCCGCCGATGCTCGAGGTCAGCTCGACGGCGGCGGCGCTCCAGGCGAGCACCGAGATCGGCGCGCCGGCGATCGTCTCGCGGCTCTCGCTGCCGCCGGGATCGGGCGTCGAGGTGCGTCCCGTGGAGCGTGCCGTGCTGAGCCGCCGGTTCGTCGTCCTGGTCGCCAGTCCGAGTCCGTCGCCGGCGGTCGAGCAGCTGATCGCCGCGTTGACCGGATCACCCACCTGAGCGGCGGCTCTCCCCCTGCGGAGTGCGGAGGTTCGTCGTCCTGGTTTCGAGTCCGAGCCCGTCGACCGTGTCCGGGAGGCTGCCGACCGGACGTCGCGAATCGCCCGTCTGAGACGGTGATCACACGACACATATCCCGACCGGAACGGTCAGCTTTGGTCGCGAGTAACCAATAACACGAAGTTATGACCTAGGCCATCTTCGGGGTCTAGTGCCGCCCCCACCGCAGTCGTACGGTGAAGGCGCGTCGGGGGTTCCGGCGCCGCCGCGGATCGCGTCCCCACGGACCCGTGACGTTCCCTCACCGACCGCCGGGCGTGCCCTCCACGACCCGCGACGGTCGACGACCCCGGGAGTCTCACTGTGGACGTCATCGAGCTCGCGCGCTGGCAGTTCGCCTTCACGACGCTGTTCCACTTCATCTTCGTCCCATTGACGATCGGCCTCTCGGGGTTCGTCGCGGCGATGCAGACGAAGTGGGTACGGACCGGCGACGAGCAGTACCTGCGGATGACCCAGTTCTGGGGCAAGCTGCTGCTGGTCAACTTCGCGATCGGCATCGCCACCGGGCTGGTCCAGGAGTTCCAGTTCGGCATGGCCTGGAGCGCCTACTCGCGCTACGTCGGCGACGTCTTCGGCGCGCCGCTGGCGATGGAGGGCCTGGGCGCCTTCTTCCTCGAGTCGACCTTCCTCGGGCTCTGGATCTTCGGCTGGAACCGCCTGCCGAAGAAGCTCCACCTGGCCTCGATCTGGCTCGTCTTCGTCGGCACCAACCTGTCGGCCTACTTCATCCTGGCCGCCAACGCCTGGATGCAGAGCCCGGTCGGCTACGAGATCGATCCGGTCACCGGCAACGCGGTCCTGACCTCGATCTGGGAGCTGCTGACCAACCCGATCGCGATCTACGCCTACCTCCACACGATCCCCGCCGCGCTGACCAGCGCCGCCGCCCTGATCGTCGGCATCTCGGTCTGGCACCTCGGTCGCCGGCCGGGCAACGAGACCGACTTCTTCCGTCGCTCGGTCCGCTGGGGTCTGCGCGGGATGCTCGTGTTCGCGCTCTGCACGATCACCGTCGGTCACTTCTTCGGCCAGCAGATCGCGGAGAAGCAGCCCATGAAGATGGCCGCCGCGGAGGCGCTCTACGAGAGTCGCAACGGCGCGCCGCTGTCGCTGATGGCGATCGCCCCGTTCGAGAAGAAGCCGGAGCGCCTGAGCTTCAGCCTGGAGATCCCGAAGCTCTACAGCTTCATGGAGACCAACGACTTCAACGGGCACGTCGAGGGGATCAACGACCTGCAGAAGGAGTACCAGGAGCGGTACGCGCAGTACGAGATCGACCGCGGACGCGACCCCAACGCGGCCGAGTACTACCCGGTGGTCGGCCTGACCTACTGGAGCTTCCGGATCATGGTCGGGGTCGGCGTCCTGATGGCGCTGTTCGCCGCCGGCGGCCTGCTGATCGAGCGCCGGGCGCCCGGGGGCGTGGTCGCGATGTCGCGCCGCAAGTGGTTCCGCTGCCTGGCGCTCGGCGGCCTGATCGGCGGCTTCCTGGCCCAGGCCGCCGGCTGGATCTTCACGGAGGTCGGACGCCAGCCGTGGGTCGTCACCGGGCTGCTGAAGACCGAGGACGCCGTCTCCAACCTCGGCGCCTCGACCGTCGCGATCTCGCTCAGCGTCTTCATCCTGCTCTACGTCGTGATCGGCGCGATCGAGTTCTGGCTCTTCCGCCGACTGGCGATCAAGGGGCCCGACCCGCTGCCCGACCCCGACGACGACGATCCGTCCGCCTCGCCCCCCGTCCCGTCCCTCGCCTACTAGGAAGCCGAGCGTCTGATCATGGATCTCGCCACCGTCTGGTTCCTGCTGGTCGCCTTCTTCTGGGCCGGATACCTGGTCCTCGAGGGCTTCGACTTCGGCGTCGGCATGCTGCTGCCGTTCGTCGCCCGCGGCCCCGAGGAGCGCCGCCAGGCGATCCGCACCTTCGGTCCCGTCTGGGACGCCAACGAGGTCTGGCTGATCGTCGCCGGCGCCTCGATGTTCGCCGCCTTCCCGCACTGGTACGCCGCGATGTTCTCGGCGATGTACCTGCCGCTGACGTTGCTGCTGGTCGCGCTGATCGTCCGCGTGCTGGCGATCGAGTGGCGGGTCAAGCTCGACGACCCGCGCTGGAAGCTCTGGTGCGACCGCGTGCTGGTGGTCTCGTCGTACGTCGCGCCGCTGGTGATCGCGATCGCGCTGGCCAACGTCGTGCGCGGCATCCCGCTGGACGAGAACTCCGACTTCACGGGGACGGTCTTCGACCTCTTCAACCCCTACGCCGTCACCGGCGGGCTGGCGGTGCTGTCGATCTTCATGCTCCACGGAGCGGCGTTTCTGGGGCTGCGCAGCACGGGCGTCGTCCGCGACCGCGCGCAGCGGCTGGCGATCCGGATCTGGCCGGTCGCGACCGCGCTGTCGGCCGGATTCGGGATCTGGACGCTGGCCGGCACCGGCGGCTACGACGCCGGGGTCTCGCCGGTCGCGGTCGCGGCACTGGCGATCGCCGCCGGGGCGCTGCTGGTCGCCGGCTGGGCCGTCGTCCAGCGTCGCGAGGCGATCGCGTTCGCCGCGACGGTGGTCACGATCCTCGGCGTCGGCGTGCTGCTGTTCGCCCAGCTGTGGCCCAACGTGCTGCCCTCGACCGACGTGGCCGCCGGGACCGTGACGATCGAGAACGGCTCGTCGTCGCCCTACACGCTGAAGGTGATGACCTGGACGACGGTCCTGATCCTGCCCGTGATCCTGCTGTACCAGGGCTGGAGCTACTGGGTCTTCCGCCACCGGGTCCAGGAGGACGGGTTCGAGCAGGCCGGTTCCCCGCTGCAGGCGCTGGAGCAGCGGCGGGCGGCCGAGGACTAGTCCCGGATGGGCCCGCCCCGCAAGGACCTGCTCGACGCCGTCCCCGGCCTGCGCCGCCAGCTGCGCGGGACCGTGCTGCTCGGCGTCGGCGAGGTCGTGGCGACGATCGCCCAGGGCCTGCTGCTGGCCCACGCGATCGCGATCGGCGTGCTCGGGCTCGACGGCCCGCTCGCCCCGACCCTGATCGGGCTGGCGGTCGCGGTCGTGGTCCGTGCCGCCCTGCAGGCCGCGGCCGAGACCAGCGGCCGCAGCGCCGGCCGGCGGGCGGTCGCGACCCTCCGCGAGCGCGCGGTCGCCGCGGCCCTGCGGCGGGCGGCCGAGCACGGCGACGGACCGCGGCCGGGCGCCGTGGCCACCCAGTGGGTCCACGGGGCCGACGCGGTCGCGACCTACGCCGGGCGCTACCTGCCGGCGATCGTCGTCTCCGGCGTCGCGCCGTTGCTGGTGATCGCGACGGTCGCGTTCGTCGACCCGCTGAGCGCCGGGCTGCTGGCCTTCGCCACCCCGATCGTCGTCGTCTTCCTGGTGCTGGTCGGCTTCCGCGCCCAGGACGCCGCCGAGCAGCGGCAGGCCGGGCTGACGCTGCTCGGCGGGCACCTGCTCGACGTGCTGCGGGGGCTGCCGACGCTGCGCGCGTTCGGCCGCGAGCGGGCCCAGGCCGAGCAGGTCCGCCAGGCCGGCGACCACTACCGCGTCGGCACGATGGCGACGCTGCGGGAGGCGTTCCTGTCGGCCTTCGTGCTGGAGTTCGTGGCGATGCTCGGCACGGCGCTGGTCGCCGTCGCCTGCGGCATCCGCCTGGCCCAGGGCCAGATGGAGTTCGGTCCGGCGATCGCCGCGCTGGTGCTCGCCCCCGAGGTCTTCCTGCCGCTGCGCCGCCTGGGCAACGAGTTCCACGCCGCGGCCGACGCCGAGCCGCTGCTGCGCGAGCTGGCCGCCGCGCGCGATCCGGCGAGCCGCGACGACCACGACGTCGCGCGCCGTCCGCCCCGCGGCGCCGACCCGGACCAGCCGCACGTCGAACCGCGGCCGGACCGGGCCCCGGCGAGCGACGCCGGCGGGACGCCCGAGCTGCGGCTCGACGCCGTGACCGTCCGGCACGCCGGCCGCCGCGACGCCGCCCTCGACGCCGTCGACCTGACCTTCGCCGCCGGCCGGACCACCGCCCTGGTCGGCCCGTCCGGCTCCGGCAAGACCACGATCCTGCGGCTGCTGCTCGGCCTCCAGGCCCCGACCGCCGGCGTGGTCCGCTGCGACGACCGCGACCTGCGGAGCGTCGACCCGCGCGCCTGGCACGACGCCGTCGCCTGGATCCCCCAGCACCCGACGCTGCTCCCCGACACGCTGCGCGTCAACGTCCGCTTCGGTCGCGACGCCGACGACGACGCGGTCCGCGCCGCGCTCGACGCGGTCGGCCTCGGCCCGCTGCTGCGGGCCCTGCCGCAGGGGCTCGACACGCCGCTCGGCGACGTCGACCTGCCGCTGTCGGCCGGCGAGCGCCGTCGGCTGGCGATCGCCCGCGCCCTGCTCCGCGATCCCCGCCTGGTCGTCGTCGACGAGCCGACGGCCAACCTCGACACCGTCACCGCCGACCAGATCGTCGCGGTCCTCGGCACGCTGACCGCGGGTCGGACCGCGGTGATCGCGACCCACGACCCGCTGCCGCTGCGGATCGCCGACGCGACGGTCGACCTCGGGGCCCGGCCGTCCGGGGTGGCCGCATGATCGCCGCGATCCGCCGCGCGTTGACGCTGGCGACCGACGACGAGCGGCGGCGGCTGCGGCTCGCCAGCCTGATCGCGATCGTCGGCGGCGCGGCCGGCACCGCCCTGCTGGCGCTCTCGGGCTACCTGATCGCCGAGGCCGCCGGGCAGCCGCCGGTGCTGTCGCTCGGGATCGCGATCGTCGGCGTCCGCGGCTTCGGGATCCTGCGCGCCGCGGCTCGGTACCTGGAGCGGCTGGTCGGCCACGACGCGACCTTCCGGATCCTCACGCGGCTGCGGGCCGCCGCGTTCGCGGGCGTCGCCGCGCGTCCGGGTGCCGCCGGGCTGGCCGACGCCGACCGCCTGGTCTCCGACGTCGA
>CAZFIQ010000111.1:0-6912 GCA_964519185.1 uncultured Patulibacter sp.
TCTACCAGGGCGTGACCCTCGGCGGCACCGGCTTCCAGACCGGCAAGCGCCACCCGACCGTCGGCAACTGCGTGACGATCGGCTCCGGCGCCAAGCTGCTCGGTCCGATCTCGGTCGGCTGCAACGCCAAGATCGGCGCCAACAGCGTCGTGATCAACGATGTGCCGGACAACACGACGGTTGTCGGCAACCCGGGGCACCCGGTCCGCGTCGAGGGCCGCAAGGTCGAGGGGCCGGACGCCGACTGGATCCACCTGCCCGATCCGATCGCGGACGCGATGGCGGCGCTCGGCCGGCGGGTCGTCGCGCTCGAGTCCCAGGTGCGGGAGCTCGGCGGGACCCCGGACGCGGGCCCCGCGCCCGCCGCCGATCCCGACGGCGCCGAGATCCACGTGCTCCGGCCCAAGCAGGGCCGCAGCCCGGCCGGCGGCTGAGACGTCGTCTGAGCGCCGGCTTCCTAGTAGTAGACGCAGCGGCAGCGGTGCCGCGGACGGGCCTTGATCTCCGGGGCCTGGCCGGCGTGCCAGAGCCACGCGTCCAGCCGCCGCGGGGGGATGCCCGTCCGCGCCGACAGCAGCTCGACCGCGTGCAGGCCGGCGCAGCGGATCTCGTGCTCCGCCCGGTGCAGCGGCAGCAGCCGCCCGTCGTCGATCCGCGCGGCGAGCTCGTCGTCGTAGCGCAGCACGACGGCGCCGCGCAGCACGTGGGGCACCAGGTTGTCGGCGAACATCGTCAGCTCGTCGAGGTCGCGCAGCTCGCCGACGCCGAAGCTCTCGACGTCGGCCGCGAGGATCTGGGCGCGCTTGTAGAGCCCGCGGTCGCGGTAGAACGGCATCCCGGCGACCACGGCCGCGGCCAGCTTGGCGGCCGAACCGTCGGCCGCGCCGATCACGTCGACCGCGCGGCGGTCGCCGAGCCAGCGGCCGAGCGCGCGCAGCGCCTCGCCGTAGAGCGCCATCAGCTCGTGCCCCGGGGACTGCCCGAGCACGTCGGCGACCTCGGTGCCGGTGACCCGCCGCAGCTCCGCCGCCGTCCACGGCCCGTGCGCACGGAAGCGGTCGGCCATCCCCCACGCGACCGTCCAGTAGCCGCTCGACCGCGGGCGCTTGCGCAGGGTCGGGAACCAGCCCGACCCGAAGTTGATCGCGTTCAGCGTCAGCGCGTAGTCCGCGACGTCGGCCCGGTCGCCGTCCAGGAAGTGCCGGACCGGGTCGGGCTCGATCGGCTCGTCGGCGTCCCGGACGTCGAAGGCCTCGAGCGCGGCGGGGTCGATCGTGACGTGGCGGGCGCGCGCGGCGACGTCCGCGGCGTGCCGGCGGACGTCAGCGGGCAGGCTCATGCGGCCACCGTAGTCGATCGGTCGGGCGCGTCGTCAGAGCGACCTCCTATCCTCGGTAGGTGCCTTCTCGCGCCGACGCCTACGCCGCCGAGCTCCTCGAGGGCCTGAACGACCAGCAACGCCAGGCGGTCGAGCACCCCGGCGGCCCGCTGCTGGTGATCGCCGGGGCCGGATCGGGCAAGACCCGCGTGCTCACGCACCGCGTCGCGTACCTGGTGCTGACCGGGCAGTGCTCGATCGGCGAGATCCTGGCGGTGACCTTCACCAACAAGGCGGCGGCCGAGCTGCGGCACCGCGTCGGCGACCTGCTCGGACGCTCGACCCGCGGGCTCTGGGTCCAGACCTTCCACAGCGCCTGCGCGCGGATCATGCGGGTCGAGGCGGAGAAGCTCGGCTACACCCGCCAGTTCACGATCTACGACTCGGACGATTCCAAGCGGCTGGTCAAGCGCTGCCTCGAGTCGCTCGGCGCCGACACCAAGCGCTACACGCCCAACGGCGTGCGCAACCAGATCTCGGACCACAAGAACCGGCTGCGCAGCCCCGAGCGGGCGGCCGAGCTGGCCGCGGGGCCGTACGACCGCACCGTGGTCGACGCCTACGCGCTCTACCAGAAGCAGCTGGCGCGGAACAACGCGATGGACTTCGACGACCTGCTGTTCCGCACGGTCGACCTGCTCGAGCGGTTCAGCGAGGTCCGCGAGCGCTACCGGGCCGCGTTCAAGCACGTGCTGGTCGACGAGTACCAGGACACCAACCCGGCGCAGTACCGGTTGCTCCAGCTGCTCTGCATGGACGACCCGGTGCATACCGGCCCGCCGGAGGCGACCGGGCGGCTGGCGCTCGGCGACGACTTCGGGCCGTTGGCCGGGGAGGAGCCGGGGCACCGCAACCTGATGGTGGTCGGCGACGACGCCCAGTCGATCTACGGCTTCCGCTCGGCCGACATCCGCAACATCCTCGACTTCGAGGACGACTTCCCGGACGCCCAGGTGATCCGGCTGGAGCAGAACTACCGCTCGACGCAGCACATCCTCGACGCCGCCAACGCGGTGATCAGCCATAACAGCGACCAGCGGCCGAAGCACCTCTGGACCGAGCTCGGCGCCGGCGACCAGGTGCGGGTGCGGGCGCTGCAGGACGACTTCACGGAGGGGCGCTGGGTCGTGGCCGAGGTCGAGCGCCTGGCCGCCGAGGGCGTGCCGTTCGCCGAGATGGCGGTGCTGTACCGGACCAACGCGCTCTCGCGGACGGTCGAGACGGCGCTGACCAACGCCGAGATCGGCTACCAGGTGATCGGCGGGCTGCGGTTCTTCGACCGGGCCGAGGTCAAGGACGTGATCGGGTACCTGGCGTGGCTGCAGAACCCGGCCAACACGGTGGCGTTCACGCGGATCGTCAACCGCCCGCGCCGGGGGATCGGCGACACCACCGTCGGTCGCCTGATCGCGCACGCCGCGGCGACCGGCATCACGCCGCTCGAGGCGATCGAGGAGCCCGAGGCCGCCGGTCTGAAGACCGCCGCGGTCCGCGCCGTCGGCGTCTTCCGCGACCAGATCGCCGAGCTGCGCGAGACGATCGACCGGACCGGGGCGGAGGACGTCAGCGTCGCCGACCTCGTCGAGCAGGTGCTGCGCGTGACCGGCTACCGCGCCGACCTGGAGGCGTCGAGCGATCCGCAGGACGAGGGGCGGCTGGAGAACCTCGACCAGCTGCACGCCTACGCCGACGAGTTCGACCACGACGGCGGGACGGCCGACGACGTCCCGGACGCCACCGCGGACCCGAGCGCGCCGGCCGGACGGCAGACCGCCCTCGACCGCTTCCTCGAGCGCACGGCGCTGCTCTCCGACGCCGACCACCAGGCCGAGCAGGAGGGCGGGCAGATCACCCTGATGACCCTCCACAACGCCAAGGGCGCGGAGTACGACGCGGTCTTCCTGATCGGCTGCGAGGACGGCGTCTTCCCGCACTCGCGGGCGATCGACAGCGGCGAGCTCGAGGAGGAGCGGCGGCTCTGCTACGTCGGCCTGACCCGGGCGCGCCGCCACCTGGCCCTGACCTGGGCCCGGCGCCGGGCGCTCTACGGGCCGCCCCAGCAGCAGTACCCGAGCCGCTTCCTGCGTGAGTTGCCGAGCGAGGCGCTGGACGAGGAGTCGGGCGACGCGCTGACCGGGTCGACGTCGGCGGCCGCGCGGGGTCGCAGCGACTTCAGCGGGATCGGCCGGCTCGGTGGCCCGCGGGGCGACGCCGGAGCCGGCGGGGCACGCCGGAGCCTCGGCGACCTCGGCCTGCGACGCGGCAGCGAGCTGGGCGGCGCGGCGGCCGCCGCCGACGTTCCCGCGCTGCGCGTCGGCCAGCGGGTCCGCCACGGCAAGTTCGGCGCGGGCGACGTCGTCGCGGTCGAGACCGACGTCTTCGTGGTCCGCTTCGACGATCACGGCGAGCGCCGGCTGATCGCCGGCTTCGCGCGGCTGACCCCGCTCGACTGACGCCAAGTCTCTCCTGCTCGATCAGGCGGTTCTGGCGCGGCCGCCGACGTCCGGTCGCGGCGAGCGGGTACCCTGCGCCTCGTGTCCGCAACGATCATCGACGGCAAGCGCGTCGCCGCCCTGGTGCGGCAGGAGGTCGCCGCCGACGTCGCGGCCTTCCGCGAGCGCTACGGCCGCCCACCCGGCCTGGCCACGATCCTGGTCGGCGACGATCCGGCCAGCGCGGTCTACGTCGGCGGCAAGCAGCGCGCCTGCGCCGAGGTCGGCATCCAGGGCTTCGATCACCGGCTGGCCTTCGACGCCCCGCGCAGCGAGGTCGTCGCGCTGATCGAGCAGCTCAACGCGGACCCGGCGGTCAGCGGCATCCTCTGCCAGCTGCCGGTGCCGGACCAGCTCGACGGCGTCGAGCTGACCAACCTGATCGACTCGGACAAGGACGTCGACGGACTGACGATCGCCTCGGCCGGCCGGCTGGCGCTCGGGCTGCCGGGCCTGCGCTCGTGCACCCCGGCGGGCGTGCTCCGGCTGCTCGACGACCAGGGGATCGACCTGCAGGGCAAGGAGACGGTCGTGATCGGCCGCTCCAACCTCTTCGGCAAGCCGATGGGCCAGCTGCTACTGAGCCGCAACGCGACGGTCACGACCGCGCACTCGCGGACCGCCGACCTGCCGTCCGTCTCCCGCCGGGCCGACGTGCTGATCGTCGCCGTCGGTCGGCCACTGATGGTCCAGGCGGACTGGGTCAAGCCCGGAGCGGTGGTGATCGACGTCGGCATGAACCGCCTGGAGGAGGGCGGTCTGGTCGGCGACGTCGACTTCGGGCCGGTCTCGGCGGTCGCCTCGGCGATCACCCCGGTGCCCGGCGGCGTCGGGCCGATGACGATCGCCCAGCTGCTGGCGAACACCGTCCAGGCCGCGCGGATCCAGGCGGGGGAGTAGCGGTCCCGTGCTGGCGCGGCTGCGCAGGGGCGAGTGGATCGCGGTACTCGGCCTGGCCGGGCTGATCGCGACCCTGTTCCTGAAGTGGTTCACCGTCGACGTCGCGTTCGAGGCCTCGTCCGCGGTCGAGACGGTGGCCGACGGGACCGAAGGGAGCTCCTCGGCGCCGATGGTGATGGTCGAGACCGTCGCCGGCTGGGGTGACCTCGGCCGTCCGTGGGCGGACTTCCTGGTCGTCGCCGGGATCGCGGTGCTGGTGATGCTCGCGATGACCCTGCGCGCGGGGCCGGGTCGCCCCACCTACGGCGCGGTCGTGAGCCTGATCGCGGCCGGCGCGGTGACCTTCGTCGTCACCCTGCTGACCGCGATCCGCGTGCTGCTGGCGCGTCCCGGGGTCGAGGTGCCCGCCGACGCGGCGCACGCCGGGATCGACTTCTCGGTCGGGATCGGCGTCGGGGGCTGGGTCGGCCTGGCCTCGCTGATCGTGATCCTCGTCGGCCTGTGGATCGCCGTCGCCGACGACCGCACCGGTGCCGCGGAGAGCGCCACCGAGCCGCCCGCGCCGCGTCCGGTGCCGGCCCCGGGCCCGTCGGCCTCCGGCGACGGACCGGCGTAGGACCGTCGGCCGCCTCCGGCGGCCGGCGCACGCGGCCGCCGCTGCGGGCGGCCCGGCCGTCGTCCGAGGCGGTGCTCGGCCAGAGCCATTCACTAGCATCGGGCGCGATGATCGACCGCGACACCGTCCTCCACGTCGCCACGCTGGCGCGCCTGGACCTGCACGACGACGAGATCGAGCCGATGGCCCGCGAGCTGTCGGCCGTGCTCGGGCATCTGGAGACGATCTCCGAGCTCGACCTGGACGGCGTCCCGCCGACCTCCCACGTGCTGACCGCGCCGACCGGTCCCCGCGCCGACGTCCCGCACCGCTCGCTCGACCGCGACGTCGCGCTCGACCAGGCGCCCGACGCGTCAGACGACGGCTTCCGCGTCCCCAGCCCGCAGGCCTAGCTGCCATGACCTCTCCGATCGACCTCACGGTGCTCGAGGCCGCGTCCGCGCTGCGCCGCGGCGACCTCGGCCAGGACGAGCTGTTCGCCGCCTACCGCGAGCGCGCCGCCGCCGACGACACCAACAGCTTTACCTGGCTCGCCGACGGCCCGACGCTGCCGGCGGCGCTCGGCCACGACGCCACGACGCTGCCCGGCACCGACACCCCGCTGGCCGGCGTGCCGCTGGCGATCAAGGACCTGTTCTGCATTGCGGGCGTGCCGACCGCGTCCGCCTCGAACCTGCTCCGCGGGTACCGGCCGCCCTACACCGCGACCGCGATCCGCCGGCTGCAGGACGCCGGGGCGACGGTGCTCGGCAAGACCAACCAGGACGAGTTCGCGATGGGCTCGTCGAACGAGAACTCGGCGTTCGGCGCGGTCCGCAACCCGTGGGACCGCACGCGCGTCCCGGGCGGCTCGTCGGGTGGCTCGGCGGCGGCCGTCGCCGCGGGCCTGGCGCCCGCGTCGATCGGCACCGACACCGGCGGATCGGTCCGTCAGCCGGCGGCGCTCTGCGGCGTGGTCGGGCTCAAGCCGACCTACGGATCGGTCTCCCGCTACGGCATGATCGCGTTCGCGTCGTCACTCGACCAGGCGGGCCCGATCACCCGCACCGTCACCGACGCGGCGCTCGTCTTCCGCGCGATGACCGGTCCGCGCGACCAGGCCGACGCCACCTCGATCGGCTGGAACGGCCCGGCCGAGCTCGACCTGCCGACCGCCGAGCGACTCGACGGCGTGCGGATCGGCGTTCCGACCGACCTGCTGGGCGAGGGCATCGACCCCGGCGTGCGGGCGTCGTTCGACGCGACGCTGCGGATCGCCGAGGGGCTCGGGGCGGAGATTGTCGAGGTCACCCTGCCGCACGCTCGTCACGCGCTCTCGGCGTACTACCTGATCGCTCCGGCGGAGGCGTCCTCCAACCTGGCCCGCTTCGACGGCGTCCGCTACGGCAACCGCGCCGACCTGGACGGCGGCGGCCTGGTCGAGCTGTACACCAAGACCCGCCACGACGGCTTCGGGCCGGAGGTCAAGCGCCGGATCATGCTCGGCACCTACGCGCTGTCGAGCGGCTTCTACGACGCCTACTACC
>CAZFIQ010000111.1:6922-8651 GCA_964519185.1 uncultured Patulibacter sp.
GAGGACTTCCGGGCCGTCCACGAGCAGGTCGACCTGATCGCCACGCCGACCAGCCCGACCGTCGCCTGGGGCCTGGGCGAGCGGACCGACGATCCGCTCGCGATGTACCAGGCGGACGTCACGACGCTGCCGTTCTCGCTGGCGGGCGTGCCGGCGATCTCGATCCCGAGCGGTCTCTCCGAGGGCCTGCCGGTCGGCTTCCAGCTGTCCGGCCCGGCGTTCAGCGAGCAGCGGATCCTCGACGCGGCCTTCGCGCTCGAGCAGCAGATCGGGTTCGACGGGAAGCCGGCCTTCGATGGCGCGGCCCCGAGCGGGAAGGAGCAGCGCTGATGTCCGCCGCGTACGAGCCGGTGATCGGGCTGGAGATCCACGTCCAGCTGGCCACGAAGACCAAGATGTTCTGCGGCTGCGAGCTGGTCTTCGGCGACCCGCCGAACACCCACACCTGCCCGGTCTGCCTGGGCATGCCCGGGATCCTGCCGGTCGTCAACGGCGAGGCGATCCGGCTGGGCATGATGATCGGCCTGGCGTTCGAGGGCGAGCTGGCCGAGCGGCTGGTCTTCCACCGCAAGTCGTACTTCTATCCCGACTTGCCCAAGGGCTACCAGATCAGCCAGTTCGACGAACCGCTGGTGGCCGGTGGCCGCCTCGGCGACGTCGGCCTGGAGCGCGTCCACGTCGAGGAGGACGCGGCCAAGCTGACGCACCTGGGGGAGAGCGGGCGGATCGGCGGCTCGACCGCCTCGGTCGTCGACTACAACCGCGGCGGCACCCCGCTGGCGGAGATCGTCACGCTGCCGGAGATCCACTCCGCCGAGCAGGCCTCGGCGTGGCTGCGGCTGCTGCGCGAGACGCTGCGCCAGCTCGGCGTCTCGGACGTGAACATGGAGGAGGGGTCGCTGCGCTGCGACGCCAACATCTCGATCCGTCCGGTCGGCGACACCACGCTCGGGACCAAGACCGAGCTGAAGAACATGAACTCGTTCCGGTTCATCGAGCAGGGCATCAACGCCGAGGTCGCCCGCCAGATCGCGCTGGTCGAGTCCGGGGAGCGCGTCCAGCAGGAGACCCTGCACTTCGACCCGCGGACCGGCTCGATCACGTCGTTGCGGTCGAAGGAGGGATCGCACGACTACCGCTACTTCCCGGAGCCGGACCTGCCGCCGGTGCCGGTCCCGGCGGAGCTGCGCGACGCCGCGATCGAGGCCTTCGCGGCCGTCGAGCTCCCGCTGCAGCGGGAGGCCCGGTACCGCGACGAGCTGGGCCTGCACGCCGAGTCGGCCCGCCTGCTGGCCTTCCGGCCGCCTCTGGCCGCGTACTTCGAGCGGGTCGCGGCGGTGCCGACCGAGCAGACCGACGACGCCCGCCTGCAGCAGATCGCCAACTGGATCGGCAACGACCTGGTCCGGCGGCTCGACGCGGCCGAGATCACCGATCCGGCCGACTCCCGGGTCGATCCGGCGGCGCTGGCCGGCGTCGTCGACCTGGTGCTGGCCAAGACGATCAACCGCAAGGCGGGCGAGCAGGTCCTCGACGTGCTGGTGGCCGAGGGCGGATGCCCCGAGCGGATCGTCGTGGACCAGGGCCTGGCCGCGGTCGGCGGCGGCGACGAGCTGACGCCGATCGTCCAGGAGGCGCTCGACGCCAACCCCGACGTCGTCGAGAAGCTCCGGACCGGCAACATGAAGCCGATCGGCGCGATCGTCGGTCACGTGATGAAGCAGACCAA
>CAZFIQ010000112.1:0-7015 GCA_964519185.1 uncultured Patulibacter sp.
GGATCTGGCTGAAGCGCACGACGGTGACGATGTCGTCCTCGGTGACCGTGCGGCCGTAGATCTGCTCCAGGAAGTGGATCAGCTCGTCGTGGCGCCGGAACTCGGGGTTGTCGTGCTCGATGTCGCGCGGCGACAGGTCGCGCACGCGCTTGACCTCGACCGCGTCGATCACCGCGTCGAAGATCTTCTCGCGGGGCGAGAACTGGTACCCGATCGTGACCAGCACCGCCTGGTTCTTGCGGTACTTGTGGCTCTTGTCGCCGAGCCGGATCGTGGCCGTCTTGCGGCCTCGCTTCAGCTGGTCGGCGAAGATTCGGGAGTAGAAGTTCAGGACCTGCATCGGCACAGGAACCCTAACGCCCGTCGCGCTTCCGGGCCATCGCCTTGCGCACCATCTCGCGATCGCCGGGGAACGCGAGCTCCGTCAGCGCCCGGTCGAGCGGCAGCCAGTAGGCGTCCGAGACCTCGTGCCCGTCGGCCTCCGGCTCGCCGGAGACGTGCGCGCAGAGGTACATCCGCACGGTCTTGCGGATCCGCTTGCCGTCGCGCTGATACCAGTAGACGACCTCGCCCAGCCGTCCGGTGACCCGCGCCTCGACGCCGGTCTCCTCGCGGATCTCGCGGACCGCGGCGGCCGGCGGATCCTCGCCGTCCTCCGGGTGGCCCTTGGGCAGCGTGGCGATCGTGCGGCCGTCGGGCCGCACCGGGGCGATCACGAGGCAGTGGTCGCGGTGGACCACCACGCCTCCGCAGGAGAACTCGCGCTCGGCGGGGACGATCGGCTGCGCGGAACCGCCCTTGCGTCCGCGGCGACGGTTGCGCGACCGCGCCCCGGATCCCGATCTGCCCTTGCCTCCGCGCCCCGGCGGGCGGCCCGGCATCAGTACACGTAGCGGCCGAGCGCCGCCGGTTCTTGCACGAGGATCCGGCCGCGGCCCTGCTTCAGCACCCCGGCCCGCTCGAGCACCGCCAGGAACCGGCTGGCCGACTCGCGCGAGCTGCCGGCCAGCTGGGCGATGTCCGCCTGGGTGATCCGGATCTCGACCTCCGGATCGTCGTTGCCCTCCGCCCGCGCCTGCTCCACGAGCCGCGCCAGCACGCCGGCCACCCGCGACTGCACGGTCTGGAACGACTGGCGGGCGAGCCGCTCGTTGGCCTCACGCAGGCGGCGGCCGAGCGCGATCACCAGCTTGGCGGAGATCTCCGAGTGCTCGCGCATCAGCCGGCGCATGTCGCCGGCGAGGATCGCCAGCGCTTGGACCTCGTCGAGCGCCTCGACCGTCGCCGAGCGCCGGTCCGTGTCGAACATCGCCAGCTCGCCGAAGATGTCGCCCGACCCGAAGTGCGCGAGCGTGATCGCGCGGCCGTCCGGATGGTGTCGGACGGCGCGGCAGTGGCCGCTCTTGACGATGTAGCAGGTGTCCGAGCGGTCACCCTCGCGGAAGATCACCTGCTGCGGCGCGAACGCCCGTGGCACGGCGACCTCGGCGACGCGAGCGAGGTCCTCGGGGCCCAGTGTCTCGAACACCGGAACGCGTCCGAGGAGCTCCAGCGTCGGATCAGCGTCGTTCACCGGGTCCGAGATGGGCACCACCTTGGAATACCACACCCGTCGGATCGTCGGGGGCGAAACGGCCGCAATCCCGACCCGATGACCGAGTTTTCGGCGTCACGCGCCCTCGATGGTCCGATTGTTGCGCCCGGACCGCAGCCAGCCGAGCCCGGCGACCACGACGATCACGGCCAGCGCCAGCGGCAGCAGGATCGCCGCGGCGATCAGCAGGACGCCGGCCAGCACCTGAAGCACGCTGCCCGCGTCGTCCCAGGCCGCGCCGATCCCCCACCCGCCGCCGTCCTGGTCGTCGTCCGCGGCCGCCCGGTCGACCGTCGTCAGCTGGAACGTCAGCCGGTCGTGGGCGGTCGCCTGCCGCAGCTGGCGCTGCTCGGACTCGAGGCTCGCGATGCGCGACGTGATCCGCCGTAGCTCGCGGCGCAGGTTGGTCCGCTCGGACGCGGTGCCGGCCGCGGCCAGCTGGCGGCGCAGCGCCGCCCGCTCGGGACGCAGGTCCGCCAGACGGTCGGCGACGCTCGCCGCCTGCGACGTGACGTCCTCCGCCGCACGCTCCAGCGCGACCGGGGTCCCGAGCGCGCCGAGCGCGCTCAGGGTCGCATCCAGGCGGCCGGACGGCACGACGACCTCGAACTCGCCGCCGGCCCGCGGCCCGGACTCGCGGACCGACGACAGCGCGACGTACCCACCCTGCGCGGCCGCGATCCGCCCGACCTGGGCCGCAGCGTCCGCGACCTCCGGCTCGTCGACCCGGACGGTCTGGACGGCGGAGCGGATCACCTGGCGGTCGCGGGACGACGCGCGGTCGGGCGCCGCGGACCGGCGTTCGACGGAGGACCCGGACTCCCCGCGCGACTGCGACTCGGCGACGCCGCCGGACGCCTGCGTGGTCTGCTCGACGTCGTCCGATCCCCCCCGGGAGGCCTCCATCACGACCGCCGCCCCGTCGTCGGACCCGCCGTTCTGCACGACGTAGGCCCCCACCGGGACCGCCACCACCGCGACCGTCGCGACGGCGAGCACCGCCCGCATCCGCTGGCCGCGACGGACGCGGGCCGCGTTGATCGCGGACGGCGAGCGTTCCGCGGCGACCGCCCGGGTGGCCCGGGCCTCGATCCGGGCCCGGGCGTCGTCGTCGAGCATCGGACGGGCGGCTCGTACGTCGCCGACCAGCATCCGCAGCTCGGCGTCGGCATCGGGGCGGTCGTCCAGGGCGGCGTCCAGACGATCCAGGTCGTCCTGGACGTCGGCGGCGAGACCACGGTCAAACGGCTTCACGGCACACCTCCCGGAGGCGCTCGAGCACGCGGTGCAGACGGCTGCCCGCGTTGCTGGTGGAGATCCCGAGCACGCGGCCGATCTCGGCGTTGCTCAGTCCGGAGTGGAACTTCAGGGCGACCAGCTCGCGGTCGCCACCCGGCAGCGCCGCGACCGCCGCGGCGACGGCGGCCTGGCGGCGCGCGGCCTCGTCCCGCGCGGCGACCTCCTCAGACGCGTCGGGGACCGCCAGCTGCGGTGGATCGTGGGTCAGGGTCGCGCCCCGTCGTCGACGACGCAGCTCGTCGATCGCCGCGTGGCGGGCGATCCCGAACAGCCACGCGCGCGGCTCGCCACGCCGGCGGTCGAAGCGACTTCGCCGGCGCAGGGCCCGCTCGAACGTCACGGCGACGACCTCCTCGGCCGCGGCCGGGTCCCGCAGGACGGTGACCGCGTAGGCGTAGAGATCGTCGGCGGCGTCGCGCCAGAGGGCTTCGACGTCGAGGGTCGGGGAGCGGGCCATGGTCGGGGGAAGCGCCGCCGTCGCGGTCTGACTCATGCCCACACTACGGCGCAGTCACGAACCCGTCACAGATCGCAGCGCGGCGGATGCGGGAGGCGCGGCGCGGGCGCAGCGCGTGCCGTTCGTCAACCGGTCGGCGTCGGGCGCACCAGGGACGTCGGACGACGACCGGTCGCCCGACGACGCGTGCCGGTCGCCGTTCGCCGACCGGTCGTCATTCGGCACGCTGGGGACGTCGAACGTCGACCGGTCGTCCAACGACCGGTCGACGAACCGCTACCAGCGCAGCAACCGGGGATCGTTGGAGGTGATCCCGGTGACGCCCATCGCGGCGATCCGCGTCGCACGGGGCGGATCGTCGACGGTCCAGACGTAGAGCTCGCCGAGGGCCGTCAGCTGACGGGCGAAGCGCGGGGTCAGCAGCGCCCAGTGCGCCATCACCGCATCGATCCGGCCCTCCCGCAGCTCCCGGGTCAGCAGCGGCGGCAGCACCCTCCGCATCGCCAGGATCCAGGCGATCAACGCCGGGCGCGTCAGCCGGTTGGAGTACCAGTCGCGGGTGATCCGCGGGACCGAGCGTCCCAGCCGCAGCGACGGCTCCAGCTCGCGCAGGGCGCGCAGCGTCGGGACCTCCATCGTCGACACCAGCGTGCGGTCGATCGCGTCGTGGCGGCGCAGGGCGGCGACGATCTCCGGCTCGTCGCCGACCGACTTCGAGTCCAGGTTGATCCCGACGTGCGCCAGGTCCGGTCGTGCCAGGAACGTCAGCGCCTCGTCGACGCTCGGGGCGTCCGGGTGCCGCGCCAGGTCGTGGGCGTCGTGCGCCAGCCGCAGGACCCCGTCGGCGTCGGGGAAGGCGTCGAACTCGACCGCGTCGGCGCCCAGCTCGACCGCGCGCTCCAGGCTGGCCAGCGTGTTGCCGGGCACGACGGCATCCGCCCCCTTGTGCCCGATCCGCAGGGTGCGCCGCTCGGTGCGCGCCGCGGTGCCCGGCCACGGAGCCCCGGGCGCGGGCGCCGCGCCGGTCGGCTTCGCGGCGGTGGTGGTCGGATCGGCGTCGGTCGTCCGGGGCGGAACGGGCATCGCCGCCCATCTTCGCGCCCGCGCCCCGCCGACGCGTGATCAGCCGGTCACCGCTGGCAGCCGGGGCACCAGAAGGTCGGCCGGTTCTCGTCGCCGACGCCGCGCCGCACGATCGTCGTACCGCAGCGCTCGCAGGGTCGCCCGTCCTTCCCGTAGACCCGCTTCGGCCGCAGGTGCGTGCCGTGCTCGGCGCAGTAGCGGATCCGGGGCTGGATCCAGGTCAGCACCGCGGCGATCCGCTCGTCGTCGACCTGGCCCGCGGGTCGGGTCGGATCGATCCGCTCGACCCAGCAGCCCTCGCACTTCCAGACGTTGCCGATCCCGGCGACCGCGCGCTGGTCGAGCAGCGCGTCGCCGACCGGCCGCGACGGATCGCCCTGGCGGATCCGCCGCAGCACGCGGTCGATGTCCAGGTCGCCGTCGGCGCAGACGTCCGGGCCGAGCGCGGCGAGCCGTGGGTCGGTGGCGACCTGCGCTGTGGTCCGCAGCTCCAGGAACGGACCGTCGAACTGGATCACGTCGTGGCCTCCGCGCCGCAGCACCAGCCAGGCCCGCCGCGGCGCGCGCGGCCACCGCGCTCCGTCCGGCCGGACCGACCAGCTGCCGGTCATCCGCAGGTGACTGTGGAGCACCAGTCCGTCGGCGAAGCGGATCAGCAGGTGCTTGCCCTTGGCCTCGACCGCCACGACGGTGGCACCGGCCAGCCGCCGGTCCCAGCGCTTGGGCGCGGTTCGCGGGCTGGGGGTGCGCACCCCGTCGAGCGGTCCGCCGAGCAGCACCGGCCGGATCCGCCGCGCGGCGTGGTGGATCGAGTCGCCCTCGGGCACCCCAGGGAGGCTACGCGCGAGCGGCGCGCGACCCGTGTCCCGCCCGGGCTCAGGCTCTTGACGGCCGCCGACCCGCGCGCGAACGGCGGCCGGCTACCCCGAGGACGCGCGGCTACCAGTGCGTGCCGGCGGGGTCGAACGCCCGCAGCGCGACGTCGCGGGTGATCAACGTCGCTCGCCGGTCGCGGGCCGTGGCGACGATCAGGCCGTCGGCGGGATCGCCGTGGAGGCCCTCGGCCTGCAGCGCGACGGCCGCCGTGGCGACGCTCGCCGTCAGCGGCAGCTCGTTGATCCGCGGGTCGGCGCCGAGCGCGTCGCGGATCCAGCGGGCGACCGGCCGATCCAACTCGATCCGGCCCCGCGTGCTACGCGACCGGACGGCCGATCGACACCAGCGGGACGTCGTACGCCGCGAGCTGCCGGTCGGCCGTCGCCAGCGCCAGCCCGTCCAGTCTGGCCTGCGCGACGAGCAGCCGGTCGAACGGGTCGCGGTGGTGGAGCGGCAGGTCGCGAACCCCCTCGGCGTGCGCCAAGCTCACCGGGAGGCCCCGGAAGCCGGCAGCGGCCACTCGCGCCGCGAGGTCCCGTGGCGCAGCGAGCTTGCTGATCGCCGCCTTGGTCGCGATCTCCAGGATCGAGACGGCGCTGACGACCACCTCCGCCGCGCCGGCCTCGATCAACGCTCGGTCCTCCTCGCGGATCCGCGAGGAGCCCGAGAGGAACCAGATCAGGACGTTGGTATCGAGCAGCAGATTCACGCCGGCCACGGCTCGTCGTCAGCGCCCGACTCGATGTCGCGCAGGATCTCGGCGTCCAGCCCGCGCATCAGATCGGGCGTCCACGCGGCCAGCTCCGGCACCGAGCCGAATCCGGAGCGTCGGGGAGCCGGCACCGCCGAGAGCACCGCGACCGGCTTCCCGTTGCGGGCGATCGTGATCCGCTCCCCCCGCTCCACTTCCTCCAGCAGCCTCGACAGCTGGGTCTTCGCCTCGTGGACGTTCACCTGCTTCATGAGCACAGATTAGTTCACCTCTTAGCTAATGTCGCGGGACCGGCGTACGCGTCAACCAATCACAGGCGGATTCCCGTCACCAAGGCGGACGCGAGTCGACGTCGATTCGTCACGATCGGGCCGCCCTACGTCACGCCGCTCCCGCCAAGGCGGGACGTCGTGCCCAGCGAGTTGCCGGTCGGCCTACGCTCGCGCGACGTACTTGGTCGGGGCCGCGCGGAAGCCCGCCGGGCCGAGCAGCGGCTCGAGCGGATGGCCGATCACGTCCAGGCCGTCGATCCGCTCCAGCTGGATTCCCTTGCGCGGCAGCGCCCCCGCCTGGCCGGACGCGACCGCCTGAACCAGCGCGGCCAGCGCCGCCGGCAACCGCGGGTCGTCGTAGGCGACGAGCGACTGCAGGGCCTTGCCCGAGCGGTCGCAGAAGAGCACCGGGTCGGGGCCGACCAGCACCACCCGCGCGCCGCTCGCCCGTTGCGGCCGGGGTGGATTGGCGGTGGCGGGGCGTCGCGGGCCGGCGGCCGCGTCGCCGCCGACGCCCGGGTCGCCGTCCAGGTCCGGCGGCGTCGGCCACGGCAGCAGCGCCCCGTACGGCTGCGCCGGATCGGTGGCGTCGAGCGTGACCGCGGGCAACGGACGGCCGAGCCCGTCGACCGCTGAGACCTCGCGTCCGACCGTCGGCGGGAGCGCCTGGGCCCGCAGCCGCTCGATCGCCTCGGCGCGGCGCAGTTCGCGCTGCCCGGGGC
>CAZFIQ010000112.1:7025-8624 GCA_964519185.1 uncultured Patulibacter sp.
CCCGCAGCCGCTCGATCGCCCCGGGCAGCGCGAACTGCGCCGCGCCGAGGCCCTCGACGAAGTAGCCGCGACGGCAGACGCCGAGCGTCTCGAGCGTCGCGAAGCTGTCGTAGAGCAGCGAGAAGCCGCCGGCGATCCCCTCCGCACGGACGTGCTCGCGGGTGACGATGCCGTGGCGCTCGAGCAGCAGCTCGGCGACGGTGCGGCGACGCAGCCCCGGGTCGACCGCGACCGCGGTCCCGTCGTCCGCCCGCTCGACGAACAGCGGCGCGGTCAGCGAGAACCGGCCCTGGGTCGCGGGCGGAGCGACCGTCGTGCCGCGCGGGCCGAAGCGGCGGCGCCCCAGCCGCGGACGTCCCGCGCTCGGCCGCGCCGTCGCGGCCGACGGGGTCATCCCGGTCTTGCCGGCCCGCAGCGGAGCGAAGACGTCGCTGGTCACCTCGCCCGCCCAGATCAGGTCCCAGAGCGCGTCGCGCAGCGCCGGGGCCGGCTCGGGCACCGTCGCGACCAGGTCGCCGAAGAACATCGCGCGGTCCGCCAGCGCGGCCCGCAGCGCGTCGTGGACCGGGCCGCTCGGGCCCGCGTCGCCCGCGCCCGACGCGCCGCGCAGCGCGCGGCCGAGCGGCGGACCGATCGCCGCCGCGTCGTCGCGGAAGTAGAGCGCCACGCGCCCGCGGCCCGCGCGCGTGCCGGAGGTCGACCCCGCCCCGACCCAGACGACCTCGCCGGAGGCGCAGAGCCCGTCGAGCCAGGCCGGGGAGTAGGCCCCGAGCCGCCGCGGCAGCACGTCCTTCTCCCACAGCTCGACCGGCAGCGCCAGGCCCTGCAGCGGGACCAGCACCTCGCGCAGGCGGTCCGGTCCGGCCCCCGCCGGACGGTGGCGGTCGACGCCCTGCCAGGCCTGGGCGAAGGGCACGATCGCCCGCCCGTCGACCGGCTCGATCTCCTGGCGCAGCACCGCCAGCGACATCCGCCGCAGCCGCCGCAGGACCTCGGGATCGCAGTACTCGGACTCGACCGGGGGCTCCGGGTCCGGCCGCATCTCGCCACGGACCAGCTCGTCGTCGCGCAGCAGCTCGCGCAGCACCGGCGAGACGTCGACCCCCCAGCGCTCGTGCGGTCGCCGCTCGACGAACGGGCCGTTGGTCGCGGCGTAGCGGCGCACGAGCCGGCGCAGCGGATCGGGCGCCGTCGCCAGGAACGCCTCCGGCAGGCCGCCGGGCGGGACCGCTCCGAGCGCGTCGCGGTACAGGCCGGCGTCGTCGGCCGCGATCCACCGCTCCTGACCGCCGATCCGCAACCGCACCGCCCGCCGCTCGCGGTCCAGACGGTCGAGCCACTCGGTCGCGCGCGCCCGGCGGGCCGCGGTCGCGGCCTCCGGATCGGGAACGACCAGCGGCGGGGCGCTGCCGTCCTCCGTCGCGGCCGCCTCGCCGTCGAGCGCCACCCGCTCCGCGACCTCGTCGAGCGTCAGGTCGCCGACCCGCCGCAGGACCTCGGCCAGCGCGTCCAGCGAGGTCGCGCGGGTTCGCGGCGAACGGTGCTGCAGGTCCGCCTCCAGCTCGGCCAGCGCGCCGGCGTCGAGCAGGTCGCGCAGCT
>CAZFIQ010000113.1:0-7310 GCA_964519185.1 uncultured Patulibacter sp.
GCCAGCCGAACTTGTTCGACAGCGCCATCAGCAGGTTGCCGCGGATCCGCGCCTGGATGTTCTCCTCGGTCAGGTCGGGGGCGCTGTCGGCGAACGGCGCGGCGAGGATCTGGTCGTAGGCGTCCATCGCGGGCTGGATGCCCAGGCGCAGGCGCTGGACCCCGAGCGCGTCGGCGAGTACGTCGGCGTCCGACTGGGTGCCCTCGGAGGAGTAGGGCGACGGCATCACGACGGCGCTGACCCGCTCGGGGCCGAGCGCGTCGACGGCGACGAGCAGCACCAGGGTCGAGTCGATGCCGCCGGACAGTCCGAGCACCGTGTGGCGGAAGCCGTTCTTCTCGACGTAGTCGCGGGTCGCCAGCACGAGCGCCGCGTAGACCTCGGCGACCGGGTCGAGCGGCGTGGCGACGGGGCCGGTGCCGAGCGCGCTCGGCTCGGTCGGGTCGCTGGTCAGTCGCTCGCCGGCGGTCGCGGTCGGCGGGTGCGGGGCGGAGTCGGTGGTGATCCGGGCGACCAGCTCGACGGGGAGCTCGCTCCCGTGGCGGAGCGCCAGGCGTCCGCGGGGGTCGCGCAGCCGGGCGGCGCCGGCCGCGTCGACGTCGACGTCGCAGACCAGTAGCTGCTCGGCGAACTGGGCGGCGCGGCCGATCGGCTGGCCCTCGTGGTCGAGGATCACCGAGTGGCCGTCGAAGACCAGCTCGTCCTGGCCGCCGACCTGGTTGCTGAGGGCGACGATCGCGACGTGGTCGCGGGCGCGTTGGCTGAGCATCCGCTCGCGCTGGTGGCCCTTGCCGCGGTGGTACGGCGACGCGCAGGCGTTGACCACGACGGTCGCTCCGGCGGCGGCGGCTGCGGCGGCCGGTCCGGCGGGGATCCACAGGTCCTCGCAGATCGTCACCGCGACGAGGGTGCCGTCGACCTCGATCATCGCGGCGACGTCGCCGGCTCCGAAGTAGCGGTATTCGTCGAAGACGCCGTAGTTGGGCAGGTGGACCTTGCGGACGATCGCCTGGACGACGCCGTTGGCGAGCACCGCGACCGCGTTGTAGACCGCGTCCTGGCCGCGCTCGGGGAAGCCGACGATCGCGGTGATCCCGGCGGTCTCGGCGGCGATCTGCTCGATCGCGGCGTGGGCGTCGCCCAGGAAGTGCGCCTTGAACAGCAGGTCCTCGGGCGGGTATCCGGTGACGGTCAGCTCGGGGAAGACGACGAGGGCGGCGCCGGCGTCGCGGGCCTGGCCGACCTGCTCGATCGTGCGGGCGGCGTTGCCCGCGAGGTCGCCGACGATGGGGTTGATCTGCGCCAGGGCGATCCGCATGGCGCACAACGGTATCGAGGCGGTGTGCCGGACCGGGCGCGCGGTCGTCCGCACCCCGCTGATGCGGATCGCGCCGCCGGGTCGGGCACAACCCGCATCAGTCGCCGTCCGAACGCGGCTGATGCGGATCGCGCCACCCAGGTCGGCGTGATCCGCATCAGCGGGGGTGGGTGGGGGGGGGAGCGTGTGCAGGGGCACGCAACGGTTGATGAGTCGTGCGGTACAGTTGGCGGTCTTCCGACGCCGAGTCGGTGACGCGTCCGCGCGCACCGAACGGGGGACCCACTGCCGAACGCGGGCATCAACCGCGACCGGCCGGGGCGAATCGGGCGCAGCGTCGCCCGTAGCGGTCGAGGTCGAGCCGGAGCACCGGATGTGCGCCGGCCGATTCGATCGCGAGCCCGTCAGCTAACCCCGTAGGCGCCATGACCAAGGAGGCAGTTCCGTGATTCGCGATGCTGTTGCTTCGTCGTCCCGTGCCGTGCTGGTGGCCGGGGCCGCCGCCGCGCTGACCGCGGCCACCCCGGCGATCGCCGCCGCCCCGGCCACCGGCGGCGCGACCCCGCCGCAGGCCGCCGTGACGGCCGCCGCGGGGACGAGCCCCGCCGCTCCGGCCCAGACCCCGACCGCTACCCCGGCGACGCCCGTCGACGAGGCCCGGGAGCGTGCCGCCACGCCGGCCCGGCGCACCAAGGTCCGTCCCCGGATCCGCATCACCTCGGCCCGCTCCGCCGGGCTGGTCGGCAACCGTGCCGTCTACGCGGGCCGGGTCGTCGGCGCCGAGCGGGGCGACCGCGTCCGGTTGGACGTGCGCAGCGGATCGAAGTGGCGGCCGGTGGCGACCGTCCGGGTCAAGGAGCAGGGCCGCTTCCGGATCGGCAAGCAGATCGCCGCGGTCGGCGACCAGCAGGCGCGGGTGCGCGTGCTGGCCAGCGACTCGGTGCATCCGACGCACCGGCGCGTCAAGCGGGTCCACGGGTTCCGCCGGTCGTTCGCGTCGTACTTCGGTCCCGGGCTGTACGGCAGCGCGCTCGCCTGCGGCGGCCGGCTCAGCCCGAGCACCCGGGGCGTCGCCCACAAGACCCTGCCGTGCGGGACGAAGGTGACGTTGCGCGTCGGCTCGCGCCAGGTGACGACGCGGGTCGTCGACCGCGGGCCGTACATCGCCGGACGCGAGTGGGACCTGACCGCCGCCACCCGCAACGCGCTGGGCTTCGGCGACATCGGCCCGGTCTGGGTCGACCGCTAGGCGCGGGAACGCGGTCGCGATCGACCCGCGCAGAGCGGGCGAACCACGAACGCGTTCCGTCCGGGGCGAACAGGCGTTCGCCCCGGACGCCGCTCGCCCGACTACGCTGCAGGAGGTGGAGCGCTGCATCGGACATCTCGACTGCGACGCGTTCTTCGCGGCCGTTGAGCTGCTGCGGCGCCCGGAGCTGCGCGGCAAGCCGGTGATCGTCGCCCACGACGGACCGCGGTCGGTCGTGACCACGGCGACCTACGAGGCGCGTCAGCACGGCGTCGGGTCGGCGATGCCGCTGGCCGTCGCCCGCCGCCGCTGCCCCGACGCGATCCTCGTTCCTCCCGACCTGGACGCGTACCGGGAGGCGTCCGAGGCGGTGATGGGGGTGATCCGCGACGAGGTCGACACGGTCCAGCAGATGAGCCTCGACGAGGCCTACGTCGATCTCAGCGGCCTGATCGCCCCGCGCGCGGCGATGCGGCGCGTGGTGCGGCACGTCGAGCGCGAGACGGCGCTGCACGTGTCGGTCGGAATCGGACCGAGCAAGCTGGTGGCGAAGCTGGCGTCGGACGCGGAGAAGCCGCGGGGGTTCGTCGTGCTCGACCGTCGCGACGCCTGGCGGCGCTGGGCCGACGCGTCGCCGGGGCTGCTGCCGGGAATCGGACCGCGCACCAGCGAGCAGCTGGCGGAGCGGCAGATCTCCACGATCCGCGCGCTCGCGCGCGTGCCCGAGGACCAGCTGAGCGCGTGGTTCGGTCCCCGGACGGGGCCGTGGCTCTGGCGCCGCTGCCGCTTCGACGACGACGACCCGGTGGTGCCGGTCCGCGAGCCGGTCTCCGAGAGCCGCGAGACGACCTTCTCGCAGGACATCGACGACCCGGACGACCAGGAGCATGCGATGCGGCGGCTCGCGGCGCGGCTGTTCGACGCGCTCGAGCAGCAGGGGCGCCGCGGACGGACGGTCGGGATCAAGGTCCGGCTGGCGGACTTCTCGACGGTCTCCCGGTCGCGGACCCTGGCCGCCCCGGTCGAGGACGCGGAGGCGCTGGCCGACACGGCGGTGGCGATGCTGCGTGAGTACGGCCCCGAACAGCCGGTGCGGCTGCTCGGCGTCCGGATGGCGTCGCTCGAGCTGGTCGACGGGCCCGGCGTCCAGCTGACCCTGCCGTGGTCGCCGTAGACCTCGCGGGCCCGCGGGACCGTTCGGCGACCGCGGAGCGTGGCGGCCGGCGCGCGCCCGGCTCCGCCTGCTAGTACATCCTCGATGGAACTGCATGTCGAGGTCGCCGGCGATGGTCCCCCGATCGTGCTCCTGCACGGGCTCACGGCCAACCACCGCTACGTGGTGATGGGCAGCCGCAAGCTGGAGCGGGCCGGGCACCGGGTGGTGACCTACGACGCTCGCGGGCACGGCGCGTCCGATCCCGCCCCCGACGGACGCTACGACTACGACGCGCTGGCGGACGACCTGGAGCGGGTGCTCGACGAGCAGGGCATCGAGCGCCCGCTGCTCGCCGGCGCCTCGATGGGCGCGCACACGGCGGTCCGGTTCGCGCTGCGGCGCCCGGAGCGGGTCGCCGGCCTGGTGCTGGTGACGCCGGCGTTCCTGCCCGGCAACGAGCGCGACGAGCGGGCGATGGCCCGCTGGGATCGGCTGGCCGCCGGGATGGAGTCGGGCGGCGCGGACGGCTTCGTCGCCGCCTACCGGTTCGACGACCTGCCGGAGGCCTGGCGCGACACCGTCCGCACCGTCACCCACCAGCGGCTGTCGGTCCACGATCATCCGGCGGCGGTCGCGGACGCGCTGCGGGGCGTGCCCCGCAGCGCGCCGTTCGACGCGCTCGACGAGCTGGCCACGATCGCCGCCCCGACGGTAGTCGTCGGCGACCGCGACACCGCCGACCCCGGTCACCCGCTGGCGGTCGCCGAGCGCTACGCGGAGACGATCCCCGGTGCGGAGCTGGTCGTCGAGGCGGAGGGCAAGTCGCCGATCGCCTGGCAGGGGGGGCAGCTGTCGCAGGTGATCGCCGACCTGGCCACGCGAGCGGGGCTGGTCGCATGAGCGGCTCCGCTCCGGCCGCGATCGCCACCGTCGGGACGCTGCTGCCCAACGACTCCGGCGGGGTCGTGACGGAGACGGCGACGCTGACCGCGGCGGCGCGCGGACCGTGGGACGCGCGGATGGCGCACGGCGGTGCGCCCGCAGCGTTGCTGACCCGCGCCGTCGAGCGACGGGCGGGCGCCGAGGACCAGCGCGTCAGCTCGCTGGCCTTCACCTTCCTTGGCCCCGTGCCGCTCGGCCCCGTCACGGTGCGGACCACGGTGCGCAAGCCGGGGCGCCGGTTCCAGGTGGTGCACGGCGAGCTGGTCGCCGACGACCAGACGGTGATGACGGTGCGCGCCGTGCTGCTGCGACGGGCCCGGATCGCGCTGCCGGACGGCGTCGGGATGCCCTGGCCGGAGCTGGCGCCGCCGGAGGGCCTGGTGCCGGCCACGGAGGCGCTGGTCAGGCCAACCGGCGACGAGGCCCCGGAAGGATTCTATCCGACCGCCGTCGAGATTCGTCCCCTCGACGGCACGCTATGGACCGTGGCGGAGCGGGCGAGCGCCTGGCTGCGGCTGCGGCTGCCGATCGTTGCGCACGAATCGCCGTCGGGCGCCCAACGCGCAGCAGCGGCCGCGGACTTCGGCAACGGCCTGGCCCACCCGATCAGCTTCGATGAGTACCTCTTCGTCAACTGCGACCTCACGCTCGGGTTCCACCGCGACCCGGCGGGGGAGTGGATCGGCGTTCGCGCCCGGACCGAGGTCGACGGCAACGGGACCGGACTGACGACGACCGAGCTGCACGACGCCGCCGGACGGTTCGGCACCGCGACCCAGACGCTGTTCGTCGACGCGCGGTCGTAGCGTCGCCGCCCGAGCGCCGGCGCGGACGCTGGGTCGTCCCGACGGAGCCCCGGACGACGTCGGTGCCACGACCCGCTGCGGCGCTCGCCGCGGGCAGTCCGGTACGGTGGGGCGACGGTGGACTCCGCGCTCGCCACCCAGAACGACGACGGCACGTGGATGCTCGACCCCGCGGGGATGCTGTTCGTCTACGAGCAGGGCGCGTTCCCGATGGACACCTGCGACGACGATGGGGTCTTCCGGGTCGCGGCGTACCACGCCGATCCGCGCGCGGTGCTGGAGCTGGAGGGCCTGCGCCTGCCGCGCACGCTCCGCCGCACGCTGGCCGCGCGCGGCTACCGCCTGTCGGTCGACGAGGCGTTCTCCGAGGTCGTCGCGCGGTGCGCGACGCGACCGGGCCTGGACCCGGGCGAGGTCTGGCTGACGCCGCGGCTCGAGCACGCTTACCGGGACCTGCAGCGGTGGGGCCACGCGCGCAGCTTCGAGGTCTGGGACGGCGACGAGCTGGTCGGCGGGACCTTCGGGGTCACGATGGGACGCGGACACACGTTGGAGTCGATGTTCCACCTGGCGCCCGACGCGGGGACGGCGGCGGTGCTCGCGGCCGGGGTCCGGCTGCTGGACGCCGGCTATCGCGTGCTCGACGTGCAGCAGTGCACGAGCCACACGGCGCGGATGGGCGTGCGCGAGATCGCGGAGACCGCCTACATCCGCCGGTTCCGGGCGGCGCTGCTCGGCGGACTCCAGCCGGCGGCCGTCGACCCGGACCGCGGGCCGAGCGACGTGGGCGAGCTCGTGGAGCGCTTCCGCGTCCGCGCGAGCGCCCGTGCCGGCGCCCCCGAGGGGATCTGGGGCTCGCCCGTCCCCGCCGTCCCGTCGGAGTGAACGGCGAACCGGCATGGCGGAAACCATGCAGAGCGCCGGCTTGTAGCACCGCGCACAAGCCGCGATGGTACGTTTCTACCAAACTGTTGTTTGAATTTGACGGTGGGGCCTACGGCGTGCCACTCGTCGTACCGCCGCGATCTGCGGCATACTCCGCGTTCTTCGGCACTGGCCCGGACGCGTTGCCCCTCGCAGGTCGAGGAGTCGGCGTGGGTTCGCGGCCGGACCGCGCCCCCGCGCGGTGCCGCCAAGTCCGTTCCACGATGATGGAGATCTGCCTGTGTCCCTGCGAATCGCACGCGATCTGAGCGAGGTGAGCCCATGAGTTTGACGTTGGGTATCCCGAAGGAGACTGCGGATGGTGAGCGTCGGGTGGCGCTCGTTCCCGACGTGGTCAAGCGCCTCGCGGCGAAGGGCGTGTCGGTGGTGATCGAGCCTGGTGCTGGTGAGCACGCGCTGATCCCGGACGCGCTGTTCGAGGAGGCCGGCGCGACGGTGTCGTCCGACGTCTGGTCGCGCGACGTGGTCGTCAAGGTCGCCCCGCCGACCGCCGAGGAGGTCGCCAAGCTCGGTGCTGACTCGGTGCTGATCGGGTTTCTCGCTCCGCTCAGCTCGCCGACGGCCGCCGTCGCGCTGCGGGACAAGGGTGCGACCGCGTTTGCGATGGAGGCGATTCCGCGGATCTCGCGGGCGCAGGCGATGGACGCGCTGTCGTCGCAGTCCAACGTTTCCGGCTACAAGGCGGTGCTTGCCGGGGCGGACCTGTCGACGCGGTTCTTTCCGATGCTGATGACGGCTGCCGGCACGATTCCGCCGGCCAAGGTGCTGGTGCTGGGTATCGGCGTTGCCGGCCTGCAGGCGCTGGCGACCGCACGTCGGCTCGGCGCGAAGACGACCGGCTACGACGTGCGGCCGGAGACGGCCGAGCAGGTCGAGTCGCTTGGTGCGACCTGG
>CAZFIQ010000113.1:7320-8568 GCA_964519185.1 uncultured Patulibacter sp.
CTCGGGATCGACGCGGCTGGTGAGGGTGGCTACGCCCGTGAGCTGACCGCCGAGGAGCGGGCCCAGCAGCAGCAGGCGCTGACCGATGCCACCACGGGCTTTGATGTGGTGATCACGACCGCGCTGGTGCCGGGACGTCCCGCGCCGCGGCTGGTGACGGCGGAGGCCGTTGAGGGTATGCGGCCCGGCTCCGTGATCATCGACCTGGCGGGGGAGACCGGCGGCAACTGCGAGCTGACCGAGCCGGGGCAGACGGTCGTCAAGCACGACGTGACGATTCACTCGCCGCTCAACCTGGCGGCCGAGATGCCGGAGCACGCCTCCCAGCTCTACGCCCGCAACGTGCAGGCGCTGGTCGAGCTGATGGTGCAGAAGGACGAGGAGTCGGGGGCGACGTCGCTCGCGCTGGACTTCGAGGACGAGATCATCGCTGGTGCCTGCGTGACGCGCGGTGGCGAGATCGTCCATCCCGGAGCCAAGAAGACCGTGGAGGGGGCAGCCTGATGTCCGCTGAGCTTTCGACGGCCGCGCTGGCGGCCGCGACCGGAGCGGCTGCGAGTCCGCTCGTCATCAACCTGGCGATCCTGGTGCTGGCCGGTCTGGTCGGCTACGCCGTGATCTCGAAGGTCCCCAACACGCTGCACACGCCGCTGATGTCGGGCACCAACGCGATCCACGGCATCGTCGTGCTCGGCGGCCTGGTGCTGCTGGCGACCTACCCCGAGTTGGGCGTCGGGACGCAGATCATCCTGTTCGTGGCGCTGGTCTTCGGCGTGGTCAACGTGATCGGCGGCTTCGTCGTCACCGACCGGATGCTGGAGATGTTCAAGGCCAAGCCGAAGCCGAAGGCTGACGCGGCGGACGAGAAGGCCAAGGTCTGATGAGTGCGCTGAATTCCGCCACCCCGGTGGCCTCGTTCTTGACCGACGCGAACTTCAAGTCGGTCCTCTACATCATCGCGTTCACGCTCTTCATCGTCGGGCTCTCCGGCCTGACGGGCCCGAAGACCGCGGTGCGCGGCAACCGGATCGCCGCGGTCGGTATGGCGATCGCCGTCGTGGCGACGCTGCTGGTCGATCCGTTCAACAACCCGATCCTGATCATCGCCGGTCTGATCATCGGCACCGCGATCGGCGTCCCGGCCGCGCAGAAGGTCAAGATGACCGAGATGCCGCAGCTGGTGGCGCTGTTTAACGGCGTCGGCGGCGGTGCGGTCGCGCTGATCGCGTGGGCGGAGTTCCGTCAGTC
>CAZFIQ010000114.1:0-5658 GCA_964519185.1 uncultured Patulibacter sp.
CCGGTCGACGAGCCCCGCCTCGGCGATCCGCGCCCGCGCCAGCCCCTCGCGCAGCGCCGCGAGACCCACTCCTCGAGCGACGCCTCCGGCTTGCGGCGGAACGGCTTCTTGGCGACCGCCCAGAGGTACGACATGCCCGAGCGGAAGAGCTCGACCGGACCGAGCTTCTTGATCACGTCCATCCCGTTGAGCGGATAGTCGAGGAACTTCTTGTTCCAGAAGATCCGGGACATCCGCGGGCGGCGGAGGAACTCGTCGCCCATGATCTCGTACCAGAGCTCCTCGACCTCACGGACCTTCGTGAAGAAGCGGTGCCCACCGAGGTCGAAGCGGTATCCGTCGCGCACGACCGTCATCGCGATCCCGCCGACCTGGTCCGCCGCCTCGAAGACCGTGACGTCGGCGTCGCGCTTGGCCAGCAGGTACCCGGCGGTCAGCCCGGCGGGGCCGCCACCGATCACCAGCGTGCGGCCTTCCGGCGAGGATGTGGGGGACGAAGGCGACGGGGTGCCGGACATCGGTGCTCCTACGGACGGGGTGCAGACGAGCTCAGCCGGACGGGCGGACGGCCACGGCACTTCCTACCCGAAGTACCGTCCGCGCTCACCGCTGAACCTCGAAGAGTACGCCAAAGACACCACGTCCCGGTCCGGACACCGGCCGACGGCCGATCAGCCGCAGGCGGGGATCCGCCTGCAGGATCGATCGCCAGGCCCGCGTACGGTCCGCGACCAGGCTCGTCCATGGTGCCTGCCAGTTCCCGCTGGAGGTTACGGGAAGCACCAGAAGGATCCGCGATCCCGGGGCCTGATCGCCGACCAGGCGGTCGACCACGACCCGCGGCGTCGCCGCGCGGAAGCGGTCCAGCACGTTGCGCCAGTCCAGCAGCCGGGTGTCCTGCTGCGGGCCGATCGCCGTCGCGAAGCGGACGCCGTCGGCGACCCCGGCGCGCTGGAGGCTGTAGGCGATCACCGGCAGCTGCTCGGGCTGGACGCTGACCACCAGGTCGCCGGCCCGCAGGTCCGGGGCCGCGCTGTCGGCCATCGTCTGGGCCGTGCCCTTGTTGTGCAGGCGGTCGCCCTGGGTGCTGATCCCCCAGGCGCCGACCAGGATCACCAGCACCACCAGCCCGACCCGCCCCGAACGGGTCAGCAGGACGCCGCCGAGCAGCACCACCGGACCGACCAGGACGCCCATGTAGCGGCTGGCCCACGCCGGGTTGATCAGCGACGTGATCCAGGCCAGCAGCAGCGTGACCACCAGCATCGTGGTCAGCACCGCCAGGTGGCCGCGGATCGTCGCGGCCTCGTCCGGCGCCGGGACCCCGGGAACGGCGATCCGCCCCCGGGCCGCCGAGGCGATCGTCGCCGCGCCGAACAGCATCGCCGTGGCCAGCGCGGCGGCCGCGACCTGGGAGACCGCGAGCGACCCGAGCCCGGTCAGCATCATCTCGAAGGTCGGACGGACCGACCACGGCGCGCCCGTCTCGCGCGCCTGCTGGAGCAGCGTCGGGATCCACGGCAGCCAGCAGACGGCCGCGAAGAGGTGGATCAGGAAACCGACCCGGGCGACCCGGACCCGCTCGGGCCAGCCGGACTGCAGCAGGACCCGGACGACCACCGCGAAGACGCTGCCGCCGACCAGGAAGACGCCCCAGCTGTGGGTGTAGAGCAGCACCGCCAGCGTGACCGCCAGCCCGACCCGGGCCCCGGTCGCCCCGGGCCGGAAGGCCCGCAGGTGCAGCCCGGCGACGAGCACGGAGAGGAACGCCACCATCGAGTACATCCGGGTCTCCTGCCCGAAGTACGTCAGGTACGGCAGCGTCGCCGCGATCGCCGCGGTGCCGAGCGCGGCCCGCGTCCCGAACGGCCGGCGGGCCATCAGGAACCCGACCGGCACGGTGGCGACCGCGAAGACCGTCGAGAGCGCGTGGGCCGCCGCCTCGGTGGTGCCGAAGAGCCCCATCCAGAGGTTCAGCAGCAGGTAGTAGACGGGCGGGTTGCCGTCCAGCTGGAGCGCCGCCGGGATGTCCAGGAACGGACGGTCGGCGACGCCGACGCTGATCGCCTCGTCGATCCAGAACGGAGCGTCGAGGTTGCGGGTGCGCAGGAAGACCGACCAGAGCAGCAGCAACGCCACCACCAGCCAGGCGCCGGGCCCCTGCAGCCAGGCGCCGAGCCGCCGCAGGGCGGCGCCCGCGCGTGACGGGGCCGGCGCCGTCGCGGGCGCGCTCATCGCGCGGCCTCCGCCGGGTCGCAGCGCGCCACGATCCACCAGTACGGGGTCTCGCTACGGGTCTCCAGGCCCGGGATGTGCTTGACGGTCGGCGTCCAGCCCCCGTCCTCCTGCAGGCGCAGCCGCAGCACGACCTGGGTCGGGCCGACCGGCACCATGCCGATCTCCTCGAGGTGCCGTCGCAGGTACCAGGCCGCCTGCGGGACCATGAACTTGTGGGTCGAGACGTCGGCGCAGGCGTTGAGCTCGGCCGCGCCGCCGGCCTGCTCGATCGCCCGCGGCAGGTTGTCGATCAGCCGCGACTCGTAGGTCGCGCTGCGCAGCTGCCGCGGCACGTCGTCGATCGCGGCGATCACGATCAGGACGGCGAAGACCGCGACCAGGCCGGTCCGCGCGGGCCGCGGCAGCCGCGGCAGCAGCCGGCCGAAGCCCGCGCTCGCGGCGACCAGCAGCAGCGCCACCGGCGGGATCAGGTAGCGCTCGTTGCCGGAGAACCCACGGGTGGTCAGGATCACGACGACGACCAGCCAGGCGACGCCGAGCGCCGCGATCCCCAGCGTCGTGTACAGCGGGCTCCGGAGGATCGTCCCGACCCGCGGCGGCTCGCCGGCCCGCGCACCGGCGGCGTCCGCCACCGCCGTGGGGGTGCCGGCGGCGGACGTTCCGTCGGCCACCGGCGGGTCCTCCACCCCGGGCGCGCCGGGGCCGCGGCGGCGCCGGAGCAGCGTGAGCAGGCCCAGCCCGACGGCCGCCGCCACCACCGCCCACGTGACCGAGGGCAGCATCGTGAAGAAGTCCTTGGTGACCGTCCACGCCGGAGCGTCGGTCAACGACGCCGCGCCCGGGTCCGGGTTCTGGGCCCGGGTCGCGGCCCGCCAGTAGTCCCCCGACCCCCACTTCTCCGGCAGCAGCCAGGCCAGCGGCAGGACCACCAGGCCGACCGCGACCGCCACCCGCTCCCGGAAGTCGCCGCGCCACGCCAGCCACGCGGCGTAGAGCAGGATGAACGGCCAGGCCTCGGGGCGCAGCAGGCCGGCAGCGATCGCGCAGGCGAAGGCGACCCGGCGGCGGCCGTCGAGCGCGGCCAGGATCGCCCCCAGCACCACCGCGACCAGCACGCCCTCGCTGTTGGCGAGCCAGCCGTTCCAGATCCACCACGGCGCCGCGGCCAGCCCGACCGCGGCGAAGATCCCCGCCACCAGGCCGCCGAGCCGGCGGGCCAGGACGAAGGCCAGGAAGACCGCCGTGATCGCCCCCAGTCGCGCGGCCAGGACCCAGACGTCCGGGGCGATCGAGCCGAGCGGAGCGGCGAGCGTGGTGACCACGACCGGCAGCGGCTTCCACGACGGCCCGCTGATCGTGTTCAGCTCGCCGTGCAGGGCCTCCCGGCCCCAGACGATCCACGACCAGGCGTCGTAGGTCGCCGACGACGGCAGCAGGAAGGTCGCCAGCCCGATCGCCAGGATCACGGCCGCGACGACGGCCACGGGCGTGCGACCCTGGTGCCCCGTTCCCCCGCCGCTCATCCGGGCGCCATCGTACTGGGGTCGATCGCCCGCGCGGGACGATCCCGGCGCGCCGGGGGGACGCTCGCGGACGGCCACGGCCGGGGTCCTACGCGTACCGGAGGATCGTCGCGACCGCGTGGGCGGCGGCGCCCTCGCCCCGGCCGACGGCGTCCATCCGCTCGGCGGTGGTCGCCTTGACGTTGACCCGCTCGCGGTCGACCCCGAGCGTCGCGGCCAGCCGCGCGGCCATCGCCGGCTTGTGGGGCGACAGCCTGGGCCGCTCGAGCACCACCGTGACGTCGACCGACGAGACGGTCCAGCCGGCGTCGCGCACCAGCCCCGCGACGTGGTCGAGCAGCGCGATCGAGTCGGCGCCCTTCCAGCGCTGGTCGGTGTCCGGGAAGTGCTCGCCGATGTCGCCGAGGCCGGCGGCGCCGAGCAGCGCGTCGATCACCGCGTGGGTCAGGACGTCGGCGTCGCTGTGCCCGTCGAGCGCCACGTCGCCGTCGATCGTCACCCCGCCGAGCACCAGCGGACGGGCGGGCGTGGCGGCAATCGTCCGGTGGCTGTCCCAGCCGATCCCGGTCCGGACGTCGGCGATCGTCACGATCCGGGGCGCCCGGTCGCGGGATCGATCGTCGGCGGCGGAGCGTCGCCGTGCCGGTGGGCGCCGTCGCGATCGACCGCCTCGATCGGCACCCGCTGCGCCGTCCGTCCCGTGAAGGTCGTCAGCTCGCGCACGCCGACCTCCGCCAGCAGGTCGAGCGCCTCGCCGTAGCCGTAGCCCAGCTGCTCCGGCCGGTGGGCGTCGCTCGACAGCACGATCGGGTTGCCGGCGTCGACCACCATCTCGAGGAACGCCCGCGACGGGTAGATCTCGCCGACCGGCTTGCGCAGCCCGGCGGTCGAGATCTCGACGGCGATCCCCGAATCCGCGATCGCCTCGATCGCCGGCTCGTAGAAGAACCGCACGTCGCGCTCCGGCAGGGGGCGCGCCGGGCCCCAGACCTTGACCAGGTCGGGGTGCGAGAGGATGTCGTAGAGCCCGCTGCGGGCGCACTCGGCGAGCGTCTCGAAGTAGCGCCGCCAGACGTCGTCGGCGCTGTCGGTGTCGGCCCAGACGTCCCAATTGGTGCCCGTCTCCGAGTACTCGGCGTCGACGCCGCGGTCGCGCAGGAAGTGCACCGAGCCGAGCACGTAGTCCCACTCACGCGCCTCGAGCAGCGCCGCCATGCGGTCCTCGCGGCCCGGGACGAAGTCCGCCTCGATCCCCAGCTTGAGGTCGGTCCGCTCGCGGACGAAGGCGCAGTAGGCGTCCAGGTCGTCGACCGCCGAGAAGCGCCAGAACGGGTGCTCCCAGACGTCCAGCGCCTGGGCGAAGCGGTGGATGTGCTCGCTGACCCCGAGCTCGACGACCCCCCGCTCCGTGGCGGCCTCCCGGTACCGCTCGGCGTTCGCGGGGGTGAAGTACTGGTCCGGCGTCGAGGGGTGCTCGTCCGGCCGCAGATGCACGTGGTAATCGGTCAGCACGGCCCCTCATTCTGTCGCAGACGGGCCAGCAGCAGCTCGGCGAGCTCGACGTCCGCGGGCACGGTGACCTTGATGTTGGTCGTCGGCGCCGGCACGATCCGCACGTCGCCGCCGGCCGCCTCGACCAGCGAGGCGTCGTCGGTCGCGGCGGCCAACCGCTCGTCCGGCTGCGCCAGCGCGGCCGCCAGCGCCGCCCGACGGAACGTCTGCGGCGTCTGGACCGCCCACAGCCGGGAGCGGTCGAGCGTGCGGGCGACCCGCGGCAGGGCGCCCCCCTCGGCCGGCGCGTCGACCTGCTTGACGGTGTCGGTCACCGGCGCGGCGGCCACCGCGGCGTCGGCCGCCCGCGCCACCGCCGCCAGGCCCGCGCTCGTTCGCGCGGGCC
>CAZFIQ010000114.1:5668-7200 GCA_964519185.1 uncultured Patulibacter sp.
CAGGCCCGCGCGAACGAGCGCGGCCGTCACCAGCGGACGGGCACCGTCGTGAACGAGCACGGACTCGTCGTCCGGTCCCTCGCCCGTGGCCTCGAGACCGGCGCGCACCGAGTGCGAGCGCTCACGCCCCCCGGGGACCGCGACGACCCGCCGGGTCCCGTCCGGTGCCGTCCAGGCGTCGGCGGGCAGCCGCCACGCGCCCGGATCGTCCGGCAGCGCCTCGCCCGCAGGCAGCACCACGACGATCCGGCGCAGCTCCGGGACCGCGGTGAGCACCGCGAGCGCCCACGCGATCAACGGGCGCCCGCCCACCGGGACGAGCGCCTTGGGTCCGTCGGAGCCCAGGCGCGTCCCGCGCCCGGCGCCGACGACGATCGCCACCGCCATCCGGCTGCGCCGCGGGCGGCGTCAGTCCTGCAGCGCCAGCGCGTCGTCGTCGACGGCGCCGTCGGCGCGCTCGTCGTCGTCCAGGTCGTCCTCGTCATCCTCGGCCGCCGCGGCCCGGACGGCCGTCGGAGCCGCACCCTCGACCGGGGCGAGGATCGCGTCGAGGTACTCCTCGGCCTCGTCCTCGGTCTTCTCGAGCGCGTACATCAGCTCGGAGGCGAGAACCTTCTTCGCCCGGGTGAACATCTGCTTCTCGCCGGTCGACAGACCCTTGTCGTTCTCGCGGGTGGCGAGGTTGCGGACGACCTCGGCGAGCTCGTAGATGTCGCCCGTCTTGATCTTCTCGCGGTTGTGCTTGAAGCGCCGGTTCCAGTTCTTCGGCATCTCCGTGCACGGTCCCTCGAGCACGCCGAGCACCTTGCGCACGGTCTCCTCGTCGATCACGCGGCGCAGGCCGACGGCCGCCGCCTGGTCGCACGGGACGTGCACGGTCATGTCGTTGTGGAGGATCCGGATCTTGAGGTACTCGCGCTCCTCGCCCAGCACCTTGCGGGGCGCGCGGGCCTTCACCACTCCGGCGCCGTGGTGCGGGTAGACGACGTTGTCGCCGACCTGGAAGTCGCAGTCACCGCTCACGGTGATCGTGTCGAACAGGTCGTCGTCGATGTTGTCAGTCATGGTCCCTCCTGGGATGGCCCGCGCGGAACGCGGCACGATCGGCGTACTCGGTCACGACGCGCAGAGACGTCACGACTGCAGGTACCGATCGACGATGTTGATCTCCTGCAGCCGGCGAAGGCCCTCGCGGATGTCCTTCGCCCGGATCTCGCCGACTCCGGGCACCGACTCGAGGTCGGCGTCCGCTCCGACGAGCAGCTCGTCCAGGCCACCGAACGTGTCGATGATCTGCTGCACGACGAGCTTGGGGAGGCGCGGAATCCGCGCCAGCACCCGGTGGCCCCGCGGGCTGACCGGGTAGTCCAACGTGTTGAGCTTGCGGTTGTAGCCGAGCAGCTCCGCCAGCCGCCCGAAGTCGAGCAGATCGGAGTGCGGGACCCGCGGAAGCAGGTCGAGCGTGGCCGCGACCGCCTCCTCGCTGGGGTCCGCGGAGTAGTCGCGCACCAGCGCGGCCTTCTCCCCCGCGG
>CAZFIQ010000114.1:7210-8551 GCA_964519185.1 uncultured Patulibacter sp.
GGCACCGCGGGGGAGAAGGCCGCGCTGGTGCGCGACTACTCCGCGGTGCCGACGGTGGTCTCCTCCAGCTGCATCTCGATCAACCGGCCGTCGGTGCCGAGCTCGACGATGTAGCGCTCGACCTCGACCGCCATCCGCGAGACGAACTCGGCGCGCTGGAGCACGGTCAGGACGTCGTGGAGCGACGCGCTGCCCTCGAACTCGAGCGCGGTCAGCCGGGTCGACACCTGGTCCAGCCGGACCCGGTACTTCTCGAGCGTCGCCAGCGCCTGGTTGGCCTTGGCCAGCACGACCGGGATCTGATCGAGCTGGTAGAGCGTGCCGTCGACGTAGAGCGACACGACCTTGCGCCGCTGCGAGATCGCGATCACGACCGCGTTGCTCTGCTTGCTGACGCGCTCGGCGGTGCGGTGCCGGGTGCCGGTCTCCTGCGTGAGGATCGTCGGGTCCGGGACCAGCTGGACGTTCGCCATCGCGATCTTGGTCGCGTTGGCGTTGAGCGTGATCGCGCCGTCCATCTTCGCCAGCTGATACAACAGCGCAGGCGTGTAGTCGATGTCGAGCCGGATGCCGCCCGAGCAGAGGTGGGTGATCTCCTCCGGCTCGCCGATCGCGAGGAGACCGCCGGTATCCGCGCTCAGGATCGAATCGATCCCGTCGCGCAGTACGGTTCCGGGCGCGATCATCTCGAGCGCCTTGACCAGCCGGGGTTCCTGACGACCTTCGAGCTCTTGAAGCTCTTCGCCGGGGCGCTGCGCCATCGCAACGATTGTAGCAAGCCCCACCGGGGGTACACCCCTGGTGGGACGGGACGTGCACGGCGTCACCTCCCAGTGGCGTCCGCGTTGGCGGCGCGGTGGCGCGGTCAGCCGCGTCGCGGGAGCGCGGCCCGGAGTGCGTCGCGGAGCGTCGGCTGGCGTTCCGGCTGGACCACCCCGCGCAGGCCGAACTTGCGCGCCTCGGCCAGCCGGCGGTCGGCGTGGGCGACGCCGCGCAGCTCGCCGGTCAGGCCGACCTCGCCGAAGCAGGCGACGGGCAGCTCCTGCTCCGCGTCGTCGCCGCCCTCCCCGCCGGAGCCCGGCCCGGCCGTCGGGACGATCCCCCGGGCGGCCGAGGCGACCGCCAGCGCGACCGCCAGGTCGGCCCCCGGCTCGTCGCAGCGCACGCCCCCGACGACGTTGACGAAGACGTCGTGGGTACTCGTCGCCAGCCCCGCGTGCCGCGACAGCACCGCGAGCACCAGCGCCAGGCGGTTGCGGTCGATGCCGTTGCAGACGCGACGCGGCGGCACCAGCTCGCTCGGCGAGACCAGCGCCTGGACCTCGACCAGCAGCGGCCGGG
>CAZFIQ010000115.1:0-8489 GCA_964519185.1 uncultured Patulibacter sp.
CGGCCGGGCTGAGGGCGCTCAGCAGGAAGCCGTAGGCGACGGTCAGCGCCCTCAGCCCGGCCGTTGCGCTGGTGCTGCTGAGCGCCCCGCTGGCCGTGCGCCTGGCCCGGACCGTGCTGACCCACGTCGACGGTCCGACGCTCAACCGGGCGCTGGCCGGGACCGGCCGGCTGGAGCTGCTCTTCTGCCTGCTGCTGTCGGCGGGCGTGCTGCTGTCGTGACGCTCGGGCGTCCCGAATCGGACACATAGCAAATCGACGAGCCGACCGTCGGCGCAGTTGCGGCGTACGCTCCGGCACGTGGAGCTGCGCATCCAGGAGGTCGCACTTCGGCTGACGCAGCCGATGCGGGCCGCATGGGGCGAGGTCGCCGAGCGGCGGATGCTGCTGGTCGAGCTCGAGGACCATGACGGCGTGGTCGGCCGCGGCGAGGCGGCGCCGTTGGAGCCGTACGACGGCGTGCCGCTCGATCAGTGCCGCGACGCGCTCGATCGCTGCGCCCGCGCGCTCCGCGAGCTGCCGGCCGACGCGACCGGGGCCCAGGCGCTGGAGCGCTGCCAGGAGCTGACCACCGTGCCGAACGCGCTGGCCGCGGTCGACATGGCGCTCTGGGACCGCGCGTCGCAGCGGGAGGGTCAGCCGATCGCCACGATGCTGGCCGAGGAGGCGTCCCGCTCCGTCCCGGTCAACGCGACGATCGGCGTCTACGACCTGGAGACCACCGTGGAGGTGGCGTCGGCCGCCGCCGACGCGGGGTTCGAGACGGTCAAGCTGAAGGTCGGGCTGCCCGACGACGCGGAGCGGCTGGCGGCCGTCCGTCAGGCGGTCGGCCCCGACGTCGCGATCCGGCTGGACGCCAACGGCGCCTGGACCGACGCCGACGCGGTCAGCTCGATCGAGGCGCTCTCGCAGTTCGGCGTCGAGCTGGTCGAGGAGCCGGTCCACGGGATCGACGGTTTGCGCGCCGTCCGCGACAGCGTGCCCGTACGGGTCGCCATGGACGAGACCGCCGATCGGCCCGGGGCGATCGCCTCCGGCGCGGCCGACGCGGTGGTGCTGAAGGTCGGGCGCAGCGGCGGGATCGGCGGCATCCTCGCCCACGCGGCGCTGGCCCGGACGACCCGCGCCGACGTGCTGCTGGCGTCGACCTGGGACGGCCCGCTCGGGGTGGCCGCCGCGGTCCACGCCGCCGCGGCGCTGCGGCTGCGCGACGCGTCGGGCCTGGCGACCCTGCCGCAGTTCGCCCCGGAGGCGCTCGAGGCGGTCGAGATCGGCGGCGAGTCGCTCGGCGCCCTGGCGGCCCGGCTGAAGGCCCGCGACGGCATGATCGTCGTGCCGAAGGCGCACGGCCTGGTCTGACGACCGCCGCAGCCGGCAGCGCCCCGCCGGCCGCGAGCGCGAAGCACCCGCTCGCGACGTCGCCGTCCGGCCGAACCTCGTAGGGTCGGTCGCGCATGAGCGAGCGTTCGGACCTTCCCCTGATCGGCCTCCACGTCTCCCCCGCCGGCGGCCTGCCCAAGGCCGTCGAGCGCGGCGTCGAGCGCGGCTGCGAGTCGATCCAGATCTTCACCCAGTCGCCGCGCCGCTGGGCGCCGACCAACCACAGCGACGAATCGATCGCGCAGTTCCGCGAGGACCTGGCCGCGTCACCGATCCAGTCGGTGGTGATCCACGCGCTCTACCTGTCCAACGCCGGGACCGACGACCCGGAGCTGCGCGAGAAGTCGCTGACGGCGATCAGCCACTCGCTGCGGGTCGGCGACGCGATCGGCGCGGCCGGCGTGGTGCTCCACCCCGGCTCGGCCAAGGGCGGCGACGTCGGCGAGGCGATCGCCCGCTGCGGAGACGTCTTCCGCGAGGCGCTGGCGGAGTCGGCGTCCTGCCCGTTGCTGCTCGAGGACACGGCCGGGGCCGGCGGCACGCTTGGACGATCGTTCGAGGAGCTCCACGCGCTGCTCGAGGCGACCGGCGGCGACGAGCGGATCGGCTTCTGCCTCGACTCCTGCCACCTGCTGGCCTCGGGCTACGACGTGACGTCGGTGGAGGCCCTCGACGGCGTGCTGAAGGAGGCCGACGCGGCGTTCGGCCTGGACCGGCTGAAGTGCGTCCACGTCAACGATTCCGTGATGCCGCTGGGCTCCAACCGCGACCGCCACGCGCCGCTCGGCACCGGCGAGATCGGTGGGCAGGGGATCGCGGCCGTGCTCAGCGAGCCGCGCTTCGGCGGCCTGCCCGTGATCTTCGAGGGTCCGGGGATCGAGGGCAAGGAGCCGACCGCCAAGGACATGGAGATCGCCCTCCGGCTGCGCGACGAGGGCCGAAAGTCCCGAGGGCTCCGCGCCGTCGGGTAACGTTTCACTCGTATCCCGGAGTCCCATACCTCTCCTTGAGGTTGGTGCGACAGGATTGCTGCAGTTCGATTCCCGTCCCCCAGGAGTCAGTTCGGTGGCGAAGGTCCCCCAAGGTAGTCGCAAAGGTTCGTTCCGGCATCCCGTCGCCTCGGTGAAGGCCGCGGCGACGCCGATCGCCGTCGCTGGCGTGGTCGCGTTGTCGGCCAGCGCCGTCGGGCCCACGGCCGTCCAGGCCGCGGACACGCAGCGGATCCAGCACCGGCTAGTCGCCGAGGGGTTCCTCGCCGCCGATCACGTGAGCGGCACGTTCGACACCCGCACCGGCGCCGCGGTCGCCCGCTTCCAGGCGGCCCGCGGTCTGACGGCGCACGGCGTCGCCGACGCGGCCACCGTCGACGTGCTCCTGGGGAACGTCATCCCCCGACCCCCCGAGTGAAGGATCCCCCATGCCTCACGAATCACCCCTGCAACGAGAGCAGCGCGGCAGCCACCGCGGCCGGCGTCTCACGCAGCAGGCCATGTCCGGCTCCGGCAACCACGACCTTGCCCGCCGCCTGCGGCGCAAGGTCGACGAGCCGACCGGCGATGGCACGGTAGCGACGATCACGCGCCCCCACGACGACGTGCAGTGGGACCGCAAGCGTCACAAGTCGGTTCCCCACCGCGGGTACCGCGCCCGGGCCCAGGCCGCGTAGCGCGGCCGCCAAGCCGGCCGCGTCCCCGGCCGTCAGCTCCGCCCGCTGGGCGGCGCGGGCGGCCGGCGGATCGCCGTCCCACAGCGGCAACCGGCCCCAGCGGTCCGCGAACCGCTCCAGGCCGTCCGCCTCCAGCTCGTCCGCCAGCCGCTCGTCGGCCCGGCGCCGCGCCTCCCGCTCGGCCGGATCGTCGAGTCCGAAGGTCGACGCGATCAGCACCAGCGCCGCCAGCGGCGACGGCTCCCGCAGCGCCAGCTGCGCCGCCACCCGGCCGCCCATCGAGTAGCCGGCGAGCACCACCGGTCCGTCCTCCGCCGCGGACCGGAGCACCGCGCCCAGCTCGTCCAACGTCGCGTCCAGGTCGACGTGCCGTCGGCCGCTCAGGGATCCGTGACCCGGCAGGTCGGGGCTGATCAGGCGGTCGGGATCGCCGCCCTGCGCCGCCAGCTCCCGGCGGACGGCGTCCCATGAGCGCGACGAGCCGCCGAAGCCGTGGAGCGCGACGATGCGCGGATGGTCCATGCCGGGAGGCTCGCAGAGACGACGGCCGGCCGCGCTCTCTGGCACCCTCGTAGCCGTGGACGTGACCGACCCCGCCCCCCGCGACGGCCTCGGCAGCCGGCTCCTGATCGGCGCGCTGCTGGACGAGCTGTGGCGCGGCGGGGTGACCGACGTGGTGACGTCGCCCGGGTCGCGCAACACCCCGGTGCTGACGGCCGTCACGAGCCACGCCGGCCTCCGCTCGCACAGCGTGATCGACGAGCGAGTGGCCGGCTTCGTCGCGCTCGGGCTGGCCAAGGCAAGTGGGCGCCCGACGGTGCTCTGCTGCACCTCCGGGAGCGCCGTCGCCCACTACCTGCCGGCGGTGGTCGAGGCGCACCACGCGCGGATCCCGCTGGTGGTGCTGACCGCCGACCGGCCCGCCGAGCTACGGGACGTCGGCGCCGGGCAGACGATCCAGCAGGTCGGGATCTTCGGCGACGCCGTCCGCTGGTCCCACGAGCTGGCGGTCGACACCGCCGACGCCGCGGGCCTGCGCTACGTCCGTGCGCTCGCCGCTCGGGCGTTGCTGCCGGCGACCGGCGGTGCCGGTCGCGGGCCGGGCCCGGTCCACCTCAACCTGCCGTTGCGGGAGCCGCTGGCGCCCCGCGATGCCGCGACCGATCCGGCGGTCGCGCCCCGACCCGACGGCGCGCCCTGGGTCCGGCGCAGCGGACGACCCGGGACCCCCGATCGCGACGCGGTGCGGCGGATCGCCGAGCTGCTGCACGCCCACCCGCACGCGATCGTCGTCGCCGGCCGGCGCGACGAGGACCCGCAGCTGGGCCCGTCCGTGGCGGCGCTCTGCGAGCTGCTGCGGCTGCCGCTGCTGGCCGACCCGCTGTCGGGCGGCCGACGGGGCGGTGCGGCGATCGCCCGCTACGACGCGCTGCTCTCCGGTCCGGCCGAGCGCCTGCCCGCCCCCAGCCTGGTCCTGCGGATCGGCGACCTGCCGACCAGCAAGCCGCTGCGTCGCTGGCTCGCGGCCCTGCCGGCCGACGTCCCGCAGGTCCACGTCGCCGCGGACGCCGCCTGGCAGGACCCGGACGGCGTGCTCAGCGAGCTGATCGTCGCCGACCCGCGGGCGCTGCTGGAGGACGCCGCCCCGCGGCTCGCCCACGCTCCGCGCGACGCCGCCTGGCTGGAGCGCTGGCGGACGCTCGACCGACGGGCGGCCGACGCCCACGCTCGGGTGATCGATCACGATCCGGAGGCCCCGAGCGAGCCGTGGCTCGCCCGCGAGCTGACGGCCCTGCTGCCCCCGGCGTCGACGCTGCTGGTCGCCGCGTCGATGCCGATCCGCGACGTCGAGGCGTTCATGGCGCCCCGCGACGCGATCCGCGTGCTGGCCAACCGCGGCGCCAACGGGATCGACGGCACGATCGCCACCGCCTGGGGCCTGGCGACGACCGACGACACGCGGGCGGGATCGGTGCACGTGCTGCTCGGCGACGTGACGCTGCAGCACGACGTCGGGGCGCTGATCGCCGCGGGTCGGTCCGGCGTCGACCTGACGGTCGTGCTGGTCGACAACGACGGCGGCGGGATCTTCCACTTCCTGCCTGTCGCCGACGGCCGCAGCCCGGAGATCGAGCGGCACGTGATGACGCCGACCGGGCTCGACGTTCCGGCGATCGCTGCCGCCGCCGGTGCCGCGCTGCACGCCGTCGAGCGCCGCGACGATCTGGTCCCCGCGCTGCGGGCCGCGGCGAAGCACGACGGACTGACCGTGATCCACGTCCGCACCGATCGCGAGGCCAACCGCGAGCTGCACCGTCGGCTGCGCGACGCGGTCCACGACGCGCTCGCTGAGCCGAACGCGTCGGCCGACTAGGCTGCACGACCGCGCCGCGGCGAGCGCCGTTCGGCGGATCGGTCGTGCCCGCAGGGCGCCCGGCGGCGGGGCGCGTCAGGCCGCCGGGTCGGCGAAGCGCTCCGCCACCCGCGCGCACCACGCCGTCAACCGCGGGTGGGTCGACGCGTCGAAGCCACCAAGCTCGTGGAGCACGCGGTGGAACGGATCGCGGTCCTCCAGTACCGGGGCGTCGACGCCGTAGCGCAGGAACGGGTACGCGGTCACGTCGCAGATCCCGAGGGCGTCGCCGCCCAGGTACGGCTGGTCGTCCAGCCGCTCCTCGAACCGGTCGAGCCACCGGCGCAGCCGCTCGTGGTCGCCCTCGACGGCGCGCGCGTCCGCCGGCGACAGGCGGGTGCGGTCCAGGTCGACCGGTCCGAGCAGCGCCGCGAGCCGGTTCGGTGGGCCCTTCCAGACGTCGTTGAAGCGCCGGCAGAAGACGTCGGCGAGCGCCGCTGCTCCGGGATCGTCCGGCCACAGCGGCGGCGTCGGCCAGCGCTGCTCGAGCCACTCGAGGATCCGCGCCGAGTCCGCGACGACCGTGCCGTCCGTCGGGTCGACGGCGACCGGCACCAGCTCCTGCCCGCTCAGTTCCCGGACGGCGGAGCGATCGTCCGGGTCGACGTCGACCCACTCGACGTCCAGCTGCTTGAAGGCCGCCGCCATCGCGATCCGGTCGACGTTGGTCGAGAACGGTATGCGGAGGACGCGCAAGTCGGCCATCGCCCGATCCTACGCCCCACCGCTGATGCGGCTTTCGCCGCCCCGGGCGGCGCTATCCGCATCAGCCGAGGTGGCGACCGCAGCGACCGTCTGCTGATGCGGGTTCCGCCGCCCAGGGCGGCGCTATCCGCATCAGCGGGGGCGGCGGGCGTGGCTGATGCGGGTTGCGCCGGTCAGGCCGGCGCGATCCGCATCAGCGGGGGCGGGTGTTGACGAGGCGCGGGCGGCCGGCGGCCAGGCCCGCGATCAGCAGCGGCACCAGCAGGGCCAGCATCATCACCATCGGGCCGCGCCAGCCGCCCATCAGGTCGTGGGCGGTGCCGAGCAGCAGCGGACCGGTCGCGGCGATCAGGTAGCCGACCGTCTGGACCATCCCGGAGAGGTCGGCGGCGCGGGGCGCGTCCGGTGCGCGCACGACCATCAACGTCAGGGCGAGGCTGATGCCCGCGCCCTGGGCCAGGCCCAGCAGCGCCGCCCACGCCGCTCCGCCGGCGACCGGGGCGATCAGCATGCCGACCCAGCCGACGACGTAGAGCCCGGCAATCAGCACCACGAACCGCCCCTGGGCCCGAGCGCGCGCGGCCAGCGGCGGCACGATCAGCGACCCCAACGCCCCCGTGAGGCCCATCAGCGCCAGCCACCAGCCCGCCGTCTGGGCACCCCCGCCCTCGTCGACGAGGATCGTCGGGAACCACGCGAACGTCGCGTAGAACTGCAGCGACGTCGCCCCCATGAAGATCGTCACCGCCCAGGCCACCGGGTCGCGCCAGAGCCCCTCCCGCGCGGTGACCTTCGGGGCACCGGACGGGACCTCGTCCGCGGCGGCACGCCCCTTGCGGATCGTCAGCGTCCACAGCACCAGCGCCAACAGCGCCATCGGCAGGACCAGCAGCAGCGCCGCGCGCCAGCCGACCCCGAGCGCGTCGTGCACGGGGACGACCAGGCCGGCGGCCACCGCCGCCCCGAGCCCCATCGACATCGCGTAGAGCCCCAGCACCATTCCGGCCTGCGACCCGGAGTCGCGCTTGACGATGCTCGGCAGCAGCACGTTGGCCACCGCGATCGCCCCGCCGATCAGCACCGAGCCGGCGAACAGCGCGGCCAGCGACGGGCTCGACCGCACCACGATCCCCAGCGTCAGCACCAGCATCGCGCCGCCGACCACCGCGTCCGACCCCCAGCGTCGGGCCAGCGACGGCGCGAGCGGCGCCAACGCCCCGAAGCAGAGCACCGGCAACGTGGTCAGCACGCCCGCTCCCGTGCCCGACAACCCGACGCCGTCGCGGATCTCCGCGAGCAGCGGGCCGACGCCGGCGATCGTCGCCCGCAGGTTGACCGCGACCAGCACGATCGCCGCGACGAACAGCCACCACCGCCACCCGCCGAACCGCGGGCTCCCGCCGAGCGGGCCGCTCATGCCGCGAGCAACGGCAGCAACGCCTGCAGCTTGATCTCGGTCTCCGCCAGCTCGGCGGCAGGGTCGCTGTCCGCGACCACGCCGACCCCGGCGTAGCAGTGCGCGACGTCCGGCTCGAGCAACGCCGAGCGCAGCGCCACCGAGAAGTCGCCGTCCCCCGCGCTGTCGACCCAGCCGACGGGACCGGCGTACCACCCCCGGTCCATGCCTTCGAGCGCCGGGATCCGAGCCAGCGTGGCGGCCTCCGGGAAGCCGCCGACGGCGGGCGTCGGGTGCAGGCGCTCGACCAGCTCGAGCACGCCGATCGGGTCGGCCAGCTGCGCGCGGATCGGAGTCGCCAGGTGCTGGACGCTCGCCGCCTGGACCAGCTCGGGGCGCTCGCTCGCGGTGGTCCAGAGGGCGACCCCGTCGAGTCGATCGAGGATTCGGCGGACGACGATCGCGTGCTCCTCGCGGTTCTTGGCCGAGCGCAGCAGGTGCTCGCCGAGGTGCGCGTCGACCGCGGGGTCGCTGCTGCGCCCGGTGGTACCCGCCAGCGCGAGGGTCGCGACGCGGTGGCCGTGCCGCCGCACCAGCAGCTCCGGCGTGGCGGCGAGGAAGCAGCGCGAGCCGCGCCCGACGCCGATCACGCAGCAGCCGTCGTAGGCGTCCCGCATCACGCCGATCATGGCCGCCGGGTCCGGCGTCGGGCGACCCGTCACCTGGACCTCGCGGGCCAGCACGATCTTCTCCATCGCCCCGGCGCGGATCGCCTCGACGCTGCGGGCCACGGCGTCCTCGTAGTGGGCCGGCGGCATCACCGACGCGACCCGGCAGCGCTGCGCGGGATCGGGGTCGAGCAGCGGGGGCAGCGCGGGCCGCAGGCGGGTCGCGCGATCGAGCGCCTCGTCGACGAGCGCGTCCGGGTCG
>CAZFIQ010000116.1:0-8368 GCA_964519185.1 uncultured Patulibacter sp.
GCCTGGCGGCCCGTCTGGGTGGTGGTATCGCGGTTGAGATCACCGGCCTGCGGGTTGACGGCGGCAAGATCGTCGCCGAGCGGCCGATCCTCGGCGACTCGGAGATCTCCGAGGTCGCGTTCAAGGGCTTCGGCGTCATCGTCGGCCGCCTCAACGCGTTCGAGCTGGCCGAGTCCGGCTCGCCGGTCGCGGTCGAGGACGTCGCGGTCGAGCTGTCGGACGCGTCGTCGAAGGTCACCGTCGTGACCCGCGGCGAGCAGCGCGGCGCCGACGTCAACATCGAGGACGCGCAGGTGCTGGTCACCGGTGGCCGCGGTCTCGGCTCGCCCGAGAACTTCTCGGTCGCCGACGACCTGGCCGCGGCCTTCGGGGGCAACGCTGCCGTCGCCGCTACGCGTGCTGCGGTCGATGCGGGGTGGTTCCCGTATGCCGGTCAGATCGGCCAGACGGGCAAGACCGTCGCGCCGAAGGTCTACATCGGGCTCGGCGTGTCCGGCGCGATTCAGCACAAGGTCGGCATGCAGAGCGCCGAGAACATCGTGGCGATCAACAAGGACGGCAACGCGCCGATCTTCGAGTTCGCGGACCTCGGGGTCGTCGGCGACCTGCACGCGATCGTGCCGGCGCTGTCCGAGGCGATCAAGGCCAAGAAGGGCTGAGGAGACCCGGCATGGCTGCTTCCCACAACGGCGGCGTCGCTCCGTCGCAGTTCCCGCCCCCGGTCGACGTCGTCGGGGAGTTCGTCGGCGCGCCGACGGACCCCGAGGACGAGCGGATCGAGGTCGGGGTCGCCATCGTGGGTGGCGGCCCGGCCGGGCTCGCCGCCGCCAACCGGCTGCTGCAGCTGCTGGGCGAGGATCCCGAGCTGCTCGAGTCGCTGGGTGAGGTCCCCGTCGCCGTCATCGAGAAGGGCAAGGTGTGCGGCGCGCACAGCATGTCCGGCGCGGTGATGAAGCCGGGCCCGTTCCAGGCGCTCTTCCCCGACGCGAACCTGGCCGAGCTGGCGTTCGCGTACACCGAGGCAGAGGACGACGCCGCGGTCTTCTTCCGCAACGAGAAGAAGTCGTTCACGTTCCCGGTCACCCCGCCGAACTTCGCCAACAAGGGCAACTGGGTGATCTCGATCGCGCAGCTCTGCCGCTGGATGGCCGACCAGGCCGAGGAGCAGGGCGCTTACATCCTGACCGAGACCGCGGCGGCCAAGCTGCTGGTCGAGGGCGACGCGGTCGTCGGCGTCGGCACCGGCGACAAGGGCCGCGGCAAGGAGGGCGAGGAGCTGCGCAACTTCGAGCCCGGCATGGACATGACGGCCAAGGCGACCGTCCTGGCCGAGGGCAACTGGGGCCACCTGACCGGCGCCGCTGTCAAGCGCTTCGACCTGGCCGCGGGCAAGCAGCCGGCGATCTGGGAGATCGGCGCCAAGGAGGTCTGGAAGGTCACCAAGCCGTGGAAGAAGGTCGTCCACACGATCGGCTGGCCCGCCCGTCCGCAGAAGAAGCACGGCGAGGCCGGCGGCGGCTGGATCTACCCGCTGGGCGAGGATCAGGTCTCGATCGGCTACGTGATCCCGCTGCACACGCCGGACGCGACCGCGTCGGTCCACGACCTGCTGCAGACCTTCAAGTCGCACCCCTACGTGCGTGAGGTGCTGGAGGGCGGCGAGCGCGTCGCCTGGGGCGCCAAGGCGATCCAGGCCGGCGGCTACGCGTCGATGCCGAAGCTCTCGGTGCCCGGCGCGGTGATCGTCGGCGAGGGTGGCTCGATGGTCGACATGGCGCGCCTCAAGGGCGTCCACATGGCGATCGAGGCGGGCCGCCTGGCCGCCGAGAAGATCTACGAGCAGCTGAAGGCCGGCTCCAACGACTTCACGTCGTACGAGCAGGCGATCGAGGACTCGATCGTCGGCAAGACCCTGCGCGAGGTCCAGAACAACCGCCCGCTGCTCGACTCGCACTCGATGCCGATCGGCGCCGCGCTGTCCGGGCTGGACTTCGTCACCAAGGGCAAGCTGCCGCCGGGCAAGCCGACGCTGCACCGCGACGCCGACGTCGAGGTCTCGGTGCCGGACAAGCCGCTCAGCGACCGCTACCCGCAGCCGGACGGCAAGTACTTCTTCGACAAGCTGTCGTCGGTCTTCATCACGGGCAACGCGACCCGCGACGACGCGCCCAGCCACATCCGCATCGAGAAGCGCGTCCCGCGGGACGTCGCCGAGACCTGGAAGTGGATGTGCCCGGCCGGGGTGTACGAGATCGAAGACGATCAGCCGGCGGAAGGCTTCGTCGACGTCACGGTGAACTACACCAACTGCGTCCAGTGTGGTGCGATCACCGCGCGTGGTGGCCGCCTGACCCCGCCCGAGGGCGGCGACGGTCCGGCCTACCAGGTCACCTGAGCGACGCAGCGCCCGCGCGGTCCGGGAGAGACCGAGGGGGCGACGCGGGAGAGAGACGCCACGGATCGGTCGGGAGGACCGGTCCGCGGCTCAGAGAGAGGACGGAGGGGCGTGCCACCGGCGCGCCCCTCGGCCGTTCTGTGGCACAGTGAGGAGGTCCGAGCCGCCCGCCGGGTCGAGTCGGCCGATCTCCCCGAGCACCGTGTCCCCGCTGTCGTTCCTCCGCTCCGCGCGCCTCGCCGCCGGCCCCTCCGCCGTCGCGCTGGCGGTCGTCCTGACCGCCGCTCCGGCCGGCGCCGCCACCGCCACCACCGGCGAGGCCCCGGCCACGCCGCCCGCATCGGTCTCGCGCGGGGTCTGCGCGTCGTCGCTCGACGATCCGAACGGCCGCGCCGCCGGCTTCGTCGTCAAGCTCTCGCGCGGCACGGCGACCGCGTACGGCTTCACCGCGGTGCTCCAGGAGAAGCCCCGCGACGGCAGCTGGACGACGCTCACCGGGGCGGCGTCGCCGTCCGGGCTCGGCAGCTTCCAGCCGGCGGTCGCCGGGGCGCCCGCGATGGTCCGGCGGATCAACGTCCGCGGCCTGCGGATGGGCAGCAGCTACCGGCTCAAGGTCAGCTTCCGCTGGACGTCGGCCCAGGGCAAGCAGACGCAGGTGCGGCGCAGTACCGCCTGCACCGTCAAGGACCTGCGTCCCAACCTGGGCGTCGCCCGGGTGCTCGGCTGGCGCCCCGGCACCAGCGGCGACCAGGTCCTCTACGCCGCGCAGCTGCGGGTCTCACGGCCGGCGCTGCTGGCCGATCGCACCGTGACGCTCTCCGTCCGGCAGGACGGGGTACTGCTCGGCAGCACGGTCGTCACCGACCCGACGCACGGGGAGACGGTGCTCGTGCCCGCCGCGCGCTGCGCCCGCGGCCGCGACATCACCGTCACGATCGACGCGGCGCCGACGCTCGATGAGCGCAACGCCGCCGACAACGCGTTGACCGTCGCCTGCCCGGACGAGCGCGCCGCGCGTCGCTGACCACTCCGTGAACGGCGGTGGTGGGCCGCGCTGCGGCCGACCGCAGGCACCCGCGGTCGGGCAGGGCATCCCTGCTACCGTGTCTCGGCGATGAAGACTGATATCCACCCCGAGTACGGCCCGGTCGTGTTCCGTGACATCTCGGCGGGCGAGACCTTCCTCACCCGTTCGACGATCAAGACCGACAAGACGATCGAGCTCGACGGCGTCACCTACCCGGTGATCGACGTGGAGGTCTCGTCGGCGTCGCACCCGTTCTACACGGGCAAGCAGAAGATCATGGACACCGCGGGCCGGGTCGAGCGGTTCCGTCGCCGCGCCGCCAAGCGCGCGGACAAGGCGGACAAGGGCGAGACGCCCGCCGCCGCCGACGCCTCCTAGCCCCGGGCTCTCCGTGCCCGACACGCCGCTCGGTGGTCAGGCACTGATCGAGGGCGTGATGATCCGCGGCGCCCGCAGCTGGGCGACCGCGGTTCGCCATCCCCGTCCGGACCAGTTCGTGGACGGGGTCCTGCCGGCCGGTGTCGCGGCGACCGGCGAGATCGTCGTCGAGGCGCACCGCCTGCGGCCGGCGCTGTCGCGCTCGCCGCTGCTGCGCCTGCCGATCGTGCGCGGCGTGGTCGCGCTCGGTGCCTCGCTGCGCCTGGGCTTCCGCGCGTTGCGGATCTCGGCCGCCTCCCAGTACGAGGACCCGGTCGAGCTCGGCCCCAGCACCTGGGTCGTCGCCGGCCTCGGCGCGTTGGTGCTCGTGATCGGCCTGTTCTTCCTGGCGCCGGTCGGGCTGACCGGCCTGCTGCGGGGGCCGCTCGGCGACGGCTGGACCTTCTGGCTGGTCGAGGGCGTGATCCGGACGGCGATCTTCCTCGGCTACCTGCTGCTGATCACCCGGATGGCCGACCTGCGGCGAGTCTTCGAGTACCACGGGGCGGAGCACCAGACGATCGCCTGCTATGAGGCGGGCAAGCCGCTGACGCCGGAGAACGCGGCCCGCTGCAGCCGCCTCCACCCGCGCTGCGGGACCAGCTTCCTGCTGCTGGTGATGGTGGTGGCGATCTTCGTCTTCGCGCCGCTCGGATCGCCGCCGTGGCCGGAGCTGCTCGCCAGCCGGATCATCGGGATCCCGCTGATCGCGGGCCTGGCCTTCGAGCTGCTGCGGCTCGCCGGTCGTCACCAGCGGTTCGCGCTGGTCCGCGCGCTGACCTGGCCGGGGCTCCAGCTGCAGCGGCTCACCACCCGCGAGCCGGACCGCGACCAGCTGACGGTGGCGATCGCCGCGCTGCAGGCGGTGCTGGCCCGCGAGGATCCGCGTCGTGCGTCGCGCCGCGACCGGATCGGCAGCGAGGTCGCGGCGTAGGACCTGTCCTCGGGCGGCGGTCATCCGCGGCACCGACGGCGACGCGCCCGCGGGCGAAGCGGGACGACTAGTACCCTCGGTCGTCGTGATCGCAGCGTTGGTGGAGCAGATCGAGAGCCGGTTCGCCGAGCTGGAGAGTCAGATCGTCGACCCGGTCGTGATCAACGACCGTCAACGCTACGCCGACGTCGGCCGCGAGTACCGGCGGATGCAGGACGCCGCCAAGCTGGCCGCCGAGTGGCGTCACGCGGTCGATGACGCCGAGGGCGCCAAGGAGATGCTCGCGGAGAGCGAGGACCCCGAGATCCGCGAGATGCTCGACGCCGCGCGCACGCGGATCGGCGAGCTGGAGGAGGAGATCCGCGTCGCGATGGTCGACCCGGACCCCAACGACGACAAGGACGTGATCGTCGAGGTCCAGGGCGGCGCCGGCGGCGAGGAGGCCGACCTCTGGGCCGGCGACGTCTACCGGATGCTCACCAAGTACGCCGAGCGTCGCGGCTTCAAGGCCGAGCCGATGCAGGTCTCCGACGGCAAGTACACCTTCGCGATCAAGGGCGACGGCGCGTTCTCGGTCTTCAAGTGGGAGGCCGGCACCCACCGCGTCCAGCGCGTGCCGGCGACGGAGACCCAGGGTCGGATCCACACCTCGACCTGCACCGTCGCGGTGCTGCCCGAGGCGGAGGACGTCGACATCCAGATCGACCAGAACGACCTGCAGATCGACGTCTACCGCTCGTCCGGTCCCGGCGGCCAGTCGGTCAACACCACCGACTCGGCGGTCCGCATCACCCACAAGCCGTCCGGCGTCGTGGTCTCGATGCAGGACGAGAAGTCGCAGCTGCAGAACCGCGAGAAGGCGCTGCGCGTGCTCCGTGCCCGGCTCTACGAGCACGCGATCGCCGAGCAGCAGGCCGAGCAGTCGGCGGCCCGCAGCGCGCAGGTCGGGACCGGTGACCGGGCGGAGAAGATCCGCACGTACAACTACGGCGAGGGTCGCGTCACCGACCACCGGATCAAGCTCACCAAGTACGCGCTCGAGGCGGTGCTCGAGGGCGACCTGGAGGAGTTCACCGGCGGCCTCCAGGCGGACGAGAAGCGGCGGCTGCTCGAGCAGCAGTCGTCCGGCGCCGGCGAGGGATGACGCCGGACCGGGCAGCGGGCTCCCCGGAACGCGTCGGCGCGGCCGTCCGCCGGCTGACGGCGCTGCTCGCGGCCGAGGGCATCGACGGTCCGCGGCTCGACGCCGAGCTGCTGGTCGCCCACGTGCTGCGCTCCGACCGCAGCCGGCTGTTCCTCTCACCGGACCGTCCGTTGACCGTCGCCCAGGCGCGAGCGCTGGCCGACCTGGAGCGCCGGCGCGTGGTCGACCGCGAGTCGATCGCCCATCTGCTGGGCGTCCGGGGCTTCCGCCACCTGGACCTGGCCGTCGACGGTCGCGCGCTGATCCCGCGGCCGGAGACCGAGCTGCTGGTCGAGTTGGCGCACGAGCTGCCGCGCGGTGCGACCGTGATCGACGTCGGCACCGGCAGTGGCGCGATCGCGCTGGCGGTCGCCGACGAACGGCCCGACCTGACGGTCCACGCCACCGACGTCTCGTCGGATGCGCTGGCGCTCGCGCGGGAGAACGCCGCGCGCCTGGGGTCGGCGGTGACCTTCCACGAAGGCGACCTGCTGGCGGGCCTGGGGGAGACGACCGCGGAGTCGGCCTACCTGGCCGTCCTCTCCAACCCGCCCTACATCCCGCTCGGCGAGCACGACGAGCTGCCGCCCGAGGTCCGCCGCCACGACCCGCACCTGGCGCTGTTCGCCGGCGACGACGGGCTCGACGTGATCCGCCGCCTGATCCCGCGGGCGTGGGACGCGGGCGCGGACGTGCTGGCGATCGAGGTCGGACGGGGGCAGCCGCCGGCGGTCGAGGGCCTGCTGCGCGCGGCCGGCTTCGCCCGCACCGAGGTCCGCGACGACCTGGCGGGGATCGGCCGCGTGGTGGTCGGCTGGCGGGACCCGACCGGCCTCGACAACGGGGTCGATCGCCCCCGCGACCTCGATGGCAGCCGTGACCGGGCGGAGGACGACACCGGCGGCGACCGGGACCGGGGGAAGAACGGCTGCGCGCGCCGCGTTCACCCGGGACGCGGATCGGCTGCCGCTCGACGCGGACGGCATCCGCGCTCTGACGGCGGTGACCGTGCGCGGCGGATTGGTCGTCTTCCCGGCCGAGACCGTCTACGGCTTGGCGGCCGATCCGGACGACGCCGACGCGGTGCGACGGATGGCCGAGCTGAAGCAGCGCGACCCCGCCAAGCCGTCGTCGGTGCTCTTCTGGTCGCTCGACGATGCGCTCGCCGCGCTCGATGGGGTCCCGGCCGCGGTCGAGCGGGCGATCGCGCGCCTGCTCCCCGGCCCGGTCGGGCTGCTCGTGCCCAACCCCAGGCGCCGCTTCGCCCCGGCCTGCGGCGACGACCCGACGACGATCGGGATCCGCGTGCCGCGGCTGGCCCCGCACGCCGGTGCTCACCGGAGCGGCGCGGGGCCCGGCGGAGGCGGAGACCGGGCGGTCGCCACCGCGCGGAGCGGCGGGCTCGACGTCCCACCTCCGATCGTCCAGACCAGCGCCAACCTGGCGGGCGGACCGGATCCGACCACGCTCGCCACCGTCCCCGCGGAGGTCCGCGCCGGCGCGGACCTGGTGCTCGACGCGGGTCCGCGACCCGGCGTATCGTCGACGATCGTCGACCTGCGGAACATGACCGATGGGCAGCCCGACGCTTGGAGCCTGGTCCGCGAGGGCCCGCTGACCGCGGCCGCCGTCGCCGCTGCGCTTCGCGCTGACTGAGCCGTCCTCGCACGGGCTCCGCGCTCCGCGCCGACGGTCGTCCGAACGCCACGCCGTTGCGCCGCGCCGAGTCGCTGAGCCGCTACGCCGTGCAGGTTCGCCGCGCCACATGCTGCACGGTGCGGCGCCGTGGAGCGCCTAGCGCGTCTGGCGCGACGCCCGCTGTGGACCCTGCGGTCATTCACTCTCGGCCCCGCGTGCCGCGCCCTTAACTGCATGGCTGGGCCATGTCGGACGCCGCGCGCCCGACGGGCTCAGCGCTGCACCCCTCGGCGCCGTGCAGCGCCCTGCGCAGATTGCGCGTTCGACGCTGGCCGGTGCAACGCCCTGCAGCGGCTGCCCCGGCAGGCGCCGCGGTACGATCGGCTGATGCGGATCGTCGTCGGGTCGGACCACGCGGGCTTCACGCTCAAGCAGCACGTGAAGGCGTCGCTCGAGGGTCAGGGGCACGACGTCGTCGACGTCGGCACGACGTCGGCCGATTCGACCGACTACCCGCCGTTCGCGGCCCAGGCCGCGCGGATGGTCGCGGCTGGCGACGCGGAGCGCGGCGTGGTGGTCTGCGGGTCGGGCAACGGCGTGACGATCACCGCCAACAAGATCGACGGGATCCGCGCGGTCAATGCGCACGACGCCGCGGAGGCGGAGATGGCCCGCAAGCACAACGGGATCAACGTGCTCGGGCTGTCCGAGGCGCGGGTCGACGGGCCGACCGCCGACGCGATCGTGGCCGCGTTCCTGGGCACCGCGTTCGAG
>CAZFIQ010000117.1:0-995 GCA_964519185.1 uncultured Patulibacter sp.
CGGCGGCGGCGTAACGAGGAAAGCTGGCGGAAGGGCCTCTACCGCTCGCCCAGCGACCGGGTGCTGGCCGGCGTCTGCGGCGGGATCGCCGAGCGCTACGGGATCGAGGCGGTGCTGGTCCGCCTGGCCTTCGTCGCGTCGCTGCTGCTCGGTGGCGCGGGCATCCTCTTCTACGTCGCGGCGGCGATCGTGATCCCGAATCCGCCGGCCGACCGCGACGGGAACCCGGTACCGATCACGACCAGCGCCACGACCGGCGTGGTCCAGGTGCTGGTGGTGATGGCGCTGGCCTTCGCCGCGCTGGTCGGGCTGAGCGCCGTCGCGGGCGTGGCGTTCGTGGCGGCCGTGTTCTTCGGCGCCTGGCCGGCGGCGGTGGTGCTGGTGCTGCTGGCCGTGACGCTGGCGCTCGTCGCCCGCGGCGGCCGGCGCAGCGCCGCGACCCTGCTGGTGCTGCTGGTCGCGGTGGCCGTCCCGGCCGGAGCCGCGATCGCCGCGGACCTGCAGGTCGACCGCTCGGCGGGCGAGCGGCTGGCGACGCCGACGGTCGCGGCCGAGGCCGCCGACGGCTTCCGGCTGGGCGTCGGCGAGCTGACCGTCGACCTGCGGGATCTGCCGGTCGCGCGCGGCGACGCGCCGCTGACCGTGCCGGTGCGGGTCGACCTGGGCCGCGCCGCGATCGTGCTGCCGCCGAACCGCTGCGTCGCCTGGACGATCCGGACCACGGTCGGCGTCGCCGGCGACGTCGATGTGCTGGGCGTCAGCCGGCGCGAGGGCTGGATCGGGCATCGCCAGGACCGCACGTTCCGGATCGACCCGGGCGACGACCGGCCGCAGGTCACCGTCGACGCGCACGTCGGCGTCGGCGAGATCGTCGTCGCCGACTCGCGGCGCGCGATCGACCGGCGCCCCGCCCGCGCCGCCGACTCCGGCCGCAGCACGATCCGGACCGACGCCTGCCGAGCGAGCGGCCGCCGTTGAGCCCGACCGAGCCCACC
>CAZFIQ010000117.1:1005-2492 GCA_964519185.1 uncultured Patulibacter sp.
GCCCCGGCGACCGGTCCGCCGTGGACGTCGGGGCGCTGCTGGCGGCGACGCTCGCCGCGCTGGTGGTGGCCGCGCTGGTCGCCCGCCTGGCGATCGCCGCCGAGCGCCGGCGGCAGCGCCGAGCCGCGGTCGTCGTCCGGCCCGCCGCGCCGGCCGCGCCCGGCCGCAGCCGGACCGCCGCGGGGGCGCTGCTGGTGCTGAGCGGGCTCGCGGTCGTGCTGCTGACCCTGCAGGCGTCGCTCGGCGTCAGCTTCTGGGCGCTGCTGCTGCTGGCCTCCGGCGGCGCGGTGATCTGGTCGCAGACGAGCGACGCCGCGCGGGTTCCGCACGACGCGCCGCTCTCCGGCTGGCAGCGGCTGCTCGGACGCCGCGGCGACGGCCCGACCGGCCGCGGCGACCGGATCGTCGTCGCCAGCGGCATCGCGCTGGTCGTGCTCGGCGCGCTGATCGCGCTCTCGTCGCTGGGAGCGCTCGAGGCGACCCGGACCAACGTCGTGCAGCTGCTGGTCGCGCTGGCGGCGGTGCTGGTCGTGGTCTGGCCGTTCTGGCTGCGGCTGTCGCGTCGCGCCGCCCGCGAGCGCGCGGAGCGGATCCGCGGCGACGAGCGGGCCGAGGTCGCCGCCCACCTGCACGACTCGGTCCTCCAGACCCTCGCCCTGATCCAGCGCCGCAGCGACGACCCGCGCGAGATCGCCGCGATCGCCCGCCGCCAGGAGCGCGAGCTGCGGCTGTGGCTGTCGGGGCGCAGCGAGCGACCGGACGTCGAGCTGATGGCGGCGCTGCGCGCGGCGGCGGCCGCGGTCGAGATCGAGCACGCCGTCGAGATCGACGTGGTCACCTCCGGCGAGCACCCGCTCGACGACCGCGCGGCGGCGCTGCTGGCCGCCGCCCGCGAGGCGATGGCCAACGCCGCGCGGCACGCCGGCGATCCGCGGGTGTCGGTCTTCGCCGAGGCCGACGGCGGCCGGGTCGAGGTCTTCGTCCGCGACCGCGGACAGGGGTTCGACCCGGACGCCGTGCCCGCGGACCGTCGTGGCGTCCGCGAGTCGATCGCCGGCCGGATGCGCCGCGCCGGCGGACGCGCCACCATCACGTCGAGCCCGGGTGCGGGCACCGAAGTCGAGCTGTCGTTGGAGCGCTGACGCGATGAACCAGACCACGATCCCGACCGTCGTCCTGATCGACGACCACGCGCTGTTCCGGGCCGGCGTGCGCGCCGAGCTGGAGTCGACCGCGGCCGGCGCCGCGCGCGCGTCCGTCGTCGGCGAGGCCGGCGACGTCGACGAGGCGGTGCGGATGGTCCTGGACCGCGAGCCCGACGTCGTGCTGCTGGACGTCCACATGCCCGGCGGTGGAGGCGCCGAGGTGCTGCGGCGCGTCCACGAGCAGCGCCCGGGGCAGCGGTTCCTGGCGCTGTCCGTGTCGGACGAGCCGAACGACGTGATCCGGCTGATCCGTGCGGGCGCCCGCGGCTACGTCACCAAGAC
>CAZFIQ010000117.1:2502-8307 GCA_964519185.1 uncultured Patulibacter sp.
GCTCGACCGTCTTCGGACTGATCGTCAGCCGGCGGGCGATCTCCTTGTACATGTAGCCGCGGGCGATCAGCCCGAAGACCGTCGAGCACCACGTCAGCGCGGTGCTGCGCAAGCTCCAGCTCTCCAACCGCCACGAGCTGACGCGGTGGGCGACCGAGCGGCGGCTCGTCGACTGACCGTGCAGTGCACACCTGTACCTACGCAGGAGTAGGATTCCCGCATGTCCTCCCGCACCATCGTCCTGACCGGGTTCCCGGGCTTCATCGGCGCTCGCCTGATCCCGCGGCTGCTGGACGACGATCCGACCGCGACGATCGTCGCCCTGGTCGAGCCGCGGATGGTCGACCGCGCCCGCTCCGCCGCCGCCGAGCTGGGGCGCGGCGAGCGCCTGCGGATCCAGCCGGGCGACATCACCAAGCCGCGGCTCGGGCTCGACCCGGCGACCCACGACCGACTGGCGGCGGAGACGGTCGCCGTCCACCACCTGGCCGCGATCTACGACCTGGCGGTGCCGCTCGAGCTGGCCGAGCGGGTCAACGTCGAGGGCACCCAGAACGTCCTCGACTTCTGCCGCGCCTGCCCGCGGCTGGAGCGCCACAACTACGTCTCGACGTCGTACGTCGCCGGGCTCCGCCACGGCACCGTGCGCGAGCAGGAGCTGGCCGCCGGCCAGAGCTTCAAGAACCACTACGAGTCGACGAAGTTCGCCGCCGAGGTACTGGTCCGGGGAACCGTGGACGAGATCCCGACGACGATCTACCGCCCCGGCATCGTCGTCGGCGACGCCACGACCGGCATGACCCAGAAGTTCGACGGCCCCTACTACCTGCTGCGCTCGATCTCGTCGGCGGTGCGGCTGCACAGCCCGATCGTGCGGCCGGGCCAGATGACGGCGCCGTTCAACGTGGTCCCGGTCGACTTCATCCTCGACGCGATCGCCACCGGCGCCCTCCACGACGAGTTCGCCGGCGAGACGCTGCACCTGGTCGACCCCGCCCCGATCACCGCCGCCGCCTTCTACGACCTGGTCTGCGCCGAGTACGCCGGCCGGCCGGCCCGGCTGACGCTGCCGTGGAGCCTCGCCGACCAGTCGCTGCGGCTGGGCCTGGTGCGCCGGCTGTTCGGCGGGACCCCGCGCGAGTCGCTGATCTACCTCAACCACCACGTGCGCTACGACGCCTCCCGCGCGACGGAGCTGCTCGGCCGCCGTGGCGTTCGCTGCCCACCGGTTGCCGCCTACGTGGCGCCCATGGTTCAGTTCTTCCGTGAGCACGAGGACGACCCGGCGTTCGAGCCGGCCCGCTGACCCGCCGACGGCCGGGGATCGCCGTCCGCGCCGCGCCCCGGCCCATCGCCGACCACAACTTCCGGGCCGTCCCGGGGTTCCGATGGGTGTGACCGTCTCCCCCCGGATCGCCGTGATCGTCGCCGCCGCCGCGGCCGCCACGCTCACCGCCCCGTCGGCCGCCGCCGCCCAGGACGTGCCCGCGCCCGCCGTGCTGTCGGTCGAGCAATACGAGACGCCGATCGACGGCTGGAGCGGCTGGCTCGTCTGGAGCCGGCGCGGCGCCGACGGCCGCTACTCGCTGGTCGCGCGGACCCCCGAGGGCCGCGGGATCGCGCTGCCGGTCGAGCCGCAGCCGACCCCGATCGACGCCAGCATCGGCCCGGGTCCGGACGGCAAGCCGCTGATCGTCTACACGCGCTGCGCCGTCCCCGGCGTGCAGCCGCGCGGCTGCGACGTCCACCGGATCGATCCGCAGACCGGCAACGGCGGGCGGGTCGCCGCCGCCGCCCACCCCCAGCGCGAGGAGCGGTTCCCGACCGTCTGGGGCTCGCGGATCGCCTTCTCGCTGGCGTCCAGCCGGACGCCCGGGCAGGCGGGCGTCGCCGTCGCCAACCTGAACGGCAGCCCGCCGCGCCGCGCGACCCTCCACGGCCCGCGGACCGAGCGCGTCGGCGGGCGCACCGTGCCGCTGAGCGCCTACGGCCCGCGCGGCATCGACCTGCGCGACGGCCGCCTGGCCTTCTCCTGGCAGGCCCAGGGCAAGGCCGAGACCTGGAGCCTGTTCGCGACGAACGCCAAGGGCACGGCGCCGCGCCGGCTGCTGCACGCGCGCACCACCAGCACCGTCGTCAGCCAGATCGGCCGTCCGGCCGTCGGCGCCCGCGACGTCGTCGCCCCGCTCCAGCGGACCGGCAGCCTGAACAGCTCGACGATCGTCCGCTCGACCTTCACGGGCAGCCGCCAGTGGGGCCTCCGCGACGGCTTCTCGGCCGCGCAGACCGAGCGCTACGGATCGGCACTGACCGCGGTTGCGCGCAGCGACGACCGCGACCTGGTCGTCGTCCGGCGGCTGGCCAGCGACGGACGCTGGGCCTGCGTCGCCCCGACGACCGTCGGCGCCACCCCGGTCGTCGGCTGCGAGTTGCTGCGCTACGCCGACGCCACCCGCGCCTGGACCCGGCTCCCCAGCGGCAGCAGCCGCTGACCGCCGGCCGCGCGGGCTACAGCGCCGTCACCTCGACGCGGTTGTCGTGGAACGTCGGCGCGGCGCCGACGTCCGAGTCCCGCTCGGCCGTCGTCGCGTTGACGCCGACGCGACCGCGCTGGTGCTTGGACCAGTAGCCCTTGAACGTGAACGCGACCCCCGGCCGCGTGCGGTCCGAGCTCGCCACGCGCGCCACGAACGCGCCGCGGTCGTTGTGGACGCGCACCTCGTCGCCGTCGCGCAGCCCCCGCGCGGCGACGTCGCTCGGGTGCAGGTGCACGGTCGGCTCTTCGACCTTGCTCCGGTGCCACGTCGATCCGGCGAACGTCGTGTTCATGAAGAACCGCGCCGCGGGCGACAGCAGGACCAGCGGCGCCCGCTCGTCGTGGGCGGCGTCCCCCGCCTCCGCCGGGGGCACGTACCCGATCAGCGGATCGCCCCCGGCCCGCGCCGGATCGTCGGCCACGAACCGGTAGGTCCCGGACGCCGTCGGAAACCCGCCGTCGCGGAACGGCGCCGTGCCGGCGGGCAGCCGCGAGACCCGCAGCCAGCCCGCCTCGCGGACCCGGTCGAGCGTGATCCCGGCGGACCGCAGCTCGTCGCTGTCGAAGAACTGAGCGGCGATCTCGACGTCGCTGTCGCGCAGCCGCGGATGGTCGACCCCCAGCCGCCGGGCGATCCGCCGGATGATCTCGGTGTTGGGCAGGCACTCGCCGAGCGGCTCGATCGCGGGCGCGTTCCACGCCGTGTAGTGGTGGCCGGATCCCAGGTGCAGGTCCTCGTGCTCGAGCTGCGTCGTCGCGGGCAGCACGACGTCGGCGAAGTCCGTGGTGTCGGTCAGCCGTTGCTCCGCGACGACCGTGAAGAGGTCCTCGCGGGCCAGCCCCGCGCGCACCCGCAGCTGGTCGGGCACGGACGCCGCGGGGTTGGCGTTGAGCACCATCAGCGCCGCGATCGGCGGGTCGTCGAGCTCCGTCAACGCCTCGGCCAGCCGCGACATGTTGACCGTGCGCGCCGCCGGCCGTGCCAGGTCCGGCGGCACCATCGCCGCCTGCCGTTGCAGCGGCGAGTGGCCGTGGACCGCGCAGACGACGCCGCCGCCGAGGTGGCGCCAGTCCCCGGTGACCGCCGGGATCGCGGAGATCGCCCGGACCGCGGCGGCCGCTCCGCCGTGGCGCTGCAGGCCGAGCCCGAGCCGGATCGCCGTCGGCCGCGTCGTGGCCACCCGCTCGGCCAGCCCGACCACGGTCTCCGTCGGCAGCCCGCAGACGGCGGCCGCGCGCTCGGGCGTCCACTCGTCCAGCCGCCGCGCGAACGCCTCCCAGCCGGTGGTGTGCCGCCCCAGCCAGTCGAGGTCGGCGCGGCCGGTCGCCCGCACGTGGTGCATCACGCCGAGCGCGAGGGCGCCGTCGGTCCCGGGCAGCGGCGCGATGTGCTCGTCGCAGCGCTCGGCCGTGTCGGAGCGGAGCGGATCGATCGCCACGATCCGTGCGCCTCGGCGGCGCGCCTCGTTGAAGAACTTCCACGAGTGGACGTTCGACGAGATCGGGTTGACGCCCCACAGCAGGACGAGGCCGGCGTGGACGAGGTCCTCGGGGTCGGGGCCGACGAATCCGCCCATCGTCATCTCCAACGCCGCCTGGGCCCCGGAGCTGCAGATCGTGAGGCCCAGGCGGGACGCGCCGAGCGCTCCGAAGAGCCGCATCGGCATCGTCACCCCCTGGACGAGGCCCATCGTGCCCCCGGAGTAGTACGGCAGCAGCGACTCGGGGCCGTGCTCGTCGATCGCGCGCCGGAAGCCGTCGGCCACCCGGTCGAGCGCCTCGTCCCAGCCGACGCGGGCGAACCGCCCTTCGCCCTTGGGCCCGACGCGCACCATCGGGTGCAGCAGCCGGCCCTCGCCGTAGACGGTGTCGAGGTAGCGGTTGACCTTGCCGCACAGCGCGCCGGCCGTGAACGGGTGCTCGCGCGCGCCGCGCAGCTTGGTCGCCACGCCGTCCTCGACCGTCGCGTCCCACGAGCAGACGTCCTGGCAGTCCAGCGGGCAGCAGCCGCGGACGGTGGCAGGCGCCGGACCCCCGTTCAAAGGTCTCATTTTTTGAGCTTATACGCCGCGGGCGCCGCCGTCACCAGGCTCGCCGGCGAGCGGGGCCGACGCCCGCGCCCGGAGGACGCGCGGTACCCCTCGGCGTCAGCGCGACGCCCGGGCGGCGACCGGCAGCCCGATCACCTGCTGGTCGCGGATCACGACCGCGTAGCGCCGGTCCAGGACGTCGGCGTTCCACGCGTCGATCGCCGCCTGGACCCCGGCGGCGTCGGTGCCGGTGACCGCCCAGCTGGGGGCCTCGTCGCGGTAGCGCGAGGCGAAGATCAGGCCGGTCCCGGGACCGAGCGTGTCGACGGTCTTGCCCGCGGCGTCGAGCAGCTCGATGGTGCGGCCGTCCGCCGCCGGCTTGGCGAACACGCCCGAGCCCTGCGGCCCGCGCTCCGCCAGCCGCATCGCCGGGTCGACGCGGATCTCGCTCCACGTACCGACCGCGACCCGGGCGGTCTTCGGGCTGTCGGTCGCGCGCAGCAGCGACGTCACCGCCGGGGTGCCGTAGCCGACCAGCTCGTCGCGGACGCGGTGACACGCGTCGCTGCGCGGCTCGGTGCACTCGACCCGGACCGGCCAGCTGCGGGCGGCGTAGCCGTGGACGAACGGCTCGGGGAAGGTCCCGACGACCCCCCGCGGCTGCCCGACCTGCGGGTCCTGGCGCAGGTCGAACCAGACGGTGTCGCCGTCGTTCACCTCCGCCTCGCGGACGGTCGCGACCGTCCGCTGCTGCCGCTCGTCGGGGTGACCTTCCTGCGACTCCAGTGCGCCATCGCGGATCTCGACCCCGTTGACCCAGAAGGCCCAGGCCCGGCCGTCGGTCGCCTCGGTGCCGTCGATCGCGGTCACCGTGCCGTCGGCGGCGAGCGTGATCTCGGTGGTCCGCTCGAGCAGCTCGAGCACCGACTCGCCGTCGGTGACCTCGACCCCGGAGCGGTCGAGCACGCGGGTCGTCCCCTGGTCGGCGGTGACCAGCACGCGGGCTCCGACCGGCTCCGAGTCGGAGGTCCCGCAACCGGCGAGCACGACGGCCGCGACGGCCGTCCCGATCAGCCACCGCAGCGGGCCACGGCGAGCGGACGGCGAACGGAGCGGCGGGGTCGACACGAGCGACGAGTCTACGAGAACTCCCGTCCCGGCACGCCGCGGCGGATCCCGCTTCCGCCCCCGCCGAGCGCGCGCTAGGGTCGAACGATGACGGTCAACCTGACCCGCATC
>CAZFIQ010000118.1:0-4605 GCA_964519185.1 uncultured Patulibacter sp.
CGGTTAGAGCAGCGGAATCATAATCCGCGTGTCGGGGGTTCGAGTCCCTCCTCCGGCATCACGAGAAGCGCCCGCTAAGCGGGCGCTTCTTGCGTCTCGGGCCGCGATCCCGTCCACTCCAGGCCGACCGCCAGGGCCCCGGGGACAGCGGCCGGCCCCCGATAGTTCTGGGCTCGCCCCCGGCCGTTCACCCACGACGAGGTACCCTCGGTCGATGGCCGCTCGCTGGTTCAAGCGCGACGATCCCGACCGCTCCGGCGGGCAGCCGCTCGATCCCGTGGACGAGCGGCTGCGGCGTCAGGCCGAGCGCGCCGGTCGCACGCTCGGCGAGGAGCAGGAGCAGATCCTGCGCGAGGTGTTGCCGAACGTGCGCCGGACGGTCGCCGAGGCCGGCCTGACGATGGGCCAGTACCTCGAGCTCGACCCGGTCTCGTACCACCGGCTGCTCGTCTCCGGTGCCGGCTCGCGTCCGCTCTTCGGTCGCCGCGGCGGCCTGCTCGACCACGAGTCCTACCTGCGGATGCGCCGCTGGGTGGAGGCCGCTGCCGCCCGCGCCGGGGTCAGCCCCGAGCAGTGGGCGACCACGGCCCTCGCGCAGGGGCCGGTCAGCCCGTGGCGCCGGCTGGTCGGCAGCCGCCCCGACGCGGAGCCCCGCGACCCGGACGGCGCGGCGTCGTCCGATCAGACGCCGTTCGGCGATCCCAGCGATCCCCGCGACGGGAGTCGATCCGGCGCCCGCTCGTCCTCCGGCGACCCGCTGATCGACCGGCTGGAACGGCTGACCGCGCTGCGCGACTCGGGGGCGCTGACCGAGGACGAGTTTCAGGCCCAGAAGCGGCGCCTGCTCGACGACGACTGACGCGGGTGGCCCGCCCGGCGGCGGGCCCGGTCCCCAGGGGCTACGCGCCGACCAGCGCCGGCCGGGGCACGCCGATGCCGTTGTCGCCCGGCTTCGGCCGTCCCTCGAAGGCGGTCACCGAATCCGCGACGCGGACCAGGCCCTGGACCTGGAACTTGCGGCCCTTGGCCGAGTAGGCGCTCGCGCGGTTGCGGCAGTTCGTCCGCGGCTTGACCCGGCCCCAGACGACGGTGCCCTTGGCACCTCCGACGCAGCGGATCACCGGCGCGCGGCCGGAGGTGAAGGTCTCCACGTACGCACGCCCGCCACGGATCGTCACCGTGTTCCGGCCGCTCCCGCGCAGACGGATCACCTGGTTGCCGCCGCGGGTCGTGATCCGCGTCGACATCTCCGCGCCGCGGATCACGTTGTCGCCCTTGCCCGCGGTGATCGTGACCGAACCCCGTCCGCCGAAGATCGTGTTGTTCCCGTTGCCGACGGTGATCGTCGTGTTGGACTGCCGGGCACGCTGGCCCCCCGAGTCCTTCAGGTGGTTGTCCCAGACCACGTTGTTGCCGCCGCGGGCGTTGATCGTCCCGGAGCCGTGGTTGCCGAACAACCGGTCGTTGCGATCGGCCGTCCCCGTCAGTCGGAAGCTGCCGTAGCCACGGACGATCCGCGTGACGCCGCGCGCCGGGTCGGACGGGGTCGGCTGCTCGATGATCGTCGCGCAGTTGCGGATCTGCCCGCGCTTGATCGCGCCCGCATGACCGCCGCCGCCCTTCTGGTTCTTCGGGTTGATGTAGAGCACCGACGCCGGATTGCCGCCGCAGTCGACCAGCTTGGGCTTGCTGCCGGTGTTGATGTAGATGACGTTCGCTCCGCTGCCGGCGGTGATCTCCGCCGGTCCGCTGCCGAAGTAGATCGTGTTGTTGCCGTTGCCCAGGCGGTACGTGCCGCCGCCACCTCCGGTGTGCAGCACGTTGTTGCCGTCGCCGGCGATCACCGTCGTCGGGCTGCCCCCGGCGTCGATGTAGTTGTGGCCGTTGCCCACCTCGATCCGGTCGTGGCCACTGCCGCCGTGGATCGTGTTGTTGCCGTGCGCGGCGGTGATCGTGTCGTCGCCGGTCCCGCCTTCGATGACGTTGTTGCCGCCGCCCGCGCGGATCGTGTTGCCGGAGCGCACCCCGTAGAACTGGTCGTTGCCGGGACCACCGATCATCGTGTCGGCCCCACCCCCGCCGACCAGCACGTCACCGGTGGGCGAGGTGGCGACCAGCCGGTCGCGGCCGGGGGTGCCGACGATCGTCGCCGCCTGGGCGGTATCCACGACCACCGCCGCGAAGACGATCGTCAGGGGCGCGAGCAGCCACGACCGCTGTCCCCCACCGAGGTTCCCGCCCCGGCGCGCGGGACCCTTCCGACGATCTGCTGGCACCGCACGACTGTACGTGCTCACCGCGCCGGGCGTCGCACCAATCGGGCGGATCGCCCGTGAGAACGGCTCCGCTGCGCCGATCCGCGATGCTCCCGGAGCGGTCCGCGCGAAGCGCCCCGACCGTCATAGATCATTCGTCCGCTCGCCTCCCGAGGTCTGCCATGCCGCTCGACGCCACCTTCTACATCGACCCGGTCTGCCCGTTTGGCTACAACGCCACCCCCGACGTCACCGCCCTCCGGTGGCGCTACGCCGACCACCTCCGGTGGCGGGTCGTGACGATCGGCCTGTCCGAGGCGAGCGCCGAGCCGCGCGACCGCGGGAGCTTCACGCCGTCGGTCGCCGCGAGCTTCTCGGCGCAGCTCAGCGCGCGCTTCGGCATGCCGGCCAGCGTCGGTCCGCGCGATCGCCACGCGACCTCGGGACGAGCCTGCCGGGCGATCGTCGCGACCCGCCGGACGCAGCCGGAGCTCGTCTGGAACGTGCTGCGGGCGCTGCAGTTCGCGGTCTTCTGCGACGACGCCCAGGTCGACCGCGACGACGACCTCCGTCGCGCTCTGGCGACGGTGGCCGGGCTCGACGTCGACGCCGTCCTGGACCAGCTCGACGACGCCGACAACGAGGCCGCGTACCAGCAGGACAAGGCGGAGGCGCGGAGCGCGGCGGGTTCGCCGACCGAGGCACAAGGCAAGGGCGGCGTCGACGACGGGGTCGCGCGCTACTCGGCGCCGAGCCTGGTCCTGCGCGCCGAGGACGGCCGGACGCTGGAGGCCGGCGGGTTCCAGTCGATCGCGGTCTACGACGCGCTGGTCGCCAACCTCGATCCGACGCTGCGCAAGGCGGAGGCCCCTGACGACCTGCGCGAACTGCTGGCGGCCTTCCCCCACGGTCTGACCACCCAGGAGGTGGCCGCGATCACGGCGCGCGGGCTCGCCGACCCGGACGTCGACGACGCCCGCGGGCAGCTCCTGACGCTGGCGGGCGAGGGCCGGGCGACCCGCACCCCGCGCGGTGCCGACGGGCTCTGGCGCGCCGCCTGAGCGGACCGTGGCTCCGCGGGGCGGGCCGCCCGACGCGCGGGCGGTGCGCCGTGTGAGAATCGCCGGGTGGTTGCGCCCGATCCCGTCAACGCCCGCTTCGTCGGCGGCCCGCTCGACGGCGAGGTCCACCTGCTGGCCCACCGACTGCCGTACGTGCAGATGCCGGGTCCTGACGAGAGCTTCTTCGCTCGGCTGCTGATCGACTTGCCCGACGCTCCCGACCACCTGGTCTACGAGATCGACGCGGAGGCGACCCGCAACGGCGAGGGCGGCGACGAGACCCTCGTCTACCGCTGCCGGGCCGACTCGCGGTAGCAAGTTCCCGCCGAGGCGTCGCGCGCCGTAGCCTTGCCGGAGGTCCCCGGGGCGGAGTCCGGGGACGAGACGACGGGAGAGCATTCGGGATGACGCGCGACGGCAGCTGGCGGAACTGGTCGGGGGAGCAGCGCTGCACCCCCGCGCGGATCGTCCGCGCCCGCTCGACCGCGCAGGTCCAGGACGCCGTCGTCGCGGCCGCCGCGGACGACCTGCCGGTCAAGGCGGTGGGCAGCGGCCATTCGTTCACGTCGATCGCGCTGACCTCCGGGGTCCTGGTCGACATCGCCGCGATGGACCGCGTGCTCGCCGTCGACCTGGAGCGCGGCCGGGTCCGTGTCGAGGCCGGGATCTCGATCCAGCGGCTCTCCGGCGTGCTCGACGCGCTCGGCCTGGCGATGGAGAACCTGGGCGACATCGACCGCCAGACGATCGCGGGGGCGATCGCGACCGGCACCCACGGAACGGGCGCGCGCCTCCGCAACATCTCGTCGCAGGTGCGGGCGATCGAGCTGGTCACCGGCGACGGCAGCGTGGTCGAGCTGACCGCGGAGGACGACCCCGATGGCCTGCGGGCGGCGCGGGTGTCGGTCGGCGCGCTCGGCATCGTCACCGCGGTCACCCTCCAGTGCGTGCCGGCGTACGTGCTGCACGGCGTCGACACCACGGAGCCGCTCGAAGCGGTGCTCGCGACGCTCGACGAGCGCAACGCCGACCATCGGCACTTCGAGCTGTACGCCTTCCCCTACGCGTCCCGAGCGCTGACCCGCACCAACGACGTCGTCGACGGGCCGCCCGCCCCGCCCGGGCGGCTGCGCACGTTGCTCCGCCAGGGGCTGATGGAGACCGCGGCGCTGCGCACGATCAGCGAGCTCGGGCGGGCGCTGCCGCCGGCGATCCCGCGCCTCAACCGCGGCGTCATGCGACTGGCCGGGACCAGCGTCCGGTCCGAGCGGTCGGTCCGGACGCTGGTC
>CAZFIQ010000118.1:4615-8077 GCA_964519185.1 uncultured Patulibacter sp.
CCGACCGCTCGGACCGGGTCTTCGCCAGCCCGCGGCACGTCCGCTTCGTCGAGATGGAGTACGCGCTGCCCCGCGCCGCCGCCGAGCCGGCCCTGCGCGAGATCCTGGCCACGATCGAGCGCCGCCGGCTGGCGATCAACTTCCCGATCGAGATGCGGTTCGTCGCGGGCGACGATGCCCTGCTCTCCCCCGCCCACGGCCGCGATACGGCGTACCTCGCCGTCCACGTCTTCCGCGACATGCCGTGGGATCCGTACTTCCGCGCGGTGGAGGCGATCGCCGACGGCTACGGCGGACGACCGCACTGGGGCAAGCGGCACTTCCAGACCGCCGAGACGCTCGCCGCGCGCTACCCAGAGTGGGAGCGGTTCCAGGCCGTCCGCCGGCGTCTCGATCCCGAGGGACGGTTCGCCAACCCGTACACGGAGCGGGTGCTCGGCTCGCCGACGACGGCGCGGGCGGCGGCGTGACCGGTCGCGACGGATCCCCGCCCGGCGATCAGCACGAGCGGCTGGAGCGGGCGACCGAGCAGCTCGACGCGCCGTTCGCGGTGGTCGACCTGGACGCGTTCGATCGCAACCGCGCGGACCTGGTCCGCCGGGTCGTGCTCAACGACCGGCCACCGCGACGCAGCTCGACCGGGGCCGGCGATCCGGCGCGCACCACGATCCGGGTCGCCAGCAAGTCGGTCCGCTGCCGCGCGTTGCTCCACCGGACCTTCGCCGGCCCCAACGACGACGCCTTCCACGGCATCCTGGCGCTGACGCTGCCCGAGGCGCTCTGGCTCGCGGAGGACGGGTTCGACGACATCGTCGTGGCGTACCCGACCGTCGATCGCCAGGCGCTGCTGGAGCTCGCGGAGTGGACGGTCCGCGAGCACGTCGCCGGCCGCGGCCGTTCGATCACGGTGATGGTCGACGACGTCGTCCAGCTCGACGCGATCCGCTCCGCGGGCGCCAGCGCCCACCACCCGGTCGCGGTTGGCCTGGAGCTCGACGCGGGCCTGCGGCTGCTGGGGGGCCGGGTGCGAATCGGAGCACGGCGCAGTCCGCTGCACGCGCCGGAGCAGCTGGCCGCGCTGGCCCGCGAGGTCGTCCGCCGCCCGGAGCTGCGGTTGGCCGGCGTGATGGCCTACGAGGCGCAGATCGCCGGGGTCGGCGATCGTCCTCCGGGGCGCCCCGGGTACGGTCGCGCGGTGCAGGCGATGCAGGCGGCGTCGCGGGCGGAGCTGCGCCGTCGCCGGGCGCGCGCCGTCGCCGCGGTCGAGCGGGTCGCCGGACCGCTGGGGTTCGTCAACGCGGGCGGCACCGGCAGCCTCGAGTCGTCGGCCGGCGAGCCCGCCGTGACCGAGGTCGCGGCCGGCTCCGGGTTGCTCGCCCCGGCGCTGTTCGACAGCTACTCGCGGTTCACGCCGTCACCGGCGGCGTTCTTCGCCGTCCCGGTGGTCCGCCGGCCGGGACCGGGCGTGGCGACGGCGTTGGGCGGCGGCTACGTCGCGTCCGGCGCCGCCGGCCCCGACCGGCTGCCGCGCCCCTGGTATCCGGAGGGCCTCCGGCTCGACCCCCAGGAGGGCGCGGGCGAGGCGCAGACGCCGCTGCTGGGCCCGGCCGCCGACGCGCTGGCGATCGGCGACCGCGTCTGGTTCCGGCACACCAAGGCGGGCGAGCTGTGCGAGCGCTTCGACCGCCTGTACCTGGTGTCGGGCGACGCGGTGGTCGACGAGGTGCCGACCTACCGGGGTGACGGCAAGGCGTTCCTCTGAGCGGCGGACGCGGGGTGCGTGCGATCGGGGCGCTGCGAAGGCCCGAATCGCACGCAGCGGCGATCGTCCGCCTCTCTTTGCGTGCCGGGTGCGATCGGGGCCGTATGGCCCCCACGATCGCACTTGGTCGTCGCGCGGCTGGCTGACGGCGAGCGCCGTATCCTCTCCGCGATGCCCCCCGCCCGTCGCCGCCGCCCCGCCCGCAAGATCGGCGAGACCCCCGTCGAGCAGCAGCCCGGCGAGACGCTGATCTGGACCGACGGGGCGTGCAAGGGCAACCCGGGGCCCGGCGGCTGGGCCGCGATCGTGGTGCCGCCGACGGTCGCCGCCGACGGTACGCCCCTCGAGCCGGCACCCGCGACCGAGCTGTCGGGCGGCGACCCGGCGACGACGAACAACCGGATGGAGTACACCGCCGCGCTCGAGGGCATGCGGTCGCTGCCCGACGGCAGCGTGATCTGCATCGTCACCGACTCGCAGCTGATGCTGAACTCGATGACCCAGTGGATCGACGGCTGGAAGCGCAAGGGCTGGAAGACCGCGTCGGGCAGCCCGGTCAAGAACCAGGACCTGGTCGTGGCCCTGGACGAGGAGATCAAGCGCCACGCCCAGGTCCGCTGGCACTGGGTCCGTGGCCACGAGACGGGCGACGAGCACGCCCACAAGGCGTTCAACGACCGCGCCGACCAGCTGGCGGTGGCGGCCGCGGCCGCGGCCGCCTGAGCGGCGGCGGGTGGCGCGTCCGCCGGCCCGCCCTCCCGACGATTGCCCGCAGAATCGGTGCGCCGTCCGCGCACTCTGCCCCTCGAAACCGCACATCGATCGGAGGGAGTCTGCTCGGGTGATGATCGTCGTGCCCCAGGCCCCGCAGCGGAGGCCTCCTTGGTCAAGCTTGACCAATCTGCGCTACGGTGTCCACATGCGCGTCAACGTGGGGCAGGCCAAGACCGACCTCTCCCGACTGCTGGCGCGGGTGGAGGCCGGAGAGGACGTCGAGATCGCGCGCAACGGCGTCCCGGTCGCGCGTCTCGTGCCGATCGAGCCGGCCGGCCCCGGAGCGACGTTTCTCGGGGCCCGCGGAACGCTCGCCGACAGGATCACGATCGGTGACGACTTCGAGCTGACGGACGCCGAGATCGATGAGCTGTTCGGCGGGGACGCATGAAGCTCCTGCTGGATACCCACGTCGTGCTCTGGCAGCTGTCCGGTCTGCGAGACCTCGGTCCGCAAGCCCGGCGCGCGGTCGCATCAGCCAGCGAGCTGCGGATGAGCGTCGTCTCGTTCGCCGAGATCGGAGTCAAGGTGTCGATCGGCAAGCTCACCGTGCCGCCCGAGCTCCACGACCGGATCACGGCGTCGGGTGTCCGGATCCTCGGGCTCAGCGGCGAGCACGGCCTACGGATCGCCGATCTCCCCCTCCACCATCGCGACCCGTTCGATCGCCTGTTGGTCGCCCAGGCGATCTCCGAGGGCCTGATCGTGGTCACGGCCGACGAGCGCATCGCGGCCTACGACGTACCGGTGATCGACGCGCGAGCTTAGGACCTGTCCTTTAGGAGGCCACGCGCGCTGCGATCGTCGCCGCTTGCAGCAGGTTGCGCCGAAGGGCCTAAGGACCTGTTTCAGAATGATCGGCCGCCCACGGCGGCCGCTGACTCATCGCAGGATCACGATCCGAACCCTCAGTCAGACAACCAGTC
>CAZFIQ010000119.1:0-7949 GCA_964519185.1 uncultured Patulibacter sp.
GTAGCCGTCGGGCAGCGCGGCGACGAACTCCGCGGCCTCCGCCTGCTCGGCCGCCCGCTCGATCTCCTCGCGCTGGGCGCCCGGCGCGGCGTAGGCGATGTTCTCCGCGATCGTCGCGGTGAACAGGAACGGGTCGTCGTCGATCACGGCGATCTCGTGGCGCAGCGCCGTCGGATCGAGGTCCCGCAGGTCGATCCCGTCGATCAGCACGCGGCCGCCGGTCGGGTCGTAGAGCCGCGGCAGCAGTTGGACCAGCGCGGTCTTGCCGGAGCCGGTCTCGCCGACGATCGCGACCCGCTCGCCGGCGGCGATCTCCAGCGAGACCCGGTCGAGCGCCGGTCGCGGCTGGTCGGGGTAGCGCAGCGAGACGTCGTCGAAGCGGATCGCCCCGATCGCCCCGGACGGCGTGTCCCGCGCCGCGGGCAGCTCGCGGCGCCGGTCGGCCGGCGGCGCGGCGATCGCGGGACTGCGGTCGAGGACCTGGAACAGCCGCGCGCCGGAGGCGGCGGCGCGCTGCCCGAGCCCGAGCATCACGCCGAGCGAGCGCAGCGGCTGGACCAGCATCATCACGTAGACGAAGAAGGCGGTGAAGGCGCCGATCGTGAGCGTGCCGTCGACCACCATCCGGCCGCCGACCAGCAGCACGATCGCCAGGCTCAGCTGCGGCAGGAACTGCATGAAGGGCTGGAACCCGGCGTCGATCCGGACCGCCCGCAGCTGCTTGCCGAAGGCGTGCTCGACCGCCCGCGTGAAGGCCACCTGGCGGCGCTGTTCGGCGGCGAACGCCTTGACCACCCGGATCCCGGTGATCGACTCCTCGGCGACCGCGGTCAGCTCGGCGACCGCCTGCTGCGCGTCCTGCTGGGCCGGACGACCGCGGGTGCCGTACATGTAGCCGACGACGATGATCAGCGGGGCGGGCAGCAGCGCGAGCAGCGCCAGCAGCGGCTGCTGGATCAGCATGGCGATCGCGGCCAGCACGATCGTCAGCAGCGCCTGGACGACGAAGACCACGCCGTAGCCCAGGAAGAACCGCACGGCGCTCAGGTCGACGGTCGCCCGCGACATCAGCTGGCCGGTCTGCCAGCGGTCGAAGAAGCCCATGTCGAGCAGCTGCAGGTGGTCGTAGAGCCGCTGGCGCAGGTCGAGCTCGACGCCGAGCGAGACCCGGCCGGCGACCAGCCGCCGGCCGATCGTCAGGACCATCCGGCCCAGGCCGAAGAGCGCGATCGCGATCGTCAGCGTGACCAGGCCCGCGCGGTCGCCGGCCTCGATCCGGTCGATCGCCCGGCCGATCAGCCACGGGCTGAGGACCGTGGCGCCCATCGCCAGCAGGGCGAGCACGAAGCTGACGATCCACAGGCGGCGGTACGGCCGCAGAAATCCGAGCAGCCGACGGAACGTTCCCACCGACCCGAGTCTACGCCGCGGCGCACGCGGGCCGATGGCGGCGTCGATCGGGCGGGCGGGGGCGGGGTTCATCGGTTCGGCGAAGACTAGAAGCTCAAGTGAGCTTTAGGTCAAGGGGCGGTGGAGTCCAGGCGGGGCGGCCGGCGACGCCCGGCCCGCGCGCCGCGCCATACTGGGCTCCGTGGCGCTCCCCTTCGGCCTCTGCGACGACTGCGTCCACCAGCGCGTGGTCGGCAACACGCGCGGGTCACGGTTCTCGCTCTGCGGGCGCTCCAAGCACGACGACCGCTTCCCGCGGTACCCGCGGATGCCCGTCGTCGCGTGCCCGGGGTACGTCCGGCGGGCAGCGGGCTCCGAGCCGCCGTCCGACGACGGATGATGCCGATCGGTCGTCCGGCGTTCGTTGGAGCCCCGGAACGGGCACCGGGCGCAGGATGACGCCGATCGACGCTCGCACCAAGCGGCTGACGCTTCTGGCCTGCATCCTCGGGTCGACGATCGTGATGGTCGACGGGTCGGCCGTGACCGTTGCGCTGCCGCAGATCCGCGAGCAGCTCGGCGGCGGGCTGGCCGGTCAGCAGTGGACCGCCAACGCGTACCTGCTGACGCTCGGATCGCTGCTGATGGTGGCCGGGTCGCTGGGGGACGTCTTCGGCGAGCGGCGGATCTTCCTGCTCGGGGTGATCGGCTTCGGCGTCACCTCGGTGCTCTGCGCGCTGGCCCCGACGATCGAGGTGCTGGTCGTCGGGCGGGCGCTGCAGGGGGTCGCGGGCGCGCTGCTGACGCCGGCCGCGCTGGCGGTGATCGTGTCGACCTTCGGCCCCGACGAGCGCAGCCGCGCGATCGGGCGGTGGACCGCGTGGGCGGGGCTCGGCGCAGCCGGTGGGCCGTTGCGCGGCGGCTGGCTGGTCGACGTCGCGTCGTGGCACTGGATCTTCCTGATCAACGTGCCGCTGGTGCTGCTGACCGCCTGGCTGATCGTCCGCGTGGTGCCCGCCGGATCCGGGCGGCGGATGCGGCGTCTCGACCTGCTGGGGGCGGCGCTCTGCGCGGTCGGGCTGGGCGGGGTGACCTTCGCGCTGATCCAGCAGCCGCTCTCCGGCTGGGGCGCGCCGACGGTGCTCGGCGGGCTGCTCGGCGGGGCCGCGATCCTCGTCGCGTTCGTGCTCCACGAGCGCCGGACGTCCGACCCGATGCTGCCGCTGAAGCTGTTCCGGCGACGCAACTTCGTGGCCGGCAACGTCGAGACGCTGCTCGTCTACGCCGGCCTGGCGCTGGTCACGTTCTACCTGGTGATCTTCCTCCAGCAGACCGCCGGCTGGGACGCGCTGGAGGCGGGGGCGACGATGCTGCCGGTGACGATCGTGATGCTCGTCGCGGCCGGCTGGTTCGGCGGACTGGCAGATCGCCACGGTCCGCGCTGGTTCATGGGCGTCGGCCCGCTGATCTCCGGCGCGGGCCTGCTGCTGCTCCTGCGGGTCGACGCCGACGTCGACTACCTGACCGACCTGCTGCCCGCGATCACGCTCTTCGGCCTGGGCCTGGCGGTCACCGTCGCGCCGCTGACCGCGACCGTGCTGGCCGACGCCGACCGCGACAACGCGGGGGCGGCGTCGGGGGTCAACAACGCGATCGCGCGGATCGCCGGGCTGCTGGGGATCGCGGCGGTCGGCGTGGCGGTGGCGGGCAGCTTCGCGTCCGGCGTCGACGAGCGCGTCGCCGGGACGGAGCTGAGCGCGTCCGCGCGGGCCGCGGTCGCCGAGGTCCGCGACAGTCCGTTCGCCGCGCCCGATCTGGACGGGGTGCCGGCCGCCGACGCCGCGGTGGTGGCCGCCGCGGCGCGCGACGCGGCGGTCGAGGGGCACCGCCTGGCGATGGCCGGCGCGGCGGCGCTGCTGCTGCTCGGCGGGGCGATCGGCCTGGCCGGGATCCGCAATCCGCCGCGGACGACCCGGGCGGAGACCCCACGGGCACCGACCCCCGCGGGCCCCCCGACCGGACCCGAGACGACGATGCCGTAGGCTGATTGCATGGACAACCACGTCAGGGCCGGGCGATGAGCAGCGAGTGCAGCGAGAGCCGGGGATCTGCCGGCAGCTGGAGCCGCGAGATGTCGTCCGACGGGGCCTTCCAGCGGCAGACCAGCGTCTTCCGCGACTGGGTCACGGCCGACGGGTCGAGTGGCTTCGCGGCGGAGGCCGGGCGCTACCACCTGTACGCCTCGCTGGCCTGCCCGTGGGCGTCGCGCGCGATCCTCTACCGCAAGCTGAAGGGCCTCGAGCACGCGATCGGCCTGACGATCGTCGACCCCTACCGCGACGACGACGGCTGGGCGTTCCGCGCCGGCGACGCCGAGCCGCCCGGCGAGGCCGACCCGCTGCACGGCTGGAGCTTCCTCTCCGAGGCCTACCGCACGACCGATCCCGCCTTCGACGGCCGCGTGACCGTGCCCGTCCTGTGGGACACGCGGACCGAGCGGATCGTCAACAACGAGTCCTCCGAGGTCATGCGGATGCTGGGGAGCGCGTTCGACGCGGTCGCCGAGCACCCCGAGCGCGACTACTACCCGGAGGATCTGCGCGACCAGATCGACGCGCTGAACGACTGGATCTACCCGCAGATCAACAACGGGGTCTACCGCTCCGGGTTCGCGACCTCGCAGGAGGCCTACGACGCGGCGGTGCTCGAGCTGTTCGGCGCGCTCGACCGGGTGGAGGGGATCCTCGCCGAGCGGCGCTACCTGACCGGCGACCGGATCACCGAGGCCGACTGGCGGCTGCTGATGACCCTGCTGCGCTTCGACCCGGTCTACGTCGGGCACTTCAAGTGCAACCTGCGGCGGATCGAGGACTACCCCAACCTGTGGGGCTACAACCGCGACCTCTACCAGCAGCCGGGGGTCCGCGAGACGGTCAGCTTCGACCACATCAAGCGGCACTACTACGCGACCCACCCGTCGATCAACCCCACGCGGATCATCCCGCAGGGGCCGATCATCGACTGGGAGCAGCCGCACGGGCGCGGCTAAGGACCTAAGCGGCACCGCCCAACGACGACCGGGCGCCGAACGACGCCCCGCGGGCGCCGAACGACGACCGGTCGTCTTAGGACCCGCGCGTCTGCAGCAGCCGGCCGAGCAGCAGCAACCCGCCGCCGCCCCAGACCGCGAACACCAGCAACGCGATCCCGACGCCGCCGAAGACCGCCTCGCCGGCCACGCCGTCGGACATCAGCCGCATCCCCTGCGCGGTCGGCAGCGCCTGGACGATCACGTCCAGCCACGGCGCCATCGGGATCGCGACGACGAACGCCGGGATCAGGAACGGCATCAGCAGGACCCAGCCCCAGGTGTTGAGCTTGTCCGCGCTGCGCACCAGGTAGCCGAAGCAGAGCCCCAGTCCGACGATCGAGACGACGGTGCCGAGGGCGCCGAGCAGGAACATGCCCACGTCCTCGATCGGCAATCGCGTGACCGCCACCGTCAGCGCCGTCGCGACGATCGAGTAGGCGATCCCGACCAGCGCCTTGGCGGCCAGCACCTCCGGGCCGCGGGCGGCCAGCAGCAGCGCCTCGATCGTCCGCTTCTCGATCTCCTCGGCCAGGATGATCGGCGTGGCGAGCATGCCGATGAAGCCGATCACCATCACGATCGCCGCCAGCACGAAGTAGTTGCGCATGCCGACCGCGTTGAACGCGGACGGGCTCGACGGCGCGACCGGCTCGACCTCGACCTGGGCCGCCGGGGCCCGGTCGGCCAGACCGCCGACGGTCGTCGGCAGCAGCTGCACGAGGGCCTGGGTGGTCGGCGACGGCTCGGGCCCGATCAGCACCCGCAGCGGCGGACCGCGGCCGCTCTGGGCCTCGCCGAGCAGCCCGTCGGGGACGACCACCGCCAGGTCGACGTCCTCGTCCTCGACCGCCGTGCGGGCGGGCGCCTCGTCCGGCTCGCGGGTGACGGTCAGCTCGATCGCCGACGAGACGTCCTCCGGCAGCGCCTCGGCGACGCGCTGGGCGTCGGCGGAGGACCCGACGACCACGACGTCGGCGGTCGGCCGCGGCTCCTGGTCGGGGTAGATCACCGAGTAGAGCAGGCCGAGCGCGATCGGCACGATGATGATCGCGAGCACGCGTCCGTCGCGGATCGCGTCCGAGAGATCCTTGCGCAGGATCGTCCAGATGCGGCGCAGGCTCATCGGGCCACCTCCTCGCGGTCGTCGTCCAGGCTGCGGCCGGCGAGCGCGACGAAGACGTCGGCCAGCGACGGCTCGTCGCTGTGGAGCGTGACGACCCGGCCGCCGTCGATCCAGCCGCTCAGGCGCGCCCGCTCGGCGGGGTCGTCGAGCGCGATCGCGTGCTCGCTGCGGTCGTCGAGCAGCACCCGGGCGTGCATCCGGTGGGGCTCGCCGTCGTGGCTCTCGCGGGCGACGCTGAGCTTCAGCTCGCGCGGGGTGTCGAGCGCGATGATCCGCCCCTCGGAGAGGAACGCGACGCGCTGGCAGAGCTCGTCGGCCTCGGTCATGTCGTGGGTGGTCAGGACGACCGTCGTTCCGCCCTCGCTCAGCTCGCGGACGATCCCGCGCAGGTTGCGGGCGGACATCGGGTCCAGCCCGCGCGTCGGCTCGTCGAGGAACAGCACCCGCGGGTCGTTGATCAGCCCGCGGGCCAGCAGCAGCCGCTGCTTCATCCCGGTCGAGTAGGTCTTGACCTTGCGGTCGGCGGCGTCGGCGATCCCGACCCGCTTCAGCAGCTCCTCGGTGCGCTCCGGCGGCGCGCCGTAGAGGTCGCCGAAGAGCTTCAGGTTGTCGCGGCCGGTCAGCCGTTCGTAGAGGTTCTGGTCCTCGAACACCAGGTTCAGGACGGAGCGGGCGGCCTCGCGGTCGGTGACCACGTCGTGGCCGCCGACCGATGCGCTGCCGGCGCTCGGCGGGGTCCGTCCGGTCAGCATCCGGATCGTCGTGGTCTTGCCGGCACCGTTGTGGCCGAGCAGGCCGAACACCTCTCCGGGGGCGACCGAGAAGCTGATCCCGCGGACCGCCTCGACGTCGCCATAGCGCTTGACCAGGCCGTCGACGTGGACCGCGGCAGGGTCGCGGGGAGGATGCTCGGCCGGGGGAAGGTCGGGCATGCCGGCAAGCTATCAGCCGCCTCGGCGCGCCCCACGCGCCACCGGTGTGCGGTTCACCCCCGATCGGGGCGTGAACCGCACACCGGTCCGGGGCCGGGGCCGGGGAGCCCCTGCGGAGGGGTGGCGATAACGTGCCGACGTCGACGCGATGTCCGCTGCCGCCCCGCATCTCGCCCCCGCCGAGGACCGCGACCCGCGGATCACCGTGCACGTCCTGATCGCCGTGCTGCTCGGCGGGCTCGTGACGATCGTCTGGTGGAGAGCCGGATCCGCGCCGTTCTGGCCACGCTGGGTGTGGTTCGGTCTGGCGATCTCGATCGCGCTCGACGTGATCCGGGTGCTCGCGGCCCGCGAGCCGGGCGGCGCCGCGGCTGTCTACCGGGCCGCGATGGCGCTCTGCGTGCTGGCCGGTGCGATCGTCGTCGGCGTCTGGGCGCTCGGCGGGCAGGGGCGCTTCTGGCCGCTGCTGCCGCTCGCCGGACTGGGCTTCGTCTTCGCCGTGCTGGCGGTCTTCCGCTACCGCGGCCTGCTGCCGGGTACGCGTCGCGAGCTGGCCGAGCGGGTCGACGTGCTGACCCGCACCCGCAGCGGCGCGCTGGACGCCCAGGCCGCCGAGCTGCGGCGGATCGAGCGCGACCTCCACGACGGCGCCCAGGCGCGGCTGGTCGCGCTGAGCATGCAGCTCGGACGAGCGGAGCGGCGGCTCGCGGCGCAGGACGACCCGGCGACCCTGGAGCTGGTCCGGCAGGCTCGCCAGGAGGCGTCCGCGGCGATCGCCGAGCTGCGCGACCTGGCGCGCGGGATCGCCCCGCCGGTGCTGGCCGACCGGGGGCTGACCGCGGCTGCGGAGGCGCTGGCGCGGCGCTCGCCGATGCCGGTCGTCGTCGAGTCGAGCCTGGCGGACCGTCCGCTGCCGGTGGTGGAATCCGCGGCTTACTTCGTGGTCGCCGAATCGCTCACCAACGTGGTCAAGCACAGCCCGGGCGCGACGGCGTCCGTGCGGCTCGACGTCGCCGGCGGGCGACTGCGGGTGACCGTCCGCGACGACGGTCGTGGGGGCGCGGTGGCGACCGGCGGCGGACTGAGCGGGCTGCGCAGCCGGGTCGAGGCGCTCGACGGGACCCTGACCATCGACAGCCCGCCGGCCGGCGGGACCACCATCCACGCGGAGCTGCCATGCGCGTCGTGATCGCCGAGGACCACGCCCTGCTGCGGGAGGGCATCGTCGCGCTGCTGCGCGAGAACGAGATCGAGGTCGTCGCCCAGGCGGAGGACGGCGAAGGGCTGCGCCGGATCGTGGCCGCCCACGATCCCGACCTGGCGATCGTCGACGTGCGGCTGCCGCCGACCTTCACCGACGAGGGCCTGCGGGCGGCGATCGCGGCCCGCGAGCAGCGGCCGGAGCTGGCGGTCC
>CAZFIQ010000120.1:0-1910 GCA_964519185.1 uncultured Patulibacter sp.
CTTCGTCGAGGACAAGGACGCCGAGTCGCCCTTCGAGATGACCAGCGAGCAGCTCCGCAAGGAGCACGTCCGCCGCGCCCTCTCGACCCTCCCGCAGCGCGAGCGCGAGGTCATCGAGATGCGCTTCGGCCTCTCCGGCGACCGCCCGAGCACCCTGGAGGAGGTCGGCCGCGCGTTCGACGTCACCCGCGAGCGGATCCGCCAGATCGAGAGCCACACGCTGAAGAAGCTGGAGTCGCTGCCGGAGTCGCAGCGTCTCCGCGACGCCGTGTAGCGCCGCGCGACGCGCGGGCGGCGGCCCGCGACGCGCACCCACGAGGAGAGAGAGGACGACACGGACCGGGTTTCGACCCGGTCCGTCGTTCGCGGTGGGTCCTTAGCGCGGGATCGCGCTGGGCGGTGCGCGGCGTCGGCGTCGCGGCGAGGCGGCACGAACGGCGCCGCATCGCTAGGATTCGTCGCCGCTCGGGGGGATGTCCGAGTGGTTAAAGGAGACGGGCTGTAAACCCGTTGGCTCTGCCTACGCAGGTTCGAATCCTGCTCCCCCCACTGACCGAAGGCCCCGGCGTCCGCCGGGGCCTTCGTCGTTCTCCCCACCCTCCCCGCTGATGCGGATCGCGCCCATCAGGCCGGCGAAATCCGCATCACCCCGCCGCGCGTGCGCCCACCCTTCCGGCTGATGCGGATCGCGCCCATCAGGCCGGCGAAATCCGCATCACCCCGCCGCGCGTGCGCCCACCCTCCCCGCTGATGCGGATCGCGCCCGCCAGGCCGGCGAAATCCGCATCACCCCGCGACGCGCCCGCCCTCTGCGCGTCCGCTCGCTCCGTTGGCGTACGCTCGGCGGGTGCTCCGCACGGTCCGTGCCATCCGCTACGTCACGCCGCTCCGCGAGGGCGGCTCGGTGCCCGCGCTGGTCGAGGCGGACGACGACGGGCTCTACGTCGTCAAGCTGGCCGGCGCGGCGCAGGGGACGAAGGCGCTGGTCGCCGAGCTGGTCGTCGGCGAGCTGGTGCGGGCGCTCGCCGTGGCGGAGCCGGAGCTGGACCTGCGGATGCCCGAGCTGGTGCTGCTCGACCTGCCGATCGAGCTGTCGCAGGCCGAGCCCGATCCGGAGATCCAGGACCCCCTCGCGGCCAGTGCGGGCCGCAACGTCGGGATGGATTTCCTGCCGCGGGCGCTGCCGTACAGCGCGGCCTCCGGCCCGCAGCCGACGCCCGAGCTGGCGGCGGCGATCGTCTGGATCGACGCCCTCTGCGAGAACGTCGACCGTACGCCGCGCAACCCCAACCTGCTGACCTGGCACGGCCGGCTCTGGCTGATCGACCACGGCGCCGCGCTCTACCGCCAGCACGCCGGCCTCGACCCGGCCCGGGCCCAGGGCCGGTTCGCCGCGATCCGCGACCACGTGCTGCTGCCGCGCGCCGGGTCGATCGCCGCCGCCGACGCCCGGCTGGCGCGGCACGTCGACGAGCCGCTGCTGCGCCGGATCGTCGCTCTGGTGCCCGGCGACTGGCTCGACGACGACGCCGCGGCGCTGATGGTCGCGGACCTCGCGGCGCGTGTCACGGGGGAGCGGGCGTTCGTGGAGGAGGCGGAGCGTGCCCGGACCGCCTGACGATCGGCCGACCGGCGCCGACGAGGTCTTCCAGTACGCCGTCCTGCGGGTCGTGCCGTCGCTGACCCGCGGCGAGGCGATGAACGTCGGCGTCGCCCTGCACGCTCGCCGTCACCGCTTCCTCGGCGTCCGCGTGAGCGTCGACCGCGCGCGCCTGCGGGCGCTTGACCCGAGCCTCGACCTGGACGCCCTGGAGGCGCACCTCGACGGCATCCGCCGCATCGCCGCGGGAGACCCCGCGGCGGGCGCCGTGGCCGCGCTCGACCGCTCCGACCGGTTCGGCTGGATCGCC
>CAZFIQ010000120.1:1920-4279 GCA_964519185.1 uncultured Patulibacter sp.
GCCGGTCCACACCGGCACCTGCGGCGACCCCGCGGCCACGCTCGACCGGCTGTTCGCCGAGCTGGTCGCGGCGCCCCCGTCCGGTCCTGGGGATTCAGGCCCTTAAGAGCCCTTGATGTGTGCGAAAGGGCACGGCGGGGGGATGCTGCACTAGGCTCCCGCGCATGCTCTCGCGCCGACTGCTTCCGGTCCCGCTCGTCCTGCTCGCCTTCGTGGTGGCCGGCTGCGGCGACGACAACACCGCCAAGGACGTCACCGAGGCGACCTCGACGATGGCCACCGAGGCCGACGCCGGGGCCGCGGCCAGCGACGGTACGGCGCCGACGGTCGAGCAGATCGCCGAGGGGATCGGCACCGACCTGGACGTCGCCCCCGAGTTCATCCCGATGGCGGGAACGCCGCCGCAGGAGCTGGTGTCCGAGGACATCGTCGAGGGCACGGGCAAGGAGGCCAAGCTCGGTGACACGATCGAGGTCCGCTACACGCTGCAGGTGTGGGACGGCCAGGTCGCCGACTCGTCGTGGGCGCGCGAGCCCAACTCGACGTCGTTCCCGCTGGTCGAGGGCGGCCTGATCGAGGGCTGGACGGCCGGCGTCCCGGGGATGAAGGAAGGCGGCCGCCGGCTGCTGATCGTGCCCCCGGAGCAGGGCTACGGCGCGCAGGATCAGGGCCCCCAGCTGCCGGCCAACTCGACCCTCGTCTTCGCGGTCGACCTGGTCAAGGTGACCGACGGCGAGTAGACCCGGTCCCACGCCCCACCCTGGCGGTGGGGAGTGGGTACTGCGGCCCCGGCTTTAACGCTGGCTCGCGACCCGCGCGGCCAGCTCGCCGGGCCGCCGGTCGACCAGTCGCTCGCGGATCTTGTCCTCGAGCGCGCCGCGCACCATCATCCGCAGCATGCGGCCCGGGTCGACCTCGATCTCGTAGGTCACGCGGGTCCGCCCGCCGCCCAGGTCCTCGAGCGTCCACGATCCGTCGAGCTTCTTGACGTCGCCGCTCTCGACCGCCCAGCTCAGGCGGGTCGGCGCGGAGCGCTCGAAGCGGGCGACCACGCGGAGCTCGCGGACCTTCGCGTCCGCCACCAGCTCCGCCCGGATCACGTTGCCCGCCGCGTCGCGCTCGACCGGGGTGCAGGAGACGATGCCGTCCTGCCACTCGGCGAGCGCGGCGACGTCGTCGATCGCCGCCCACACCGCCTCGATCGGCGCCTCGATCTCGCCGCTCGTCGTCCCACCCAGTCCCGTCACGAAAGCTCCTCGGTTGCCGTTCGCCGCACGGTACCCGACGCGGAGAGCGCGGCGTCCGGCTGTCCGGGCCCGCGACTCATGGTCTGGGCGTTCGCGCTAAGATTCGCGACCTCGCCCTCTTAGCTCAGTGGTAGAGCACTTCCATGGTAAGGAAGGGGTCATGAGTTCGAGTCTCATAGAGGGCTCCTGAGAAGCCGCTCGGTTCGCCGAGCGGCTTCACTGCTTCCGGGGTCGGTCCCCGTGATCGAGCTCGGCCGCGAGTGCGGCGAGTGCCTCCGGCGGCAGCGCGGCCTCGATCAGCGGGAACAGCTGACGCTCCTCGAGCCGGACGTGGTCGTTCAGCGCCGTTCCCAGTGCACGGACCCGGTCGACGTCCGGCACCGGCATCGACCGCGCCAGCGCCGCAGCCTGCGCCCGGATACCAACGTGCTCGACCAGCGCCCTGGCTACCAGCGGGTGCTCGATGTCGCCGTGCGGCGCGTAGGCGGGGAGCAGGATCTCCTCCTCCTCGCGGAAGTGCCGACGGCCGTCGGCCTCCCAGAAGGCCAGGAACGTGCTCGCCGCGTCGCTCACCGTCGCCGCGTCCGCGCGACGCATCGTCATCGCGATGAACAGCGCCTGATGGTGGTCGTGAGACAGCGGCTGGAGGGCCTCGGCTCGGTGCATCGATCCTCGCTTCGACGGGCTCGGGGCCCGATCGTCCCACAGCCGGGCGGCGTGGGGTGCGGCGACGACCGGTGGCGTTCCACATCGGCGTGGCCGCTATACCCTGTCGGCGTGCTGACTGCCTGGTCCCGGAGCCTCGACGCCATCAGGCACCCACGCTGCCGGCCAGCGCCGCCGCTCGCCGTGGCAGCGGTGGTCGGCACGGTGGTCGCTGCGGGGCCCGCCTCGGCCGCCCGACCAGCCGATCCGCTTCCGGCCGACGTCCGGGTCGAGCGCCCGGCTTCCGCGGACCGGTCGACCCGCAGCTGGATGGTGCGGCTCGACGGTCCGCCGTCCGCCGTCGTCGGCGTGACCGCCGGCCGTCGCGGCGCGCGTCCCGGTCAGGCCGCGCAGGCCGCGCGGGCCCAGCGCGCCGGCAACGTCGCGGAGCAGGAGCGCGTGCTGTC
>CAZFIQ010000120.1:4289-5165 GCA_964519185.1 uncultured Patulibacter sp.
TGCTGTCGACGGCCCGCGCCCGCGGCCTGGTCGATCGCGAGCTGTTCCGCGTCCGCAGCGCCTACAACGGCGTGGCGATCCAGGCCAGCGCCGCGGATGCCCGCCGGATCGCGCGGATCCAGGGCGTCAGCGCGGTCGTGCCGCTCCCCCGCCACGCACGGGCGAACGCGCGCAGCGTCCCGGCGGTCGGGGCACCCGACGGCTGGCCGACCGCGGCCGGCGGCCTGACCGGGGCCGGTGTCCGGGTCGGCGTGATCGACACCGGCGTCGACTACGTCCACCGGGCGTTCGGCGGCAGCGGCAGCGCCGGTGACCTGACGGTGGCCCGCGACGCGGCCAACAACGTCCAGCAGACCAGCACCGTCGTGCCGCCCGGCTACGCGGTGACGTCCGGCGGCGACCAGCTGTACCCGTCGGCCAGGGTCGCGGGCGGCTTCGACTTCGCCGGGGACGCCTACGACGCGGGTTCGTCGACGCCGGCCCGTCGCACGCCCCGCCCGGACCGCAACCCGATGGACTGCCCGTCGACCTCCGGCGGAGGCCACGGCACCCACGTCGCCGCGACGCTGGCGGGGGACGGCGTGGCGCACGACGGCGGGCTCCTGGACTGGGCGGCCGGCCCGCCCGCCCCGGCGCCGATCGTCGGCCCCGGCGTCGCCCCGGGGGCGACGATCCACGCCCTGCGGGTCTTCGGCTGCGGCGGCACGTCCGCGCTGACCGTGCAGGCGATCGACTGGGCGGTCGACCCCAACGGCGACGGGATCGCGGACGACCGGCTCGACGTGCTCAACCTCTCGCTCGGCTCGTCGTTCGGCGCGCCCGACGACCCGGCCGTCGCGGCCGTCCAGAACGCGGTCGCGGCGGGCGTGGCGGTCG
>CAZFIQ010000120.1:5175-7944 GCA_964519185.1 uncultured Patulibacter sp.
GGTAGGTCTGGTTGCCGTCGTTGCCGGCGGCGATCGCGACCAGACCTACCAGATGGGCTCGCCGGGGACCGCCCCGGGCGCGCTGACGGTCGCCAACGCGGTCTCCGGGACCTGGCAGGACAAGATCGTCGTCAGCGGCGCGTCGGGCGGCTCGGGCGCCAACGGCGACCGGTGGGGGACGCTGGCCGGCAGCTTCCCGTGGAATCAGCAGCCGGGGCCGTTCAGCGGACCGCTCCGCCGTCCGGCGACCAACGGCGACGCCTGCGCCGCGTTCTCTCCGGCCGAGGCCGCCGCGCTCGTCGGCAAGGTCGCGCTGATCGAGTGGACGCCGACCGTCGGCGGAACCAGCGGCTGCGGCTCCAAGGTCCGCGCCGACAACGTCGCGGCGGCGGGCGGCGTCGGCCTGGTGCTCGGCGACATGTCGGCGAACGCGATCGATCTGGCGATCGCCGGCAACGCGCAGATCCCGGCCGTCTACCTGGCCGGCGCCGAGCGCGCCCGGCTGCACGCGGCGGTCGACGACGGCGGCGCCACGGTGACCTTCGCGGGGGCCTACGTGGCGGCGGCCTACGACACCGCCGCCGCCGACACGGTCTCGGCGTCGAGCTCGCGGGGGCCGGCGGGCGGCGGCGTGCTGAAGCCCGAGATCGCCGCGCCGGGCGGCAGCATCCGCTCCGCCGACGCGGGGTCGGGCCGCGGGGCGCTGACGCTCACCGGCACCTCGATGGCGGCTCCGCACGTCGCCGGCGCGCTGGCGATCCTGCGCCAGCAGCGCCCGACCTGGACGCCCGAGCAGCTGAAGGCCGCGCTGGTCAACACGGCACGCCCGGAGATCACCGCCCTGCCCGCGCACGGCGGCGCCAAGCAGGCCCCGCAGCGCGTCGGCTCGGGCATGCTCGACGTGGCCGCCGCGACCAGGACGGAGGTCGTCGCGTTCGCGGAGGACGCGTCGGGCGCCGTCGGCGTCTCGTTCGGCGCGCAGCAGGTCCCGCTCGGTGCCCCGTTCGCGGTCGAGCGGACGATCGCCGTCGTCAACGACGGCCCGGCGGCGGCGACCTACGCGGTCGCGGTCGACCCGCGGACGACGGTTCCCGGGGCGACGATCGAGGCCACCGCGTCGTCGGTTACGGTGCCGGGGCACGGCCGGGCGACCGTCACGCTGCGGCTGCGCGTCGACGATCCGGCGCAGCTGCGCAACGCCCGGGACGCGACCCTGCCCGACGTCCAGTCCGGGACGACGCGGCGCTGGCTGGCGGAGGCGTCGGCGCTGGTCCGGCTGACCGACGTCGGGGCGGTCCGCCCGGCGCTCTCGGTGCCGGTGCACGCGTCGCTGCGACCGGTCTCGGCCGCCTCCGCCGGAATCGCGTCGCTGCGGGTCCCCGACGGGACGACCACGGCGACGCTGCCGTTCACCGGCGGCGGACTGGCGACCGGGGGCTCGGCCGGCGACTTCGTCGCGCGGCGGACGATGCTGGAGCACCTGGCGTCGAGCCCGCAGCGGACGGTCCCCGCGGGGCAGCCGGAGCTGCGTCGCGCCGATCTGCGGGAGGTCGGGGTCGGCGCCGCGGCGGGCTGGGTCACCTTCGGCGTGCAGACCTGGGGCCGGCTGCCCGCGCCGCAGGGCTTCAGCTCGCTCGAGGTCGCGATCGACCGCAACCGGGACGGCACGCCCGAGTACGTCGTCTTCGGGACGCGCCTGACCGGCAGCGACGTCTTCGTCACCTGCGTCCACACCGTCGCGACCGACACCACCGGGCAGTGCCGCTACGCGCCGACGGCCGTTTCCCCGGGGCTGCCCGCGACGCTGCCGGAGATCGGCACCTACGACAGCGACGTCCAGACGCTCAGCGTGCCGCTGTCGTCGCTCGGGCTGAGCGACAGCAGCCCGCGCTTCCACTTCACCGTCCGGACGTGGCTGGACGGCCACGCCGACCCGATCGACGCGGTCGGCCCGCTGACCTGGGGACCGGCGACGCCGGGGGTGCGGTTCCCGACCGACGAGCCGGTCGCCGACGGCCCCGGCCCCGTCACGTTCCAGTACGACGCCGCGGCCGCGGCGGCCAACGGACGGGTCGGCGCCCTCGGCAGCCGCGGCGCCCTGGTCCTCCATCACCTGGGGGCGGCGGGGGCCACGGCGGAGACGATCGCGGTCTCGGGCGACCGGCCGCCGGTCGTCGCGGTCGGCGGGCCCTACGCCGTCGACGAGGGCAGCCCGCTGACGCTCGACGCCAGCGGGTCGTCGGACCCGGACGGCGATCCGGTCGCGATTCGCTGGGACCTGGACGGCGACGGCACGTTCGAGCGCAGCGGCGCGACGGTCGAGGCGAGCTTCGACGACGGTCCCGCGACGCGCACGGTCGCCGTCCAGGCGACCGCGGGCGCCGCGCCGCCGGTCGTCGCCACCGTGCCGGTGAGCGTGCGCAACGTGGCGCCGACGGTCACGCTGACCGACCTGGGGGGACGCGTGCTCCGCCTGACGGTCGCCGACCCGTCCGCGGCCGACCGGGCCGCGGGCTTCGCGCTGCGGGCCGAGATCGCGGGCCACGGCGCGGTGGCCGTGTCCGGCAACGTGCTGGACGTCGCGGTTCCGGCGTCCGCGGTGCCGACCGCGGTGACCGCGACCGCCACCGACAAGGACGGCGGCGTCAGCGCGCCGGCGACGATCGTGGTGCCGGGAGCGCCGGGCCTGCTGCCCGGCCCGACGCCGATCCCGGCGCCGCCCGGCGGCGGGGGCACGGCGCTGGTGCCGGCCAAGCGCTGCCGGGTCCC
>CAZFIQ010000121.1:0-7921 GCA_964519185.1 uncultured Patulibacter sp.
GTACTCCCGCACCCTCGACGACCTCGACGACCACGACCTCTCGATGCTCGCCGCCTGGCACGCCTCGCTCGAGGTCGGCCAGCCGATCGCCAACCGCGACTTCCTCGTCCGCGTCTTCCCGGCGCTCGGCGAGCACCGCCGCGAGGCGATGAAGATCGCCGCCGGCTTCCGCGGCGAGGACGCCTTCGACGCCGGCGTGGGCGAGGAGCAGGCGCTCCGCGCGATCCTCCCGCACCTCAGCGACGAGAGCGCCGCGCTGCTGGCGGGGGAGGCGGTCGAGCTGTACTGCTGGGATCGGTTGGGATCGGAGAACTGAGGGTCCGTCCGGTGCCGCAGCCGGCGCGCAGGACCGCACCCCTCCGCGGGGCGGGGGCTCGCGGGCCGGCGTCTCGGATGGGTGCGTTGCTCGCCGCGGCGGGTGCGCTCCTGGTGGCGGGGTGCGGGGGCGACGGTCCGGCGACGCCGGCGCCGCACGACCTCGACGGCCGCAACTTCGTGGTCACCGCGATCAGCGGTCGTCCGCTGGTCGCGCCGGAACGCGTCCGGATCGAGTTCGAGCCGCCGGGATCGTCGAACAGCACCGGGGGCTGCAACGACAGCGAGTCGACCTACGCGATCGCGGAGGGTCGGTTGCAACGGGGCGATCTGCGGTCCCACACGGCCGTCGGCTGCGGCGAGCCGCTGGAGAGCCAGGACGCGTGGTTCGACGCCTGGCTCGACGACGGTCCGACGGTCACCCTCGAGGGGGACCGGCTGACGCTCGAGCACGGGGCCGTCCGGGTCGAGCTGGAGGAACGCCCGCTCGGGCAGCGGGGGACGCCGTGACGTGGCTCGCCGGATCCGTCCGCGCCCCGTCCCGGCGGTGACCCGGCGCTACGCCTCCGGCTCGTGGAACCGCTGGAGGATGTCGTAGCGACCGACGCCCTCGCGGCCGCCGAGCCGCCAGCGGAAGAACGCCATGTCCAGCCGCAGCCGGCCCAGCTCCAGGGTCGTCCCGGAGATCGCCTCGCCCGTCGCCGTCCAGACCGGTCCCTCGTCGCTCTCCCACAGCTCGATCGTCGCGTCGATGTGACGGCCGCTGCCGTCGATCGTGGTCGAGATCCGCGGCTCGGGCGTCGGCACCGCGGCCGGTGCGGGCCGCGGCGCGTCGGCGGCCTCTCCGGCGGCCTGGTCCTCCTCGTCCCGGTCCTCGTCGTCCCGCGCGCGGCGGGGGACCCGGGCCACGGTCGCCCAGGCGACCTCGTCCGCGTGCGACTCCGCGCCGTCGGGCCGCATCGTGCTGACGTTGAACGCCAGCTCGTCGTCGAACCAGCCGGTGATCGTACGGGTCACCGTAAGCCGGTCCCAGTCCGGGGCCCCCCACTGGTGCCCGCGCTGGCCGACGCCGTCGATCGCGAACCGTCGCCGGCCGCCCTCGCCGACCACCGTCACGCTGCCGGTCACGCGGCACGGCTGCTCGTAGCCCTCCATCCCGCCCCACTGCGCGGCGGGGTGCCCGGGATCGAGCACGAACGCCGGTCCGGTCGCGGAGAAGGTCAGGTCGAGCTCGCCGCCGTCGGCGCTCGCGGCGACCGTCCAGCGCGCGTGGGGCTCGACCACCGCGTGCTCGATCCCGGCGACCCGCAGCGCCTCGAAGCCGGCCTCCGCGTCGTCGACGGCGACGCCGCCCTCGGCGCGCGCGATCACCGGCGCGCCGCCCGCGAACACCATCATCAGCCCGGACGCGGCACCGCCGGCGAGCCCCAGCCGGATCGTGCCCTGGACCCCGGAGTCGGGGTCGGCGAAGACGCAGGTCACGGCGTCGCTGAACGCCGGATCCTGGCCGGTGCGCGGGCGTTCCAGAGCGGGGTCGAGGGCCATGGGCCCGATCATCGCAGCCGCGGCCGCCCCGACGTCCCGTCGGCGGCCCAGCGGTCGCCACGAGACGCCTTCGCGATCTGCCCGGCGGAGGCGGGCAGATCGCGAAGGCGACCGCGCCGGCACAAACGAGCCGCGCTCTCCGCGGCCGGGCCCCTACGACGAACGGTCCTCGAGGCCCGGCGGCGGCTCGCTGATGTCGGTCGCGCTGCCGTCGATCACGTCGTCGACGCTGGTCGCGGTGCCGTCGATGTCGTCCGGCTGGCCGGGGGCGCGCCTCCGGGCCTGCCCGGCGGCCCAACCCGCGCCGCGCGCACCCATCGCGACCGGCAGGCTGACCCGCCGCAGGACCAGGAACGCCAGGCCGGGACGGACCACCGCCCGGACCGGCGGCAGCAGCAGCAGCGCGCCGAGCACGCCGCTGATCAGGCCGGGGACCAGCAGCAGCACGCCGGCGACGACGATCAGCCCGCCGTCGAGCACCTGCCGACCGAGCCGCTCGCCGGTCCGCGAGGCCTCGGCGATCCGCCGCCACGCCGTCGGCGCGCCGCGGCGCAGCACGTTGGCCCCGGCGATCGAGCTGAGCAGCAGCAGCGCGACGGTCGGCAGCGCGCCGATCCACTCTCCGACCCGGATCGCGACGAGCACCTCGAGCGCGGCGCCGACGAGCAGCAGGACGAAGAGCAGGAGCGCCATCGCCCTACGGTACTCGCCCGACTGGCGTGCGGTCGTCCTCCGTGAGGGGCGCCAACCGCACACCAGTGCGGAGCGAGAGCGCCCGCCGGCCGAGCCGCGTCTGTCACACTCGGAGGATGGCCACGGTCGAAGAAGTCGAAGCGGCGCTCGCCAACGTGATCGACCCCGAGCTGGGGTTGGACTTCGTCGAGCTCGGGCTGATCTACGGGATCGAGATCGAGGACGCCCACGTCCAGGTCACCTACACGCTGACCACCCCGGGCTGCCCGATCGGCCCGCAGGTCGAGTCGCAGATCGAGGAGTTCGTCGGCGAGCTCGACGGCGTCGGCTCGGTTGGCTCCGAGGTCACCTTCATCCCGCCGTGGACGCCGGAGAAGATGTCCGAGGACGCGAAGTTCGCGCTCGGCTTCTGAGCCGCCGCCCGCGCCTGATCCGAGCGATTCCGCTGTCGTACGGCACCACGCCGCGCCGCGGACGCCGGGAGGCCCCTGCGGTCGCCGCGCCGGAACGGACCGGCGCCCGCTGGCCCCCGGCCGCGTAGCCTGCCTCCGGTGACGCCTTCCGACCGCCGGTCCGAAACTGCCGTGCCCGCCGCGGGTTGAGACCAGAGACGATGCTGCGCCCCGCTCGCCCCGTTCGCCCGCTCCCGATCGTCGGAGCGCTGATCGCCGTCGCCGTCCTGCTGACCGCGCCGGCGGCCGCCACGGCGGCGGCCGGCGACCCGGGGGAGTCGCGGCTGACCGGTCGCCTGCTGGTCACGGTCCGCAGCGGCGAGGGGACGGCGACGGAGGTCGTCGATCGGCAGCTGGACGCCGTCGCCCGCCGGGCCGGCAGCCGGGCGGTGCTGGCCGACGGCACGCGGGGCGCGGGGACCGCGACCGCGCCGGTGACCGCCGGCGACGCCGCCGCCCAGCGACGGCTGATCGCCGAGCTGCGCCGCGACCCGCGGGTGGTCGACGTCGAGCCGGAGCGCCAGGCGACGGTCCGGCGCGTTCCCAGCGATCCGGTGCTCCACGACCAGGACCCGGCCGCTCCGGTCGGCGTCACCGCCGGCTGGTGGGCCCATCAGATGCGCCTGCCCGACGCCTGGGCGCTGTCCAGCGGGTCGCGCGCCACGATCGCGGTGATCGACACCGGCTTCGACGTCGGTCACCCGCAGCTGCAGCCGGTCGTCCGGCGGGCGCTCGAGATCTCCGCCTCCGGCCGGCTCCCCGGCACGGCGAGCAGCGACGAGATCGGGCACGGCACGCACGTCGCTTCGCTGGCCTGCTCGGCGTTCGACGACGGCGCCGGGACGGTCGGCGCCGGCGGCCGCTGCCGGCTGATCACGATCAAGAGCGACCTCTACGACAGCTCGGTGGCCCGCGCGATCACCCGCGCGACCGAGCTCGGCGCTGACGTGATCAGCATGAGCTTCGGCGTCGACGGGGCCGCCGACGCGCCGCGCGTGATCCGCGACGCGCTGCGCAAGGCCGCGGACGAGGGCGTCGTGCTGGTCGCGGCGGCGGCGGACGCCCCGATCGGCCAGCAGGGCTACCCGGCCAACGTGCTGCAGCCGTCCGGCACCGGCCGCAACCTCGACCGCGGGCTGGGCCTGTCGGTCACGGCCGCGCTGGCCAGCGGCGTGCGCGCGGGGTTCGCCGGTCGCGGCTCGCAGATCAGCGTCGCCGGCTACGGCGCCTACGGCACGATCGACGGTCCCCCCGGGATCCTCGGCGCGTTCCCCGAGGCGACGGTCGCCTACGAGCAGCCGAGCGAGGGCTCGGCCAGCCCGAGCGCGGTGCGCACCGAGATCCGCGGCGACCGCCGCTACGCCTACGAGGCCGGGACCTCGATGGCGACGCCGATGGTCGCCGGCGTCGCCGCGCTGGTGCGGCACGCCAACCCCTACCTCTCGTCGGCCGAGATCGTCCGGGTGATCAAGCAGTCGTCGGCCCGCAGCGGCGGCTGGAACCCGGAGACGGGGTGGGGGGTCGTCGACGCCTACGCCGCGGTCGATCGCGGACGCCGGCTCGACCGCCGCGCCCCGGTCGTCAAGCCGCGGACCCGCTCGCGCGGCGTGCGGGCGTCGCGGGTGCAGCTGCAGTGGACCGCGTCGGACAAGAGCCCGGCGCCGCAGGTCGGCTCCGGCGTGCGTACGGTCGAGGTCTGGCGCAGCGTGAACGGCGAGAAGTTCCGTCGGATCGGGTCGTCGGCCCGCGGGTCGCTGCGCGTGTCGGTGCCGCAGGGACGGGTCCGCTTCGCCCTGCGCGGGGTCGACCGGGCGGGCAACCGGGCCCGGATCTCGACGCGGACCACGGTCGTCCTGCGCCGCTGACCGGGCGCGGTCCGCGGTCCGCCACCGCCGCCGCGCCGACCGGAGCCCGGCGCGTGACGACCCGCTCAGGCGACGGCTCAGCCGGCGGCCGGCGTGGGCGCCCCGGTGCGCTCCCGCGCCAGCGCGTCCAGCTCGTCGATCGCGTCGGCGATCGCGTCCGTGATCACCTTCAGGTCGGGGATCGCGTCGTGGTCGGCGATCAGGCCGAAGTTGATCGCGCCGTCGTACGACATGATCGCCACCGCCAGCGCGTGGTTCTTCGGCAGGAACGCGATCGGGAACGCGCGCACCATCTTGCGGCCGCGGAAGTAGAGCGGGAACTGCGGCCCGGGGACGTTGGTCACCAGCAGGTTGAACAGCCGCGTCGAGAACGTCAGCCGCGAGGCCTGCGCGAGGATCGTCGGCGGGGCGAAGCTCTGGACGTTGGAGATCGCCTCGGCGCCGAGCGCCTGCTTGCTCTCCTTGAGGTCCTTCATCGCCTCGCGGATGAACTCCATCCGCTCGATCGGGTCCTCGAGGAAGACCGGCAGCGGTCCGCGCATCGCGGTCAGCCGGTTGCCGAGCTGGCCCTGCTCGTCGGCGGTGCGGATCGAGACCGGCACCAGCGCCCGCAGCTCGAGCCCCTGGGGACGCACGCCGCGCCGCTCCAGCCAGGTGCGCAGCCCGCTGGTCACGACGGCCAGCACGACGTCGTTGACGGTGCCGCCGAAGGTGTCCTTGATCCGCTTGAAGGTCGCCAGGTCGCTCTCGACCGCGCGGTACCGGCGGTGCGATCCGATCGTCACGTTGAGCGGGGTCGCGGGGGCGGGGTTCATCAGCGCCCAGGCCATCTCGCCCAGGCCCTCGCCGACCTCCTTCGCCCGCGCCGCCGCGGCCTTCGGGCGCGCCAGCGCGTCGAGCGCCCGGGCGGCGCCGATCACCCCGCTGCGGACGAGCCCGAGCGCGCCGTCGGTGAGCAGCTCGAGCGACGACGGGACCGGTCGCGCGCGCCAGGCCTCGTCGGGGTGCGGGATCTCCATCGGCTCGGGGCCGAGATCGAGCAGCGCGGTCCCGATGTCGATCCCGCTGAGCCCGTCGATCAGCGCGTGGTGGGTCTTGGAGATCATCGCCCAGTGGTCGTCCTCGAGGCCCTCGATCACCCACAGCTCCCACAGCGGCTTGCTGCGGTCCAGGCGCTGGGAGAAGATCTGGGCGGTCGCCTCGCGCAGCTGGGTGCGGCGGCCTGGAGCGGGCAGCGCCGTGCGCCGCACGTGGTACTCCAGGTTGAACGTCGGATCGTCGATCCAGACCGGGTTCCCCGACTGCAGCGGGGCGGGCTCCAGCCGCTGGCGGTAGCGCGGTAGCAGGTGCAGCCGGCCGCGCACCGTGTCGAGCACCTCGCCGATCGGCGGCGGTGGTCCCTCGAACACGATCAGCCCGCCGATGTGCATGTGGGACGCGGGCCCCTCCTGGTGGAGGAACCCCGCGTCGACGGCGGACAGCCGATCGGATCCGTGGTGCGCCATGCCTGGTGTCTCGCTCGCCTCGCGGGTCGGGGGAAGCACCACCCTACCCAGGGTCGGGGGGAAACGGAAAGCCCGGTGCGCCGGTCGCGCGCATGAGCCGGATCGGCGCCCGCGGGCGCGCGCGGCGCGGCCACCGGCGAGCAGACGTAAGCTCGGGGAGTGGAGCCCGTTCCGCCCGCACCGTCGCGCCGCGTGCTCGTGCTCACCGGACTGGCGGTGCTGCTGGTCGTCGCCGCCTGCGGCGTGCTGCTGGTCGCGCTGACCGGCGAGCGCGGCGGCCGCGCGTCGGCGACCGTCGCGACGCCCGCCGCGCTCGACCGCGAGCTGACCCAGGCGCGCCGGGTCGACCGCGACGTGCCGGTCGCCACGACGGACCGCTTCGACGGCGAACGGGCGCTGCGGCTGGTGCGGATGCAGCTGGCGTTCGGCCCGCGACCCGCCGGCTCGCCGTCGCTGGCCCGGCTGCGTCCGCGGCTGCGCGAGCGGCTGCCGCGCGGGCGCAACGAGGCCGTCGCCGGCCACCCTGGGCTGTACAACGTGGTCGGCCGGATCCCGGGCCGCCGACCGGCGATCGTGCTGGCGGCGCACTACGACACCCAGGTCGAGCCCGCGGGCTTCGTCGGGGCCAACGACGGGGCGGCCGGGACGGCGGTGGTGCTGGAGGCCGCCCGCGCGCTGGCCGCGCGTCCGCGCCCGCAGAACGCCCGCGAGGTCCGCTTCGTGCTCTTCGACGGCGAGGAGCTGCCGGCCGATCCGCCGACCGGGAGCTTCCGCGACGATGCCCTGCGCGGGTCGCAGGCCTACGCGGACGCCCACGCCCGCGAGCTGTCGGCGGTCGTGGTCGCCGACTACGTGGCCGGCCGCGGGCTGCGGCTGCCGCGCGAGCCGCAGTCGGACGTGGCGTTGTGGGGTCGGATCCGGTCCGCCGCGGGGCGGGTCGGGGTCGGCCCGGTCTTCGCCGGGACCGGGCGGACGCCGATCGTCGACGACCACGTGCCGTTCCTCGACGCGGGCGTGCCGGCCGTGACGCTGATCGACTGGGACTACCCGCACAAGAACACGGCGGCCGACACGCTGGACCGGCTCTCGGCGCGGGCGATCGACGCGACCGGCGAGACGCTCGTCGCGTGGCTCGACGCCGAGCGGCGGCGGTGACGTCGCGCACGGAACCGGAGCGCCGCCGCCACGGGGGCGTACCATGGGAAGGGTGACGACCTTGCCGACGCCCCAGACCGTGCTGCTCGCCAGCCCCCGCGGCTACTGCGCGGGCGTCGACCGTGCCGTGCAGACCGTCGAGCGCGCGCTCGACCTGTACGGCCCGCCCGTCTACGTGCGCAAGGAGATCGTCCACAACAAGCACGTCGTTGAGACGCTGCGCGCCCGCGGCGCGATCTTCGTCGACGAGCTGACCGACGAGGTCCCCGAGGGCGCGATCACCGTCTTCAGCGCCCACGGCGTCAGCCCGGCCGTCCACGCCGACGCCGCCGAGCGCGGACTGCGGACGATCGACGCGACCTGCCCGCTGGTGACCAAGGTCCACCGCGAG
>CAZFIQ010000122.1:0-2121 GCA_964519185.1 uncultured Patulibacter sp.
CCGTCGAGGCCGGGCTTGCCGACGAGGATCTTGATCCGGCGGCCGATCGCCTCCGAGACCCGCTCGACCTCGGCCTGGACCGCCTGCACGGCGTCGCTCGACTCGAGCGTCGCCGACGCCTCGCCGACGCCGGTCGGTCCGCGGTACTCGCCGAAGGCCGCCCGCAGCGTCTTGGCCCACTCCCCGGTCGTCACGCCGACGCGGGCGGCCTCGATCGACGCGGGCATGATGTTCTCGTCGCTCTTGGCGACCGCGGCCAGCCGGGTCAGGGCCTCGTCGACCGCGACCTGGTCCCGGCCGCTGCGCCACTCCGCGATCGCGTCCTTGGCGTGCTGCTCGACCGCGTGGTCGACGGTCATGATCCCGCCGTCGCCGGCCGCGGTCAGCGGGGAGGGCTCGGTCTCGGTGTACTTGTTGATGCCGACGACGATCTGCTCGCCGGCCTCGATCCGCTGGATCCGCTCGCGGTGGCTCTCGACCAGCGACGACTTCATGTAGTCGACCGCCTGGACCGCGCCGCCGTGCTCCTTGACGACCTCCATCTCCGCCCGCGCGCCCTCGAGCAGCTCCTCGACCAGGCCCTCCATCACGACCGAGCCCTCGAAGATGTCGGGGTACTCGAGCATGTCGGTCTCGAAGGCCAGGATCTGCTGGATCCGCAGGGCCCACTGCTGGTCCCAGGCGCGGGGCAGCCCGAGCGCCTCGTTCCACGCCGGCAGCTGGAGCGCGCGGGCGCGGGCGTTGCGGCCGAGCGTGACGGCCAGCGCCTCGAGCACGATCCGCTGGACGTTGTTCTCCGGCTGGGCCTCGGTCAGGCCGAGCGAGTTGACCTGGACGCCGTAGCGGAAGCGCAGCGCCTTCTCGTCGGTGATCCCGTAGCGGGTGCGGCCGAGCTCTTCCCAGAGCACGCCCATCGCGCGCAGCTTGGCGTGCTCCTCGATGAATCGGACGCCGGCGTTGACGAAGAAGCTGATCCGGCTGAAGACCTTGGGCATCAGCGCCGGGTCGACCTTCTCCGCCGCCGCGTCGAGCACCGCGATCGCGTTGGACATCGCGTAGGCGATCTCCTGGACCGGCGTCGCGCCGGCCTCCTGCAGGTGGTAGCTGCAGATGTTGATCGGGTTCCACTTCGGGACGTGCTCGACCGTGTAGGCGATCATGTCCGCGATCAGCCGCATCGAGGGGCCGGGCGGGAACGCGTAGGTCCCGCGCGCCAGGAACTCCTTGATGATGTCGTTCTGGGTCGTGCCCTGGAGTGCCTTCTGGACCTCTTCCGGATCGACGTCGGCGTTCTGCTCCTCGGCGGCCACGATGTACATCGAGAGCATCCACGCGGCGACCGCGTTGATCGTCATCGAGGTGTTCATCGTCTTCAGCGGGATGCCGTCCATCAGCGTCCGCATGTCGCCGATGTGCGACACCGGCACGCCGACCTTGCCGACCTCGCCCCGCGAGAGCTGGTCGTCCGGGTCGTAGCCGGTCTGCGTGGGCAGGTCGAACGCGACCGAGAGGCCGGTCTGGCCCTTGGCCAGGTTGCCGCGGTAGAGCTCGTTGGACGCCTTCGCCGTGGAGTGACCGGCGTAGGTCCGCATCAGCCAGGGACGGTCCGGTTGCGGAAGGCGAGGGCTGCTCATGCGGGAAGTGTATGACGGCCCCCCGAACGGAGGGTTCTCGCCGCCCCGCCCACCCCGCTGATGCGGATTGCGCCGGCGGCAACGGCGAAATCCGCATCAGCCCGCCCGCCCCGCCAGCTGATGCGGATTGCGCCACCTAGAGCGGCGCGATCCGCATCAGCTTCGCGGTGGGGGTGGGGTCAGCCGCCGAGCAGCGGGCGCGTCCGGCCGGCGCCGAGCGGGCGCTGGCGGACGATCCGCAAACCGTTGGCGACCACCAGCAGCGACGCGCCCACGTCGACGCCGACGGCAGCCCACAGCGGCAGCGCGCCGAACAGCAGGAAGACCGCCGCGATCGCCTTGGTGCCGAGCGAGAACGCGATGTTCTGGCGGACCACCGAGCGGGTCCAGCGGGCGAGGCCGATCAGGCCCGGGAGCTTGCGCGGGTCGTCGCCGAGCAGCGCGACGTCGGCGACCTCGATCGCCGCGTCGCTGCCGGCGCTGCCCA
>CAZFIQ010000122.1:2131-7785 GCA_964519185.1 uncultured Patulibacter sp.
CGCCCGGCCCGAGGGTCGCGACGGCCGCGGCCTTGTCGGCGGGCAGCAGGTCGGCGCGGACGTCCGCGACGCCCAGCTCGTCGGCGATCGCCCGCGCGGTCAGCGCGTGGTCGCCGGTCAGCATCACGGTGTCGCGGATACCCAGCCGCCGCAGGTCGGCGATCGCCTCGGCGGCCGACGGGCGGGGGCGGTCGGCCAGCCCGATCGCGCCGATCGGCCGACCGTCGCGCTCGACCAGCACGACCGTCGCTCCGGCCCGGCGCAGCTCGTCGACGACGGCGGCGACCGCGGGATCGTCGGCAGCGATCAGCCGCGGGCTGCCGACGCGCACCGCCTGACCGTCGATCGTGCCGCTCGCGCCGAGCCCGGTCAGCGAGCGGGCGTCGGAGACCTCCGGCAGCGGCGTCGGGTCGGCCTCGCGGGCGGCGGCGACGACGGCCGTCGCCAGCGGGTGCGCCGAGCCCTGCTCGACCGCCGCCGCCAGGCGCAGCAGCGCCGCGGCGTCGCCCTCCAGCGGGACCACGCGGACCACCGCCGGCGTGCCGGCGGTGAGGGTGCCGGTCTTGTCGAAGGCGACGGTGGTGATCGTCGCGGCGCGCTCCAGGTGGGCGCCGCCCTTGACGAGCACGCCGGCCGCCGACGCACGGCCGAGCGCCGAGACGATCGAGACCGGGGTCGACAGCACCAGCGCGCAGGGGCAGGCGAGGATCAGCAGCGCCAGCGCCGCGTAGAACGCGTCGGCGAAGGCCAGCAGGCCGAGCAGCGGGGGCAGCGTGGTGACCGCGAGCGCCAACGCGATCACGATCGGGGTGTAGACCTGGGCGAAGCGGGTCACCCAGCGCTCGGCCGGCGAGCGCTGGGCCTGGGCCTCGGCGACCAGCCGCCGGATCCGGTCCAGGGTGGTGTCGCCGGGGGCGACGTCGACGACGACGATCAGCCGCCCCTCGCCGTTGATCGTGCCGGCGAAGACCCCGTCGCCCGGCTCGCGGTCGACGGGAACCGACTCGCCGGTGATCGCGGCCTGGTCGAGCGCGGCGCGGCCGTCGACGATCGTGCCGTCGACCGGCACCCGGTCGCCGGGGCGGACGACGATCCGGTCGCCGATCCGCAGCGCGCCGACCGGCCGCTCGCGCTCGGCGACGTGCGGGCGACCGTCGTGGTCGTGCGCGTCGAGCACCCACGCGGTCTCCGGCGTCAGCGACACGAGCCCGGCGAGCTCGCGGCGCGCGCGGCCGACCGCCCGTCGCTCGAGCGCCTCGCCGATCGAGAACAGCACGACGACCAGTGCGGCCTCGGCCCAGGCGCCGATCGCGGCCGCGCCGAGCACCGCGATCGTCATCAGCAGGTTCATGTCGGGCCGCCGGGTGGCCCAGCTGCCGACGACGCCCGCCCGGGCGATCGCGACCCCGCCGAGGAGCACCGGGGCGACGTACAGCGCCAGCACCACCGCGCGTGGGGCGCCGAGCAGCAGGTCGCCGAGCACCGCGGCGATCAGCAGCACGGCGGCGATCGCGGTGGTCGCGTCGGAGCCGTGCAGCCACGCTCGCGCGATCCGGGACCGCCGCGGCGCGGGGCCCGGGACCTCGTCGTCCGGGGCCACGGTCGGTGCGGGACCGTGCTCGCCGCGCTCCGTGGCGACGCCGTAGCCGAGCCTCGTCACGCTCCGCCGGACGCCGTCGGGATCGACGCCGCGACCGTCCAGGTCGACCGTCATCCGGCCGCCCAGCAGGTTGACGTCGACGCCCGCCACGCCCGGCAGCCGCAGGACCGAGCGCTCGATCCGGGTCGCGCAGTCGGCGCAGTCCATGCCGGTGATCCGGAAGGCGTGCCGCTCGTCGTCCGGAACGGCGGGGGTGGGGGTCACGGTCGGCACGTCAGATCACCGGGTCGCACTCGGGGTGGTCGCTGGCCTCGACCTGGACCGTGACGTGGGCCAGGCCGAAGCGCTCGTGGAGCAGCTGGTTCGCCGCGCGCACGACCGCGTCGGCGTCGCCGTCGGGGTACAGCCGCAGGTGCGCGGACGCCACGTCGGTCCCGGAGGTCAGGCTCCAGACGTGGAGGTCATGGACATCCGCGACGCCGGGCAGCGCGCCGAGCGTGCTGCGGACCTCCGGCACGTCGACGCCGCGCGGGGCGCCCTCCATCAGCAGGTGGACCGCATCGCGGCCGAGCCGGTAGGCGCGCGGCAGCACGTAGACGCCGATCGCCACGCCGACGACGGCGTCGGCGTACATCCAGCCGGTGGTCATCATCACGACGCCGGCGATGAGCACGCCGATCGACCCGACCATGTCGGCGGTGACCTCGAGGAACGCGCCGCGCAGGTTGATCGACTCCGCGGCGCCGCGCCGGAGCAGCAGGAACCCGATGACGTTGACGAGCAGCCCGAGCGCCGCGACCACGAACAGGCCGAGCCCGGGGACGTCGGTCGGATCGCCGAGCCGGCCGACGGCTTCGTAGAGCACGTAGATCGCGACGCCGAACAGCAGCACGGCGTTGGCCAGTGCGGCGAGCGCCTCCAGCCGGTGCGATCCGAACGTGCGCCGGTCGGTGGGCGGACGCTGGGCGAGCGTGATCGCGGTCAGCGCCATGCCGAGCCCGACGGCGTCGGTGAGCATGTGCCCGGCGTCGGAGATCAGCGCCAGCGAGCCGATCGCGAAGCCGACCGTCGCCTCGACGATCAGGAAGCTCGCGGTCAGCCCGAAGGCGATCGCGAGGGCACGGCGGTGGCGGCCGCCGGCGGTCAACGGCACGTGGGCGTGATCGTGGCTCATGGGATCGAGTCCCGCTCTCATTCATCGGAACATCTGAACAAGTATGAAGATAACAGTGGGAGCGGGGGCTCGCAACGCGGTCGGCGATCCGGTCGTCCGCCGGTAGGCTCGGGGCATGCCCGGCCCGACCCACGACCCGCCCGCCGACGCCGCGAGCGGGGCGACCGACGACGCGGCGCGGATCGCCCGGGCGGCCGCCGAGATCCCCGACCCCGACGCGGCGTTGCGGCTGGCGGAGACCTTCCGGGTGCTAGCCGACCCGGGGCGGGTGCGGATGATCCTGGCGCTGCACAGCGCGGGGGAGCTGCGCGTCAGCGCGCTCGCCGACGTCACCGGCCTGAGTGAGACGGCCTGCTCGCACAGCCTGCGCCTGCTGCGCAGCGCCCGCGTCGTCCGCTTCCGCAAGGAGGGGCGCAGCGTCTACTACACGCTCGACGACGAGCACGTGCGGACGCTGCTGGAGGTCGCCCGCGACCACGTGCTGCACCGCGATCCGGCCCCGCCTGAACTACTCTAGGAGGGGTGAGCCCCGAGCGACCGCGGACCATCGACCTGCACCACCTGGGGCAGTCCAAGTCGATGTCCGCGCACCTGATGGGCGACGTGATCGTCGACCCCGGCTGCGAGCAGACGATCGAACGCGTGGTCGAGGCGCTCGACGGGGCCACGCCCCGCGCGATCCTGCTGACGCACATCCACTTCGACCACGCCGGCGGTACCGGGGCGCTGGTCGAGCGCTACCCGGACGTCGAGGTCTGGGTCCACGAGCGCGGCGCCCACCACCTGATCGACCCCACGCGGCTGGTGGCCAGCGCCCGCAAGGTCTTCGGCGACTACTTCGACCTGCTCTGGGGCAAGGTCGTCCCGGTGCCGGAGGCGAGCATCCGGGTGCTGCACGGGGGCGAGAGCGAAGGTCCGTGGGAGGTCGCCTACACCCCCGGCCACGCGCAGCACCACGTCTCCTACCTGCACCGCCCGAGCGGCGTCGCGTTCACCGGCGACGTCGGCGGGATCCGGATCGATGGCGGGCCCGCGCTGCCCCCGACCCCGCCGCCGGACATCGACATCGCCGCTTGGCACCGGTCGGTCGACGCGATCGCGGCCTGGGAGCCGCGCAGCCTGGCGTTCATGCACTTCGGCCAGGCCGACGACGTTGACGTGCACCTGGCGACGATCCACGAGTCGCTCGACCTCTTCGCGGAGGCGGCCCGTGTCTCCGACGCCGAGGGGATGGCCGAGTGGGTGCGGGCCTGGGTGCTGGAGCGCGCCGGCGAGGAGGGCCTGCCGACGTACTACGCGGCGGGGCCGTTCGAGGGCCTCTGGTCCGGGCTCGGGCGCTACTGGAAGAAGGTCGACGCGGGCGAGCTGGAACCGCCGTCCGCGGGGCGGGCCGAAGACGACGCCGCCGGTTCTCGCTCGTGATCCGACGCGATCCGCGCTACCCTGCACGCCCGTGAGCCAGACCATCGAACAAGCACGCCTCGACGGCCCCGGCACCGGCCTGGGGGGCGCGTGGAACGTGATCGTCCGTAACGACGACCACAACACCTTCGAGGGCGTTGCGGCGATCCTGGCCCGCTTCATCCCGGGCATGACCTACGAGTCCGGCCTGGGCGTCGCCGACGGGATCCACCGCACCGGGGCGGCGATCGTCTGGACCGGCCACAAGGAGCTGGCCGAGCACTACTGGGAGCAGCTGCGCGACGCGGGCCTGACGATGGCCCCGCTCGAGCAGGCGTAGCTCCGGGCGCGCGGGCCGCACGGAACGGCACCACCGGGTCGCGTCTCGGGCCGGTCGTGGCCCGGAACGACGACGAGCGCCCTGCGGCGCTCGTCCATCTGTCCAGCACGGGCACGGAGCCCGGCGGACGAGGGTCCCAGGGCGACGCCCCGGGACGGTCGCGGTCCTGAGGACCGCTCGCTAGCCGACCGCGGGCTCCGCGTCGGTCGCGACCGCCGGGGCGAACGGGTCGTCGGCGAAGACGTCCGTCACGCCCGCGGCCACGCCGTGCGAGACGACCTGCTGCGGGGCGTAGGCCAGCGGCTTCTGGTACCACGGTCCGCAGACCGTGCGGAAGCGGATGAACGCCTCGCCGTTCCAGATCTTGGTCCACGCGTCCTTGTCCTCGACCTGGATCACCTGGAAGAAGCGGTACGCGTCCTCCTTCGAACGGTAGACGCGCACCTCGAGCGCACCGAGCCGCAGCAGCTCGGGGGTCAGCTCGTCGAGCGCCTCGGCGAGCTGGTCGGCGCGCAGGCCGGTGGCGTAGTACGGCAGGTGATAGGCGAGTCCGGACATGTCAGCCGCCTACTTCAGCATGAATCGCGCCCGGGCGTCCGGAGGACGTGTCGGTGCGTCCCTCGTCCGCGTCCTTGGCGCCGACCAGGACGGCGATCTTGCCGGAGTGCTTGTTGTCGCGCATCAGCTGGTGCGCGGTGGCGACGTCGGAGTACTGCATCGTCTTCCAGAGCACCGGCCGGACCTTGCCCTCCTCGATCAGGGCGTTGGCCTTCATGCACTGGTAGGCGTTGGCGAAGTGCGACCCGACGATCTCCTTCTGCTTCATCCACAGGTAGCGGACGTCGAAGTCGAGGGTGTAGCCGGAGGTGGCGCCGCAGATCACGACCTTGCCGAACGGCTTGACGGTGAAGACCGACGTCGGGAACGTCGCCTTGCCGACGTGCTCGAAGACGATGTCGGGCGCGTCGCCGAGCAGCTCCTTGACCCGCTTGGCGAAGGCGCGGGAGACGCCGAAGCGCTCCTTCTCCTGCTCCGGCGTCTCGTCGCCGGTGCGCATCATGCCCTGGAAGTCGTTGCGGTTGATGTAGCCGACCGCGCCGAGCTGCTTGACCAGCTCGCCCTTCTCGTCGGAGGAGACG
>CAZFIQ010000123.1:0-5023 GCA_964519185.1 uncultured Patulibacter sp.
ACCGCGTGAGCACGGTAGGCACCCTGTGATGGCGGTCGATCCGGCCCGGCGCCGGCCATCCGCGTCGAGGCGACCCGAGAATCGGTGGATTCAGGCTGAGGACGGGGCGCCGTGGTCGCGGCGCTGCAGGAAGAGATCCTCAGGGCCCGAACTCGCGGTCGGCCGTGCCGGGGCGCGTCCCGCGGTGCCCGGCGGTCGGCGGTCGGCGGCGCTGCGGCGTCGGGGTGGGGGTGGGTCCTCCGGATCCCGAGCGCGGGCCGCTCGCGTCGGCGGCCGCGCGCTCCGCGGTCCGGGCGGCGCGCTTGACGGTGCCGTTCCGCGACGCTCGGCGCGGCCCCGGCGGCGTCCGTCGAGCGCGGGGCCGACGGTGCGGCGTCGCGGGCCGGCGGCGGACGACCCGCGAGGACGCGGCCGCTCGCGGGGCAGCGTCCTCGCGGGCCGGGGGCGTCGCGGAGCGCTCGCGCGGCATTGACGTCGGGGGTTCCGCGGCCGGGTCGGCTCCGGTGGTCTCCCGCTCCAGGAGCACTGGCTCGGTGGCCTCCGGTCCGGCGGACGCCGACTCGGCGATCTCCGGGAGGGCCGCGGCCGAGGTGTCGGTCGTGCGGTCGTCGGTCGCGCGGAGCGGGCGGCCGTCCGGGACCGCCGGAGGCGCGCCGCCGACCCGCGGTCCGACGGCCACCAGGACGACCACCGCGGCGACGGCCGCGACGGCCGCGACCCGGCGCCGCTGGTCGGGATCGGGCAGGCGCAGACGGGGACGAGCGCGGGATTCGGCGTTCTGTGGCATCTTGAGGAGTGACCCGCCGACCGCGCGGGGCTCGCCCCCCTGACCTCAGCGCCCTCGCGGGTCGCGGTCGGGGCGGACGACCGCTCGGTGTCGGCTTCGGTACTATCGACCGTCGCTTCCCAGCGAATTTTCCTATGGCCGCTCCCGCACCTTCCTACGATCTCGTCCTCCTGCTTCACGCGTCTGCCGAGGAGCAGACCCGGCAGAAGCTGTCGCTGGACGTCGACAAGCTGATCCAGCAGGAGGGCACGCTGCTGGAGGGCCGCGAGTGGGGCGTCCGCCAGCTGGCCTACCCGATCGGCGACGAGCTGACCGCCGAGTACCGCGTCTTCCGCTTCCAGGGCCCGTCCTCGCTGCTGAGCGAGCTCGATCGCCAGCTGAAGATCGCCGACGCGGTCCTGCGCCACCGGATCATCAAGCTCGAGCGCAACCCGGTCCCGCTGCCGGACCTGCGCGAGATCGACGCGAACGCCGTCGCCGCCGGGGCTGCCGTCGCGGCCGCCGACGCCGAGTAGCACTCGCTCCGCAGCACCGGCGCCGGACGTTCGGCGCCGCTTCTTCCGTGCCGTCCGTTGGGCGGCACGTTGTCGTTCCGGGGTCGGCTGGACGCGGTCCGGCGGTGCGTCTGCGGCTCGCGTCGCGCGGGTCGCGTGCTGCGCGGCTTGGTGCCGTGCGTCGTGGGGCGCGTTCTGCGGGTCGGACCCGGCGCAGGGTGGGGTGGTGTCGTGCCGTGCGTGTCCTGCGGGTAGGGCGCTGCGCAGGGGTGGACGGTGCAGCGTGGGGAGCGCTGCGCGAGTCGGGCTCTGCGCGGTACGGAGGCGGCCTGTGCGGTGCTCGCTGGGCGCGTCGCGTGCAGCCTGGTCAGGTACCGAGCAGCATGAGACTCGGGCGGTGGGCATGGCGATCCGCCGCGGCGCGTGGGATGCTGCTGCTCTGCGATCCGCTCCGGAACGCACGGCTCCACGGCCGATTTCGTGTCGACGGCGTGCCGTCGCTCCACCGCGCGCCGCGGCCGCTACGCTCGGCCGACGCAACCCCGAGAAAGAGGACCCCATGCCGATCAATCGCGTCACGATCGTCGGGAACCTGACCCGCGACCCCGAACTCCGCGCCCTGCCGTCCGGCGGCAACGTCTGCTCGCTGCGCGTTGCGGTGAACGAGCGGCGCAAGGACGCGTCGGGCCAGTGGACCGACGCCCCGAACTTCTTCAACGTGACGATCTTCGGCAACTCGGCGGACAACGCGGCGAAGTTCCTGGCCAAGGGGCGCCAGGTCGCCGTCGACGGCCGGCTGCGGTGGCGTGAGTGGCAGGACCAGCAGGGCAACAAGCGCGAGGCGATCGAGATCGTCGCCCAGGACGTCCAGTTCATCGGAGGTCGCGACGGCGCGCCGCAGGGCGGCGGCGGAGGCGGTTGGAACGCGCCGGCTCCGGCCCAGCCCGCTCCCGCTCAGGACGACTGGGGCGGCGGAGGCCAGCAGGGCGGTGGCGGCTTCTCCGGCCCCGGGACCTCGTACCCGGTCGAGCAGGGCGACTTCGGCGGGCCGCAGCAGGGGGGCTACGGCCAGCCGCAGGCGCCCGCCCAGCCGCAGTACCAGCAGGGCGGCGGGGGGCAGCCCCAGCCGCCGTCGCCCGCGCCGGTCGCCGACGACGACATCCCGTTCTAGGGTCGCGAGCCGGATCCGAGGGAGGGGGCGATGCCCGGCGAGCACGAGCCGGACGAGCGGATCGAGGGCGAGCGCCTGCGCCTGCGGCCGGTCGTCGCCGCTGACGTCCCGACGCTGCGCGAGTACCTGCGCGATCCCGGGGTCGCCCGCTGGTGGCCGTATCCGGAGGACGAGCGCTGGCCGTACGACGAGGACGGCACGGTGCCGTGGACGGTGGAGGTCGACGGTGCCGTCGCCGGGATGGTCCAGTACGGGGAGGACACCGACCCGGACTACCGCCACGCCTGGATCGACGTGTTCCTCGGTCCGCCCTTCCACGGACGCGGGCTGGGACCGGAGGCGGTGGCGACGCTGGTGCGCTACCTGCTCGACGTGCGGGGCCACCACCGGATCACGATCGATCCGGCGCTCGAGAACGAGCGGGCGATCGCCAGCTACGAGAAGATCGGCTTCCGTCGCGTCGGCGTGATGCGGCAGTACGAGCGCGATCACACGGTCGGCGGCTGGCACGACAACCTGCTGATGGACCTGCTGGCCGACGATCGCTGAGGACGCGGAGCGCTCGCCGGACCGGAGTGGGGGCCGCGGCGGCGCGCGTCGGCGGCGGGCGGACCGCGGCGCAGCGGCCGGGCTGAACCTGGCATCCTTCCCTGTCCTGCTGAGGGGTACGGCGCTGTGCCGTGCCCGGCACGACAGAAGCGAATCTGATCCGTATGCCTGAAGCAATCCTGCTCCAAGACGTTCCGCAGCTCGGCTCCAAGGGGGCCGTGGTGGAGGTCTCCAAGGGGTACCTGCGCAACTACCTGCTGCCGCGCAAGCTGGCCGCGCCGGCCACCAAGGCCCTGCTGGAGGACGCCGAGCGCGTCGCCGCCGCCCACGCCCGCCAGCGCGCCGAGGCCGTCGCCAACGCCCGCCAGCAGGCGGACGCGCTGACCAACACGGTCCTCACGATCGCCCATCAGACCGGCGAGGACGGCCGCCTCTTCGGTTCGGTCACCAACCAGGACATCGCCGACGCGATCAAGGAAGCGCGGGGCATCGAGGTCGACAAGCGCCACGTGCGCCTGGCCGAGCCGATCCGCGCGACCGGCACGTTCGTCGTCGACGTCGAGCTGACCGAGGGCGTCATCGCCAACGTCAAGACGATGGTCGTCACCGAGCGCTAGACGCTCCCTGACCGGTGCGGCGGGCGTGGCCCGCCGCTGAGGTCCGCGGCACCGGGAAGCCGGTGCCGTCGTCGTTCCGGAGGACCCGGCCCGGGCGCCGGAACGACCCCGACCTGTCTCGGAATGCCGCATCGGCAGCGTTCCGGAGCAAGATCTTGCCGCAACGTGCGGAACCGCGACGGCCTTCGCGTCCGGTTCCGCCGGTACGGCTCGGGACCGTTGATAGGTTCGCCCCGGGCCTTCGTCTTCATGACCTCCGACCACGACTTCCCCCCCTTCGACGACGACGCCTCGTTCTCGGGCTCCGACGACTTCGACGGCTTCGGGTCGAGCGACGTGGGAGCCGCGCCAGCGCACGTCCCGCCGCACGACCTGCACGCCGAGCAGGCCGTGCTCGGGGCGATGATGCTGTCGGAGCAGGCGCGCTACGGCCTGACGGTCGAGGACGGGCTCAAGCCCGAGGACTTCTACGCCCCGCAGCACCAGGTCGTCTACGAGGCGATCCGGCGGCTCTACGGCGAGAACCAGCCGATCGACTCGATCACGGTGGTCGAGCAGCTGCGGCGGACCGGGACGCTCGACCAGGCCGGCGGACGCGAGGCGATCTGGCAGCTGACCGCGGCGGTCACCGAGGTCGCCGCGCTCTCGCGTCACGCCGAGATCGTCCAGGACCTGTCCAAGCTGCGGCGGCTGCTGCACGCGACGTACGAGATCCAGGCGACGGTGCTCAAGGGGGAGGACGATCCGGCGCTGATCGTCGAGCAGGCCCAGGGGCTCGTCTTCGACGTCTCGACCGAGGACGAGACCAAGGGGCTGCACTCGGTCGGCTCGTTCATCGACGACGAGGTCAAGCACCTCGAGGAGCTGGAGAAGGACGGCCGCGACATCACGGGCCTGCCGACCGGCTTCCGCGACCTGGACCGCTCGACCAGCGGCCTCCAGCCGGGCGCGATGATCGTCCTGGCGGCGCGTCCGTCGATGGGCAAGAGCGCCCTGGTGACCAACCTGGCGGAGAACATCGCGCTCCAGAACAAGGGCGCGGTCGCGCTGTTCTCGCTCGAGATGCCGGAGCGCGAGCTGCTCCACCGCATCCTCTCGTCGCAGGCGGCGATCAAGGGCGAGGACATGCGCAAGGGCCGGATCGGCGACCGCTGGCCGGACGTGCTGGAGGCCGCCGACAAGCTGGCGCAGGCGCCGCTCTTCATCGACGACTCGTCGGACATCGGGATCATGGAGATCCGGGCGAAGGCGCGGCGGCTGCACGCCAGCCACCCCGGCGGCGTCGCCTGCGTGATCATCGACTACCTGCAGCTGATGCGGGCCGACGGGCGCAGCGACAACCGCGTCCAGCAGGTCGTCGATGATCACGCAGGCGACGCCGCCGGGGTGGCTGGCGTGCAGCCGC
>CAZFIQ010000123.1:5033-5391 GCA_964519185.1 uncultured Patulibacter sp.
GCCCGGTGATCGCCCTGTCGCAGCTGTCGCGTGGCGTCGAAAGCCGGCCTGACAAGCGCCCGCTGCTGTCGGACATCCGCGAGTCGGGGAACATCGAGCAGGACGCCGACATGGTGATGTTCCTCTACCGCGACGAGTACTACAACGAGGAGACGGCGGAGCCGGGCGTCGCCGAGCTGATCATCGCCAAGAACCGGTCCGGTCGGCTCGACAACATCCGCCTGATGTTCCAGAAGGAGTTCCCGCGGTTCCTGACGATGGCCCAGCCGTCGCACGACGGCGGTGGGCCTCCGGCGTCGTTCAGCGGTCCCGGCGTTTCGGCCGGCCCGCCGCCCGGAGTGGGCGTCCCGGGTGGCGT
>CAZFIQ010000123.1:5401-6881 GCA_964519185.1 uncultured Patulibacter sp.
CGCTCGTCGACCAGCCAGCCGGAGCCGTCGCAGAGTCCATAGGGGCAGCGCACCTAGACGACGATGCTCACGATCCTGCGACGCGGGGCGGTCTAGATGCGCTGCCCCTATGGACTCTGCGACGGCTCCGGCTGGCTGGTCGACGAGCGCCTGCGCGAGGCGAGCGAGTGCCGCTGCATGCCCGAGCAGCGGGCCCGGCGGATGGCCGGCCAGCTGCGGGCGCGGATCCCGCGCGAGTACCGCGACGCGTCGTTCGAGCACAGCAACGTGGCGACGATGCCGCGCGACGCGGTGCGGGTGGTCCGTTCCTACGTCGACGCGCTGCCCGAGCGGCTGACCGCGGGTGACGGCCTGTGGATCTCCGGCGGCGTCGGCGCGGGCAAGACCTGGCTGGCGATGCTGGTCGCCCGCTACGCGATCGAGCAGGGCCAGTCGGTCGCGGTCTACTCGGTGCCGCGGCTGCTGTCCGAGATCCGCCGGACCTACGACGGCGAGGGCGTCAGCACGCTCGACCTGCTGGATCAGCTGACCAGCGTGTCGCTGCTGGTGCTCGACGACGTCGGCACCGAGCGCTCCAACCCGTGGGTGCTCGAGCAGCTCTACACGATCATCAACGAGCGCTGGCAGGAGCAGCGCTCGATCGTGCTGACGACCAACCTCGACCACGACGCGATGCAGGAGCAGATCGGCGAGCGCACCGTGTCGCGGCTGGAGGGGATGTGCGAGGCGATCCTGGTCGACACGCCGGACCAGATCGACCACCGGACCGAGCGGCAGCGGCCGGATCCGGGACGAACGCGGTTCGACGACCGTCCGCGCGGCCCGATCGCGGCCGGGCCGCGGGACGGGGAGTACGACGCCGTCCCGCCCCCGGGGGGACTCGGAGCGCCGCCGCCGCTCGACCCGCGCGCCGCCGGCGAATGGACGGGCGATCCGGCGGGCTTCGCGGCTCCGTCGCCCGCCGACCCCTACGACGTGCTGCCGCGCCCGGGCGGACCGTCGGCCCCCGCCCCACCGGCGGGGCCGGGCACCTGGGGCACCGATCCCGGCGGACTGCACCGCCCGGTCCGCCGCGGTCGCGACTCGCGCTGACGACCACGGCCCGGACCGCGGCCGGGCGAGCAGGGAGCCCATGCCGCCGGCCGGATTGCCGGTACCCTTCACCGGTCATGCCAGGCATCGTGATCGTGGGCGCTCAATGGGGAGACGAGGGCAAGGGGAAGCTCGTCGACCTCCTGGCCGAACGCTCCGACGTGGTCGTCCGCTTCCAGGGCGGCAACAACGCCGGGCACACGATCGTCCACGGTGACACGAAGTACGCCTTCCACCTGGTGCCGTCCGGGATCCTCTACCCGGGGACGACCTGCATCATCGGCAACGGCGTGGTCGTCGATCCCGACGTGCTGCTCGGCGAGCTGGCCCAGCTGGCCACCCAGGGCGTCGACTCGAGCGGGCTGCGGATCAGCCCCAACGCGCACGT
>CAZFIQ010000123.1:6891-7731 GCA_964519185.1 uncultured Patulibacter sp.
GGCAAGAACCAGATCGGCACCACCAAGCGCGGGATCGGCCCCTGCTACGCCGACAAGGCGCTGCGGCTCGGCATCCGCATCCAGGACCTGCTCGATCCGTCGATCCTGAAGAAGAAGATCGCCGCGGCGATGGAGCCCAAGGCCCGCTCGCTGCGCCCGTGGGAGCGGGACGAGGTGCTCGACCTGCAGACGATGACGGAGACGTACCTGGCGTTCGGGCACAAGCTCGAGCCGCACATCGCCGACACCGCGGCGCTGGTCTGGGACGCGCTCGACGCCGACGGCACGGTGCTCTTCGAGGGCGCGCAGGCGGCGCTGCTGGACATCGACCACGGCACCTACCCGTTCGTCACCTCGTCGAACCCGGTGTCGGGCTCGGCGGCGGTCGGCTCGGGCGCGGGGCCGAAGGACCTCGACGAGATCTGGGGCGTCGTCAAGGCGTACTGCACCCGGGTCGGCGCGGGACCGTTCCCGACCGAGCTCGACGGCGAGCTGGCCACGCAGCTGCGCGACAAGGGCGGCGAGCGCGGGACGACGACCGGCCGCGACCGGCGGATCGGCTGGCTCGACCTGGTCGCGCTGCGCTACGCCGCGCGGCTCTGCACGCTCGACCAGCTCTGCATCACCAAGCTCGACGTGCTTTCGGGGCAGAAGACGATCAAGGTCGCCACGCGCTACCGGACTGAGGACGGCGCCGAGCTGGAGCGCTTCCCGTTCCACCAGACGGTGCTGCACCACGCGACCCCCGAGTACGACGAGCTGCCCGGCTGGGACGAGGACATCAGCGACGTCCGCCGGATGGAGGACCTGCCGCAGGCCGCGCAGGACTACCTGGCGTAC
>CAZFIQ010000124.1:0-7635 GCA_964519185.1 uncultured Patulibacter sp.
GAGATCTCGCGTCTGCCCCAGAGCGAGGTGCTGGTCGACATCGTGCGAGCCGGCGTCGGCGCGATCACCGAGTCCGACGTCATGCTCGCCGCGGCGTCCGAGGCCGTCATCATCGGCTTCAACGTCCAGCCCGTGGGCGAGGCCCGCCGGGTCGCGGACCACGAGGGCGTCGAGATCCGCACCTACGACATCATCTACCGGGCGCTGGAGGACCTCCACAAGGCGATGGAGGGCCTGCTCGATCCGGATCAGGTGGAGGACGTCGTCGGCAGCGCCGAGGTCCGCCAGGTCTTCCGGGCGTCGAAGGTCGGCACGATCGCCGGGTCCTACGTCACCGACGGCAAGATCCGGCGCAACGTGCGCGTCCGCGTGATCCGCGACGGCGACACGGTCGCGACCACCAAGATCGAGAGCCTCAAGCGGTTCAACGAGGACGCCCGCGAGGTCGCGACCGGCTTCGAGTGCGGCATCGTGCTCCGCGAGTTCCAGGACGTCCGCGAGGGCGACGTGATCGAGGCGTACGAGACCCGCTCCGTCAACCGCGAGCTGAAGTGATGAAGCCCGATCGGATGCGGCGCGTCGACGAGGCCATCCGCAAGGTCCTCGGCGACGTGCTCCAGGGCGACGAGCTCAAGGACCCCCGGATCGGCTTCGCGACGATCACCGGCGTCCGCGCCAGCTCGGACCTCAGCCACGCCCAGGTGCTGGTCAGCGTGCTGCGGATCGGCGACGACCCGCAGCACACCCCCGAGGACACGATCGCCGGGCTGCGCTCGGCGGTCGGGTACCTCCAGCGCCGCGTCGGCGAGGAGCTCGGGCTGAAGAACACCCCGGTGCTGCGGTTCGAGCTCGACGACACCGTCGACCGCGCCCTGCGGATCCAGGAGCTGCTCGACGACCCACCGCCGCCGGCGGTCGAGAGCCCCGACGAGCCGACCGCCGAGGACGAACGCGGTTCATGACCGAGGCCGGGCGTCCAGACGGCGACCGCGAGGCGGTCCTCCGGCTGCTCCGCGACGTCGACCGGTTCGTCACGGTCACGCACGAGCACCCCGACGGTGACGCGATCGGCTCGCTGATCGGCGCCACGCGGGCGCTGCGGGCGCTCGGCAAGGACGTCGTCGCGCTGGTCGCGCCTTCCGACCTGCCGCTGGCGCGCGAGTACGCCGGCCTGGTCACGATCGAGCTGGCGTCGAGCCCGCCCGCGGACCTGGCCGATCGGGTCGCCCTGATCCTCGACTGCGGCAACCTCGACCGGATGGTCGTCCCCGGCCTGCACGACGGCGGAAGCGGGGACGGCAGTGCTGGGCGCGGGGGAGGCGGGCCGCGACTCACGGTCAACATCGACCACCACCACGACAACACCCGCTTCGGCGACGTCAACCACGTCGACCCCGAGGCCTCGAGCACCGTCGAGATCCTCTGGGGCCTGTTCCGCGAGCTCGGCGCGCCGCTCGACCGCGAGACCGCCGAGGCGCTCTGGGTCGGCCTGGTCACCGACACCGGCCGGTTCATGTACCAGAACACGCGCCGTCGCTCCCACGAGATGGCCGTCGAGCTGCTGGCGGCCGGGGTCGAGCCGTTCCCGCTCTACCGGACCCTCTACGAGGAGGTCCCCTGGTCGAAGCTCGCCCTGCTCGGCCGAGCGCTCGACCGCACCCGGATCGAACCCGAGAGCGCGCTGACCTTCGCCCTGTTGCGGCGCCGCGACTTCGACGAGACCGGGGCCGAGAACTCCGAGTCGGAGGGGATCATCGACCACCTCCGGACCGTCGCCGGAACCCGACTCGCCGTGCTCGCCCGCGAGATCGAGCCGACCACGCCGGGCGGGCCGATCCGCACCAAGGTCTCGCTGCGCTCGGTCCGCGACGACATCGACGTCTCCGCGATCGCCCGCGCGGGCGGGGGAGGCGGACACCCGCAGGCCGCCGGCTTCACCACCGTGATGGGCGAGGACGACCTGCTCGCGTTCCTCCGCGCCGAGCTGCGCGCCGCCTCCGCCACCGCGTGAGCACCGCCCCGTCCGCAGTCCCCGACGGCGCGCTGCTGATCGACAAGCCCGCCGGGCTCTCCAGCCACGACGTCGTGCACCGCGTCCGCCGTGCGCTCGGCGGCCGCAAGGCCCGACGGGTCGGCCACGCCGGCACGCTCGACCCGTTCGCGACCGGCCTGCTGCTCGTGCTGATCGGCCGCGCCACCCGGCTGCAGCACGACCTGATGGACCTCGACAAGTCCTACGAGACGCTCGCCCGGCTCGGTGCCACCTCGACCACCGGCGACCCCGAGGGCGAGATCACCGTCACCGGCCGGATGCCGGCCGATCCCCCCGTGCTCCCGACCGGCCGGATCCGCCAGCGACCGCCCGCCTACTCCGCGATCAAGATCGACGGCGAGCGCGCCTACCGCCGTGCCCGCCGCGGGGAGGACGTCGACGTCCCCGAACGCGAGGTCGCCGTCCACCGCTTCGTGCAGCTGGAGCGCGACGGCGACCGGGCCCGCTACGCCATCGACTGCGGCTCCGGGACCTACGTCCGCACGCTGATCGCCGACCTCCACGACGGCTACTGCCTGGAGCTGCGTCGAACCGCGATCGGCCCGTTCCGCGTCGCCGACGCCCAGCCGCCGGACGATCCCCCCGAGCGCTGGCACGTGGTCCCGCTGCGCCAGCTGCTCCCCGTGGTGATGCCGCTGCTCGCCGTCGACGCCGAGACCGCCCAGCGGATCGCCCACGGCCAGCGGGTCCCGATCCCCGACGCACCCGCCACCGGACGCTTCGCGGTGCTGCACCACGACGAGCCGATCGCGATCGCCGAGCGCCGTCCGGACGGCGTCGTCCATCCCGTCGTAGGCTTCCGAGCGTGACCGCACGCATCACGCCTCTCGCGGACGTCCGTCCCCGACCCCGCACGATCGCGATCGGCATGTTCGACGGCGTGCACCTGGGCCACCGCGAAGTGATCGCCGGCGCCGACACCGTGGTGACCTTCGATCCCCACCCGCTCGCCGTGCTGCGCCCGCAGGACGTCCCCGGCCAGCTGACGACGCTCCAGCAGAAGGCCGAGATGCTCGGCGACCTGGGCGTCCTCGAGCTCGTGCTCGTGCCCTTCACCCGCGAGACCGCCGCGCTCAGCGCCGCGCAGTTCGTCGACCAGGTGCTCGTCGCACAGCTCGACGCCCGCGGAATCCGGATCGGCGAGAACTTCCGCTTCGGCAAGGCCGCGTCCGGCACCCCCGAGCTGCTGTCCGGCGACTCGCGCTTCGATACCACCGTCGTCCCCGTGCTGACCCTCGACGGCGACGCCGTCAGCTCATCGCGGATCCGCCGACTGGTCGGCGACGGCGAGATCGCCGCCGCCCCCCGCCTGCTCGGCGCGCCCTACACCCTGACCGGCACCGTCGTCCAGGGCGAGCAGCGCGGACGCACGCTCGGATTCCCCACCGCCAACCTGTTCCCGCCGCTCGGCCGCGTCCTGCCCGACCACGGCGTCTACGCCTGCCGCGCGACCGTCAACGACGACCTCGTCCGTCCCGCCGCCGTGTCGATCGGCGTCCGGCCGCAGTTCGAGACCGAGCTCGGGCTGCTGGTCGAGGCGTACCTGCTCGACTTCGACGGACAGCTCTACGGCCAGCACCTCGAGCTCGAATTCCTCGAGCGGCTGCGCGGCGAGCAGCGGTTCGAGGACGTCGACGCGCTCGTCGCGCAGATCCAACGCGACGTCGACGAGACCCGACGGATCGCCGCAGCCTGAGCGACCCCTGCCGCAGCCCCTCCGGCGGGCGGCGGAGATGCAGGCACTTCTGCTAAGTTCCCCGGTCGAATGTCGTCGCTCACGCAAGAACGCAAGCAGGAGATCGTCGCTCGATTCGGGGACTCCGAGCGCGATACCGGCTCCACCAAGGTCCAGGTCGCCCTCCTCACGGAGCGGATCAACGACCTGACCGGCCACCTCCGCGAGCACCAGAAGGACCACCACTCGCGCCGCGGCCTGCTGATGCTCGTCGGCCAGCGCCGCCGGCTGCTCAACTACCTCCGCAAGGACGACCTCGAGGGCTACCGCTCCCTCATCAAGGAGCTGGGCCTGCGCAAGTAGCGGGCGGTCTGAGGCGCGCGTATACCGGCGCATCTCGGCACGGCTCTCGCTCGGCAGTACGTCCGTACTGCTCTCGCTCAGCCGCACCGACCTGCTTGGTCTACCCGCACCTCAAACCCACCCGCTGCGCGGTGGGCTTTGTGCGTCTTCGACCCCGGACCTCCGGGGTCGTTCTCGTTCCCGGGGCCGTTCCCCGCACGGTGCGGCCCGGGCCGTCGCGCGCTCGGAAAACCGGCGTTCTGCTGTCGTTCCCGGACATCCGGAGGGGACATGCACCACCAGCTCCCGCCGACCGGGGTCGGGACCGTAGGATGCCGCGCATGGCCATCATCGCTGCCGGCACGCCGGTTCCCCCGATCACCCTGAAGAAGGAGGACGGCTCGGACTTCACGCAGGACGACCTGCGCGGCCGGACCACCGTCCTCGTCTTCTACCCGTTCGCGTTCAGCCCCGTCTGCACCGACCAGCTGCAGGTCTACGAGGAGCTGCTGGGCGACCTGCGCGAGCAGGACGCGGTGATGTACGCGGTGTCGACCGATCCGTCGTTCTCGCAGATCGCCTTCCGCGAGAAGCTCGGCGTGACGATCGAGCAGCTCTCCGACTTCGAGCCCAAGGGCGCCGCCTCCAAGGCGCTCGGCGCATACTTCGAGCCCGCGGGCATGACCAACCGCGCGCTGATCGTCGTCAACGCCGACGGCGTCGTCGCCTGGAGCTTCCTGGCCGACTCGCCCGGCGAGCTGCCCGGCGTCGACAAGGTCCGCGAGGGCCTGGCCGCCGTCGGCGGCTGAGGTCCCGAGGGCACACAGTGACCGAGACCGGAGCCGACCAGGGCGACGCGGCGGACGCCGGTCCGCCGCACGTCACCGGCCCGGTCGACGGACCCGCGGTGCTGCTGTACGGCGACGCGACCTGCCCCCGTTGCCAGCAGGCCGTCGCCGTCCTCCGTCCGGCGCCCGTCCGCCTGACCTGGCGCCACCTGGTGCTGCGCGCCCGCGGACCCCGTCCGCGGGCCGTCGCCGCCGCGCTCGAGGCCGCCGCCCGGCAGGACGCCTTCTGGCCGCTGCTCGACGCGATCGTCGCGGCGCCCGGACGCACCGAGGACCCCGACCTCTGGGCGCACGCCCGCACGCTCGGGCTGGACCTCGACCGCTTCGTGGCGGATCAGCGCTCCGACGCCACCGCCGCGCGGATCGTCCACGACCTGGGCGACGCGCTCTCCGCCGGCGCAACCGGCACGCCCGCGATCGTCGTCGACGGGCGGGTCGACCACGGCGTGCCCGACGACGCATGGGTGGCCGCGCTGCTCGACGACTGAGCGGAGCCCGACGGGGGAGCCCCGACGGGAGCTGCGGGCGGTCCGGCCCTCAGGCGCCGCGGTTGCGCCAGCGCAGCAGCAGCCCGGTGCCGCCGACCAGCAGCACGACGACCGGCAGCACGACCAGCCAGAGCCAGCCGGGAGGGCCCTCGAAGGGGATCTCCGGAGCGTTGTCCGGCGGCAGCGGAGCCGTCGCGAACCCGGCCTCCGACTCGAACGGGAAGTCGGCCGACGCCCGGAACAGCCGGTCGCTGACGCCCTGCTCCGTCCGCAGGTCGGCGGTCGCCGGCGGGCCGCCGCGCGACCGTCCGAGCTTGGTCAGGAACTCCTCGTCGCCCAGCAGCGCCTGGCCGTCGGGACTCGGAGACGGGTCCAGGTCGACGATCCAGCCCGCGTGGTGCGTGTCGAAGCCGGGCGCGATCACCCGGTGCGGACCAGCCACGTAGAGCACCGGGTCGGGACCGCTGGTGCCGAGCGTCGCGGGCGTCCGCAGCGGGTACTGCGGGCTCTGGGAAGCGAACTCCAGCCGCAGCGGGCGCAGGGCCTGCGCCGCCTCGACCGGCTCGTCGAGCGCCAGCGCGACGAACGCCCAGCCGTCGGCCGCGTAGCGACGCAGGGCGCTTCGCGCTGCGGGCGAGGTCCGCCCGCGCTCGCCCAGCCACGCGCTCAGGCCGTCGAGGTCCCCGGCGGGGAAGGTCGTCACGGTGTAGTCGGCGAACCGCAGCTCCGGCGCGCGGAGCGCCGCCTCGTCTCCCGCCTGCCGTGCCGTCTCCGACGCGACCGTCCGCGGACGGGTGGCGGCTTCCAGCTCGTTCAGCAGCTGCGCCGCGTCGCCCGCGACCGGGGTCGCCTCGGCGGCCACGGGCACCGGCAGCACGACCGCGCCGGGCCGATCGTCCTCGCCGGTGGACGGGGCGAGCTGGATCCCGACCACCGTCGTCTGCAGGCCGCCGTCGGTCCTCAGCAGCGCGGTCTCGCTCGCGACGGTGGTGCCGACGCCGATCGCACCGGCCCGCGCGCTCGCCGTGCCGCCGACCAGCGTCACCAGCGCGACGAGCATCGCCACGAGCGCTGGGGCCGCTCCACGGAGGGACGCGAACGGACGGCGGACGGGCGGCGACGGCAACACGGCGAGCGATCGTATCCCGTCGGCCGTCGGGTCCGTTCGCTAGTCTCGGACCGTTCGGAAAAGATGAGACTAAGACGGCACGTCAGGTCCGATGGACGTGCAGACGAGGAACGACATATGAGTCACGATGACGTGACGACGGTGTCCGTGGAGATCTCGGGGAGCGAGATCACCTTCGAGACCGGCAAGCTCGCCAAGCAGGCTTCCGGCGCGGTCACCGTTCGACAGGGCGACACGATCGTCCTCTGCACGGCGGCGATGGGCCGCCTCAAGGACTTCGACTTCCTGCCGCTGACGGTGGACGTCGAGGAGCGTTCGTACGCCGCCGGCAAGATCCCCGGCTCGTTCTTCAAGCGCGAGGGCAGGGCCGGCGAGAAGGCCACCCTGACCGCCCGCATGATCGACCGCCCGATCCGGCCGCTGCTGCCGAAGAACTGGCGCTACGAGACGCAGGTCGTCGCGATCCCGATCTCCGTCGATCACGTCCACCCGTACGACATCCTGGCGATGAACGGCGCGTCCGCCGCGCTGACGATCTCCTCGATCCCGCTGCCGGAGCCGATCGGCGCCGTGCGGATCGGCAAGATCGACGGCACGATCGTCGTCAACCCGCCGGAGGAGTCGCTGCTCGCCGACGGCGGCAGCGACCTGGACCTGATCGTCGCCGGCACCGCCGAGGCGATCCTGATGGTCGAGGCCGGCGCCAACGTCGTCCCCGAGGCCGAGATCCTCGACGCGCTCGACATCGCCCACGGCGAGATCAAGAAGCTCGTCGCCGCCCAGCTGGAGCTGCGCAAGCTCGTCGGCAAGGACAAGGTCGAGCACGAGGGCCCGTCGCTGGACGAGAAGCTGCTCGCCAAGATCAAGCGCTCGGCGATCGGCAAGAAGATCGCCAAGGCGACCGAGGTCGTCGACAAGCTCGAGCGCGAGGCCGCGACCAACGCCGCCAAGGAGGCCGCGTACGAGGCCAACGCCAAGGTCGACGACGACGAGCACAACGGCGCCGTCCGCGCGATCGTCAACGCGCTCGAGAAGGCCGCCGTGCGCGACCGGATCGCCGTCCAGAAGGTCCGGCCCGACGGCCGCGAGGCGACCGAGAT
>CAZFIQ010000125.1:0-4044 GCA_964519185.1 uncultured Patulibacter sp.
GCGGGATCGCCGAGCACGTCGAGCGGCCCGCTGACCCGGCGGGCCTCGGGGATCCCGCCTGGCATGAGGGACGCTACGTCGCGATGTCGTACGCGTCGATGTGCGCGTCGCGGGCGGTCGACCCGCAGCCGGGCGAGCGGGTCCTCGACATGTGCGCCGCCCCCGGCGGCAAGACCACCCACCTGGCCGACCTGATGGGCGGGAGCGGGACGATCGTCGCGCTGGAGAAGCACAGCGGACGGGCCCGGGCGCTCGGCCGGACCTGCCAGCGGGTCGGCGCCGACAACGTCCAGGTGATCCACGCCGACGCGCTCGAGTACGACCTCGAGCCGGGCAGCTTCGACCGTGTCCTGCTGGACGCGCCGTGCAGCGGGCTCGGCACGCTGGCGTCGCACCCGGACCTGCGCTGGCGGATCCAGGAGCGCGACCTGCGTGAGATCGAGCGGGTCCAGGCCCGGCTGCTGGCGGTGGCCCAGCGGGCCGTGCGCCCCAGCGGCCGGATCATCTACAGCGTCTGCACCCTGAACCCGGGCGAGGAGCTGCTGCCACACGGGGAGATCCGTCGGCTGCTGCCGCACCGCGACCACACCGACGGCTTCTACATCTCGACCGTCGACGGCTGAGCGCTCCACGAGGCACGATCCGTTGCGCGCCGGGCCCCCGAGGAGCGGCGGTCCGAGCGAGTTCCTATAGTGGGAGGAGATGGAGGTCGACCTCGGACTACGGTGCCCCGGATGCAGCGAACCGTGGCTCCGACCGACGAATCTCCCGGGGCGCTACCGCTGCGTGAACTGCCTGCAGCGCTACGAGCTGCGGTCGGTCTGCCCGAACTGCGGCGAGCACTCGACGATCGTGCGGATGTCGAAGACCGCCACGCTGGCCTGCAACCACTGCGGGTCGACGATGCTCGTCCAGGTGTAGGTCGCGTCGGTGCGTCGGCGTCGGCTGGCGTACGATGCGCTCCGTGGACGTGCTCGCCAGCAGGATCTTGCTGCACCCGACGGACTTCGCGCGCTCGGCGCGCTTCTACGGCGAGACGCTGGGGCTCGCCGTCTTCCGCGAGTGGGAGGCGGGTGACCACAGCGGCGTCGTCTACTACGCCGGCGGGGGCCTGCTGGAGGTCTCCGGGCACGGCACCGCGCGGCCGTCGGCGGCCTTGCGGCTGCTGTTCGAGGTGCGCGACGTCGACGCCGAGTGGCGGCGGCTGGACGCCGCCGGCGTGACGGTGCCGTCACCGCCGGAGCGCAAGCCGTGGGGCCTGATCGAGTGCACGGTGCTGGACCCCGACGGGACCGAGATCGTGCTGGTCGAGGTCCCCGCGGATCACCCGCGCCGCCGCGCCGGCTGACCGCGGATCGGGCGGGCCGCGCGCGGTGCGCGACGGTACCCTCCCTGGGGTGACCGCCACCGATCCCCGCCTGGCCCGGCTCACGGGCATCGCCCCGTCCATCCTCGCGAGCGACTTCGGTCGGCTCCGCAGCCAGGTCGAGGAGGTCGTCGCGGCCGGAGCCACGGTGATCCACGTCGACGTGATGGACGGGCACTTCGTCCCGCCGATCACGATGGGGCCGATCGTCGTCGAGGCGCTGAAGGGCGTCGACGCGCTGCTCGACGTGCACCTGATGATCGAGCGTCCGGAGCGCCAGCTGGCGGACTTCGCGAAGGCCGGCGCCGACGTCCTGACCGTCCACGCCGAGGCGACGCCGCAGCTGCACTACGCCCTCCAGCAGGCGCGCGAGCTGGGCGCCCTGGCGGGCCTGGCGCTCTGCCCCGGCACGGGCACCGCGGCGCTCGACGAGACCGCCGAGCTGGTCGACCTGGCGCTTGCGATGACGGTCAACCCCGGCTGGGGCGGCCAGAACTTCATCCCGACGTCGCCGGCCAAGATCGAGCGGATGGCGCGGCAGATCCGGCCCGGTGCGGTGCTCCAGGTCGACGGCGGCGTCGACCTGCGGACGATCGGCGCCTGCGCCGCGGCCGGGGCGACGTGCTTCGTCGCGGGCTCCGCGGTCTTCGGCACGCCTGACCCGGGCGAGGCGGTCCGGGCGCTGGCCGCGGCCGCCGCGGCCTGACCGCCCGGGCCGCGATCGCGGCCCGCGGACGATCCGGGCCGGGTCCGGGCCGCCCAGTAGGGGATGCCCCCGGGACCCCGGGGGATTGCCCTCGATTCGCTCGGCAAGCCGTCGTCGCTCTGCTTGGATGGCGGCTATGGGAACCCCGACTGCGGACCCCCGCACGACGCCGATCGTGCGGGCCACCGACCTGACCAAGCGCTACGGAGCCGGCGACACGGCGGTCACGGCGCTCGACGGCGTCTCGATCGACTTCCGGCCCGGCGAGCTGACCGCGATCATGGGGCCCTCCGGCTCCGGCAAGTCGACCCTGATGCACTGCGTCGCCGGGCTCGACACGCCGGACGCGGGCTCGGTCCTGCTCGGCGACGTCGACCTGACCACGCTCGACGACCGCCGGCTGACCGAGCTCCGCCGTGACCGGATCGGCTTCGTCTTCCAGGCGTTCAACCTGCTGCCGGTGCTGACCGCGGAGGAGAACATCACGCTGCCGCTGACGATCGCCGGGCGCCGCGTCGATCGCGAGTGGCTCGACCAGCTGATCCGCACGGTCGGCCTGGAGGAGCGCCGAGGCCACCGTCCGAGCGAGCTCTCCGGCGGCCAGCAGCAGCGGGTCGCGGTCGCCCGGGCGCTGGCCAGCCGGCCCGCGGTGATCTTCGCCGACGAGCCGACCGGCAACCTCGACTCGAAGTCCTCCGAGGAGGTGCTGCGGCTGCTGCGGCGGGCCGTCGACGAGTTCGACCAGACGGTCGTGATGGTCACCCACGACCCGCACTCGGCGTCGTTCGCCGACCGGCTGGTGGTGCTCAAGGACGGCCGGATCGTCCACGACGGGCCGGCCGGCGGCGCCGACGACGTCCACGCGCGGCTGCGGGAGCACGGCTGATGCCGGGGGTCTTCCTGCGCACCCTGCGCAGCCACGTGCGGCGCACGGTGATGACCTCGATCGCGGTCGTGATCGGGGTCGCGCTGATCGCCGGCACGCTGATCTTCACCGACACGATCAACAAGAGCTTCGACCAGATCGGCGAGAGCAGCTACCAGGGCGTCGCCGCGGTGGTGACGCCGGTCCAGGCGGACGGGACCCCGACCGACGAGGCGGGCGTCAACGTGCCGACGCTGCCGCGGTCGCTGGTCGAGCGGGTCGCGGCGGTCGACGGGGTCGCCGACGCCCAGGGCCAGGTCACCGGCCAGGCGATCGTCTTCAAGCAGGACGGCCGCACGCGCCTGGGCGGTCAGGGACCACCGTCGCTGCTGATCAGCGTCACGCCCGAGGGCTACGGCTCGGTGCGCTACACCGAGGGCCGGGCTCCGGAGGCCAACGGCGAGGTCGCCTTCGACCCGGCGACGGCGGAGAAGGCCGGCGTCCGCGTCGGCGACACCGTCTCGATCCAGGGCGAGGGCCCGCGCCAGCCGATGCGGCTGGTCGGCCTCGCCCAGCTCGGCGACGGCGACACCTCGTTCGGTGGCGCGACGGTCGCCTTCACCACCGCCGAGCAGGCCGCGGAGCTGAGCGGGCGCACGCCCGAGCGCTACTACTCCGAGGTGATGGCGCTGGCCGACTCCGGCGTCTCGGACACACAGCTCGCCGACCGGATCCAGGCCGCGATCGGCGACGCCGGGACCGTCCGCACCGGCGCGGCCCAGGGCGACCAGCAGGCGCAGGACATCAAGGACGCGATCGCGTTCCTGCCGACGATGCTGCTGATCTTCGCCGGGATCGCGACCTTCGTCGGGGCGTTCCTGATCTTCAACACGTTCTCGATCACCGTCGCCCAGCGCCAGCGGGAGTTCGCGCTGCTGCGGGCGCTCGGCGCGAGCCGCCGCCAGGTGCGGCTGCTGGTCACCGGCGAGGCGCTGGCGGTCGGCGTGGTCGGCGCCGTGCTCGGCATGCTCGCCGGGTTCGTCGTCGCGCCGGGCCTGCGGGCGATGATCAAGGCGTTCGGCGCGGACATGCCGGCGACCGCGACGG
>CAZFIQ010000125.1:4054-7584 GCA_964519185.1 uncultured Patulibacter sp.
TCTCCGGTCGCACGCTGCTGGTCAGCCTGATCGTCGGCGTGATCGTGACGATGCTGGCGAGCTTCCTGCCGGCCCGGCGGGCGACGACGGTGGCGCCGGTCGAGGCGCTGCGCGACGCCGCCGCTCCGCCCGGTCGCGGTGCCGTCTCGCGGCGGCCGGTCTACGTCGGCGTGGCCTTCGCGGTGGTCGGCGTGGTCGGCCTGCTGCTCGGGGCCCTCGGCGTCGTCGACGGCGACCTCGGTACGGCGTTCGCCGGGGGCGGCGCGGGGTTGCTGTTCGTCGCGGCGACGCTGGTCTCGCCAGCCTTGGTCGGGCCGCTCGCGACGCTCGTCGGCCGGCCGCTGCAGCGGGTCTTCGGCCTGCCCGGACGGCTGGCGCGGGACAACGCGGCCCGCCAGCCGGGGCGGACCGCGGTGACGTCGGGCGCGTTGATGATCGGCCTGGCGCTGGTCGTCTTCGCGACGGTCTTCGCCGCGGGCCTGCGCGACACCCTGCGCGGCGACCTGGAGCAGGTCGTCACCGCCCCGGTGGTGCTGCAGGGCAGCGACGGCGGGTTCTCGCCGCAGCCACGGGCGCTGGTCGCGGACGCGGCCAAGGTCGACGGGGTCCGGGCGGCGGGCGGCATCTCGTTCGGGTCGCTGCGGGTCGGCGACCAGACCGTGCCGGTGACCGCTCCCGACGCCTCGCTGCTGGACGGCGGCCTGGTCCGGGTCGACCCCGCGGACGGCGGCGATCCGGTCCGCGATCCCGGGGAGGGCCGGGCCTACCTGACGGAGGACACCGCCGAGAAGCTCGGTCTGGGCGCGGGCGACCGCTTCGAGGCGCTCGGCGCCAACGGCCACCGCGGCACGCTGGAGGTCGTCGGGATCGTCGAGGGCACGGCGGCGGCGATCAGCGGGGTGGTGATGAGCGAGTCCAGCGCCACGCCGTTCGGGATCGCCCAGCCGTCCTTCGTGGTCGTCGACGGCGACCGGGATGCCGTGGCGTCGGCGCTGGCCCAGGACTACCCGGCGGTCGAGGTGCTGACCAAGGCCGGCTGGATCGACAACCAGACGGCGCAGGTCAACCAGCTGCTCGGCCTGGTCTACGCGCTGCTCGCGCTGTCGGTGGTGGTCGCGCTGTTCGGGATCGTCAACACCCTGACGCTGTCGATCCAGGAGCGGGTCCGCGAGCTGGGCCTGCTGCGGGCGGTCGGCGCTACGCGCAAGCAGGTCCGGCGGATGATCCTGCTGGAGGCGGTGATCACGGCGCTGCTGGGGGCGCTGCTCGGCGCGGTCCTCGGGTTCGCGCTGGCGGCGGGGGTGGTGGCGACGCTCGACGGCTTCACGGTCAGCGTGCCGGTCGGCCAGATCGTCGGCCTGATCGTGCTCGCCGCCCTGCTCGGGGTCGTCGCGGCGATCCGCCCGGCCCGTCGCGCCGCCCGCCTGAACGTGCTCGAGGCGATCGCCGACGAGTAGCCACCCACCCACCCCAAGCTGATGCGGATTCCGCCGCCCTGACCGGCGGAAGCCGCATCAGCGGTGGGCGGGCGCGTCGGCCTCCCGAGCTGATGCGGGTTGCGCCGCTGTGGGTGGCGGAAGCCGCATCAGCGGTGGGCGGGCGCAGGGTCAGGCGGCCGGCGCGGCGCGCAGGCCGCGGCGGTAGACCAGCCAGAGCAGCGCGCTCAGGACGAACGTGGCCGCGCAGTAGCCGACCTCGGCGCGCAGCAGCGCGTCGTCGATCGGGCCGGCGACCACCCAGACCGCGTAGAGGGCGCCCGCGATCAGCCACGAGATCGCCGCGGGCCAGGCGTTGCCGCGCGCGAGCGCCGCCTGGTTGAGCGTTCCGGCCGTCAGGTGCGCGCCCATCCCGACGGCGACGATCGCCAGCCCGCCGACGGGCGGCTGCTGACCGTCGAACAGCAGCGGCATCGCCCAGGCGCCGAGCAGCAGCAGGCCGAGCACGACCAGCGCCGCGAAGCCGGCGATCAGCGCGACCGCCTTGCGGATCGCCGCCGAGATCTCGTGCGGGGCGCCGGTCGCCACCAGCGTCGCGAAGTGCGGCAGCAAGGTGGTCTGGATCGCCTGGAACAGCTGCAGCGGGGCGCGGGTCACGAGCAGCGCGCTGAAGATCAGCCCGGCCGCGGCCTTGTCCGGCGTCAGCAGCGTGCCGGCGTCGTTCAGCGTCTGCTCGCCGAGCTGGATCAGGGCGACGGCGACCGCGAACGAGGTCCCGGTCCGCAGCGCGCCGCCGCCACCCGGGGCCGGGCCGGGGCCACCCGCGGCCTGCTCGGCGCTGATCCGCCGGGTCGCCGAGCGGATCGCCCACGGCACGACCAGCAGCGACGCCAGCGGCGCGGCCAGGATGCCGACGGCGACCGCGGTCTGCCCGGTGGTGATCCCGACCAGCGCCGCGATCGGGAACAGGATCCGGGCCACCGACTCGAACAGCACCAGGCCGCCGTAGAGCGCGAACCACTGGTGCCCTGCGACGAACCCGCGGGCGAAGTAGCTCGCCGCGTAGGCGACGCCGGCGGCGACCAGGATCCAGAACAGCGTGGCCGATCCGAGCTGGTCCTCGAGCGGTCCGCGGGCGGCGAACGCCGCGGCGACCAGCACCAGCGCGAACCCGCTCTGGATCAGCAGCGGCTCGCGTAGGCGGGGGTGCGCCTCGCCGCGGGCGATCGCCGTGGCGATGGTGCGCGACAGCAGCTGCTCCACCGGCCGGTAGAAGACCGACATCGCGGTGAAGAGGATCGCCCACATCGTGGCGATCTGGCCGTACTGCTCCTGGCCGGTCGGGCTGTCGCCGAGCGCGTGCGACGCGACCGAGAAGAAGAGGAACGTCAGCAGCCCGGTCGAGGCGATGCCGATCGAGAGGATCCGCGCGCCGCGACCGTACGATCCGCGCTCGTGCGCGGCCTCGGTCAGCTCCTCGGCGAGCCGCTCGTCGACGACCGCGCCGGCCGGGTCGAGCTGGGGGTCGGCCGGCAGCGCGCCGGCCTCGAAGCGGGGATCGAGCGGCACCGGCCGCTCCGCGGGCGCGTCGGCGCCGGACGACCCACGGCGCGGGTCAGGCTCCGGTCGAGCCTGCGGGTCGTCGGGGCCGCGCGGATCCACGGACGGGAGCGGAGAGGGGGCGGAGGGCGGGGCGGACGTCCGGCGTCAGCGGCTCAGTCGCCCACGCGCACCAGCAGCTGCGTCCACGGGAACGGCTGCCGGACCTCGACGACGTCGCCGTGCTGGCCCAGCAGCTGCTTGAACGAGCGGGTCGACCAGTGGTTGAGGTGCCCCGGCGTGTTGCCGAGGTCCTTGATGTAGGCGCCGCGGGCCAGGTTGACCGCCCGCCAGATCGGCTCGCGGGGGACCGACACCAGCACCCAGCGCTTGGCGACGCGGGCCATCTCGGCGACGGTGTGCTCCGGGTCGGGCACGTGCTCGAGGACCTCGATCGCGGTCGCGACGTCGAACTCATCGTCCGCGAACGGCAGGTTCTCCGCCCGCATGATCTTGTACTCGAGGTTGTCGGCCTGGCGCTCGGCCCAGCCGGCC
>CAZFIQ010000126.1:0-2620 GCA_964519185.1 uncultured Patulibacter sp.
GACCAGCGGATCGAGCGCGCCCCGCTGTGGGCCGCGGTCGACCTGCGCGACGGCAACCAGTCGCTGATCGATCCGATGGACTCGGTCCGCAAGCGGCGGATGTTCGAGCTGCTGGTCTCGATGGGCTTCAAGGAGATCGAGGTCGGCTTCCCGGCGTCGGGCGACACCGACTTCAACTTCCTCCGCGAGCTGATCGAGGAGGACGCGATCCCGGAGGACGTGCGGATCGCCGTCCTGACGCAGGCACGGCCCGAGCTGATCGAGCGGACCTTCGAGGCGCTGCAGGGAGCCCACAGCGCGCTGGTCCACCTGTACACGTCGACGCCGAAGCAGTTCCGCGAGGACGTCTTCGGGATCGACGTCGACGGCCTGCGCGACCTGATCGTGTCCGGGGCGGAAGACGTGCTGCGCGGCGCGGAGACGATCCCCGAGACGGACGTCCGGTTCCAGTTCTCGCCGGAGACCTTCATCCTGACCGAGCCCGAGGTCGCGCTCAGCGTCTGCGCGGCGGTGATCGACGTCTGGGATCCGACGGAGGAGCGGCCGATCGTGATCAACCTGCCGTCCACGGTCGAGGTCGCGACGCCCAACGTCTACGCCGACCAGATCGAGTGGATGCACCGCAACCTGCCGCGGCGCGAGGCGATCATCCTGTCGCTGCACCCGCACAACGACCGCGGCACGGGCATCGCGTCGACCGAGCTGGCGCTGATGGCCGGCGCCGACCGCGTCGAGGGCTGCCTGTTCGGCAACGGCGAGCGGACCGGCAACGCCGACCTGGTCACGCTGGCGCTCAACCTGCACACGCAGGGCATCGACCCGCAGCTGGACTTCCGCGACATCAACGCGATCCGCGACGTCGTCGAGTTCTGCAACCAGCTGCGGATCCCCGAGCGTCATCCCTACGTCGTTCACCTCGTTCTCCGGATCGCACCAGGACGCGATCAACAAGGTCTTCGCCAAGCGCGAGAAGGTCGCCGAGGCGACGGATACACCGCTCGAGGAGCTGCCCTGGGAGGTCCCGTACCTGCCGATCGACCCGCACGACGTGGGGCGGACCTACGAGGCCGTGATCCGGGTCAACAGCCAGTCCGGCAAGGGCGGGATGGCCTACCTGCTGAAGACCGAGCACGGGCTCGACGCGCCGAAGCGGCTGCAGGCCGAGTTCTCGCGGATCGTCCAGGGCTACACCGACGAGCACGGCGGCGAGGTCTCGCCCGATCTGCTCTGGTCGCTGTTCTCGGACGAGTACCTGCCGGGCAGCGAGCAGCCGTGGGGGCGCTTCCGGGTCTGGGAGCACCAGACCGCGTCGCAGCCGGACGGCCGTGACCGGCTGAACGTCCAGCTCGACGTCGACGGCAAGCCGCACCGCCTGGAGGGCATCGGCAACGGGCCGATCGACGCCTTCATCAACGCGCTCGAGGCGCTCTCGATCGTCGTCGAGGTCAAGGACTACGCCGAGCACGCCCTGGGGGTCGGTGGCGACGCCCGCGCGGCGGCGTTCGTCGAGTGCGCGATCGACGGGACGACCTACTGGGGCGTCGGGATCCACGGCAACATCGTGCGGGCGTCGCTCGACGCGATCGTCAGCGCGGTCAACCGGGCGCAGCGGGGCTGACCGCGAATCGCCCGTTCGTCGACGCTGATCGACGAGCGGGCGATCGGTGTGGCCGGGGCCACCCGGATCGCCCGCTCGCGGGAAGGGTCGGGCGAGGACGCGATCGGGCGGGCGGACGGGGCAGGCGGGGCGGGTGGGACCGCCTCTCACGGGCGCCGGATCGCACCCTCACGACGGAGGATCCGACGCAGGATCGCCAAGGATCCGGCGTACGTGGCGTCCATCCCGAAGAAGCTCAGGCCGCGCGCGCCGAGCGTGCGGGCCTGGGTGTAGGGGGTGTCCGAGGCGTAGTGGATGACGCCGAAGTCGACCGCCGGGCGGGCCAGGCTGATCGCCTCGCCGACCGGGTGGCGGTCGGCGTCGCCCAGCTCGTGGACGGCGGCGCAGTAGGGGCCGGCCTCCATCTCCACGACCGTGAACGCCTCGCGGTAGTAGAAGTCCAGATGGTCGCGGTTCTGCAGGAACGTCGACCGCACCGTGACCGCCTTCTGGTTGTCCAGCCCGGTGCCGTAGCGCAGGTCCGGCTGGACGTCCTCGACGGTGAAGGCGTTGTCCAGCCAGTAGGTCGTCCGGGTCCGCTCGTCGTGGACGACCCCGGAGATCAGCACGTCGCCGACGTCGGCGTTGAGCGTCGCCGCCTTGCCCAGCACGTAGACGCCGCGCAGCCGCGCCACGTCGACCGAGATCTCGCGCAGGATGTTGTAGGCGGAGGCTCCGAGCGGGTAGTCGATGTTGACGATCACCGCCTCGCTGGCGGCCAGCGCGTCACCGTCGACCGTCCCCACGCGGGGGTCGATCCCGGCCGGGTCGATCCGCGCGAGCGGGATCACCTGGGCGGGCACCCGCAGCGCCCCGGACGGCAGCAGGTCGAGCACCCCGGCGCGCTGCTCGGCGGCGATCCGCGCGGCCGGGTCGCGCTCGAAGGCCCCGCGCGCGGCGAAGTACAGGAGGTTCTCCAGGGACCCGCTGCTGCGGCCGCTGCGGATCCGCTCCAGCTCCATC
>CAZFIQ010000126.1:2630-7567 GCA_964519185.1 uncultured Patulibacter sp.
CGGGGCCGTGGCGCTCGACGTCGCGCAGCAGCTCGCGCTCGCGCTCGCGGGCGATCCCGGTGACCAGGTTGACGAGCGCGTGGACGTTGGAGGAGACGAAGTAGATCGGCCGCTCGTGCAGCGCCTCGCGGACCATCGCGCCGCGGACGGGACGCCACCAGTCGCGGGTCAGGCGGGCGTAGCCGACGTAGTTCATCCCGAGCGAGCGGATCCGCAGGTCGCAGCGGCGGCCCGCGAGCATCCCGCCGATCCGCACGGAGAAGCGGTCGCCCCACGACTCGCGCAGCCGCTCCCAGTCGTCGACCGTCCCGCCGATCGCGGCGGACAGGCCGTCCGGGTCGAGCGGCGGCTGCTGCTCGCCGCAGCCGCGCATCCGCGCGCGGATCTTGTTCCACTCGATCTGGAAGGCGACGACGGTCGGGATCAGGTCGTCGACGTCCGACGACGAGGCCAGCAGGACGGCCAGCGTGTCGCCGCCGACGTGCCACAGCCGGCGCCGAGCGGGGGACTCCGCCTCCGGCCAGTCGTCGATCGCGAACCCGGCCTCGACGAACTGCCGCTGCTCCTGGCCGAGCACGATCATCCGCGACTCGGCGATCCGGTCCGGCAGGCGCCGGATGGCGTAGAGGAACGCGCCCAGATCGAGCTGGTCCGACGCGGCCAGGCCGTGGAGGCTGGAGTTCATCGCCACGTGCGACGGCTCCAGCACCCGCACGCGCGTCTCCCCGCGCGAGCGCAGCAGCGTGGTGTAGGTCCGGTGGTAGAGCTGGACGTCGTCGGAGAGCCCCGACGCGCGGTCCGGTCCGCTGTTCCCCGTCGTCGACCACGCGCGCTCCGCCATGGGCCGAGTCTGACGCACGACGGGGCGGGAGGCCGCGCACGGGCCGCGGGGGCGTCGGTTACATCCATGTAACAGCATGATATTCTCGTGTAATGGCTGACGCCGAGCACGAGGTGGCCACCACCGCCGGCGACGGCGGGCTCGATCCCGAGCGGGTCGAGCGCGTCCGCGCGGCCCTCGACGGGCGCGAGTGGCACGCCGTCACGCTGAGCGAGCTGGCGGAGGCCGCCGGCGTCTCGCGGATGACGCTGCACCGCCGCAAGATCGGCAAGGAGGAGATCCTGCGCCAGCTCGGCGAGCTGATGCTCCAGGACCACCGCGACGCGATCTACCCGGCCCTGGTGGCCGACGGCGACGGTCGCCAGCGGCTGCGGATCGCGCTCGAGGGGCTGTGCGCCGTCAACGAGCGCTACCTCACCGTCTCCGAGGCGCTCGGCTCGGTCCAGCTGGCCGAGGTCTTCCACGAGCCGGGGGACGGCGCGGTCCTGACCCGCGCGACGTTCACCGCCGGCATGCGCCGGATCCTCGCCGACGGGATGGCCGACGGCAGCCTCCGCGACGCCGACGTCGACGACTCCGCCACCCTGCTGGTCAACGCGGTCGCCTGGACCTACATGCACCTGCGGACCGGCCACCGGTGGCCGCCCGAGCGGGCACGCGACGGGGTCGTCGAGCTGCTGCTGGGCGGCATGCTGCGCACGGGCGACAGCTCCGGCGACCGAGCGCCCCGATGAGCGCCGTGGCCGTCGCGGTCGCCGGCGCCGCACGGCGGAGCATCGACCGGCGCGGGATCGCCGTCCTGGCGACCGGGCACGGGTTCGTCGACATGACGCAGGGCGTGGTGGCGGCGCTGCTGCCGTTCATGATCGTCCGCCGGGGCTACAGCTACGCGGAGGCGACCACCCTGGTGCTGGCGATGACGATCACCTCGTCCGTCATCCAGCCGCTCTTCGGACACCTGGCCGACCGCCGCTCGTTCCCCTGGATGCTCCCCGGCGGCGTGCTGGTGGCGGGCGCGGGCATCGCCGCGGCCGGCGTGGTGGAGGGGCACCTGGCGACGCTGCTCGTGATCGCCGTCGCCGGACTCGGGGTCGGCGTGTACCACCCGGAGGCGGCCCGCTTCGCGAACTACGTCTCCGGCGACCACCGCGCCAGCGGGATGAGCCTGTTCGCGGTCGGCGGCAACGCCGGGTTCGCGATCGGGCCGGTGCTGGTGACGCCGCTGGTGCTGGCCTTCGGGCTCGCCGGGACGGCGCTGCTGATCGTGCCGGCGCTGGTGATCGCCGCGATCCTGGTCGCCGCCCGGCCGCGGCTGCGCGGCGCCGTGGCGGAGGCCGCGCCGCCGGCTGGCGACCGCGCGGCTCCGGCGGAGCCCGACCGCTGGGGCCCGTTCGCGCTGGTCGCGTCGGTCGCGTCCTGGCGGGCGGCGGTCTACTTCGGCCTGCAGGCGTTCGTCCCGGCCTTCCTGATCTTCCGCCTGGGCAGCAGCGAGGCGCTCGCCAACGTCGGGCTGACCGTGCTGCTGATCGCCGGTGCGGTCGGGACGCTCGTCGGCGGGGTGCTCGGTGACCGGATCGGACGGCGACCGGTGATGGTCGGCAGCATGCTGCTGCTGCCACCGCTGATCCTGCTGCTGCTGGTGTCCGGGCCGGTCACCAGCTTCGTGCTGCTGGCGGCGATCGGCGCGGTCTGCGTCGGCACCTTCTCGACGACGGTCGTGATGGGCCAGGAGTACCTGCCGAGCCGGCTCGGGGTCGCGTCCGGGGTGACGCTCGGCGCGTCGATCGGATTCGGTGGCGTGGCGGCGGCGCTGCTCGGCCAGGTCGCCGACCAGATCAGCCTGAGCCTGGTGATGATCGTGATCGCGGCCCTGGCGCTGCCGGGCCTGCTGTCGGCGCTGCTGCTGCCGCGCGAGGGGCGGCCGGTGGTCGTGGCGACGGTCGACGAGCCGGCCGCCGACGGGAGCCCGGCGGCGGTCGGGGCGCGCTGATCCGGCGCGTCAGTCCTCGTCGTCGACCGGCGGCCAGGCCTGCTCGAACCCGCACCACCAGGTGGTGCGTCCGCCGACCGTCGCCCGCACCATCTCCGCTCCGCAGCGGGGGCAGTGCTCGCCCTTCTTGCGGTGCTCGATCACGTCGCCCATGTGGACGCCGCCGCGGACCATCGCCTCCGTCGTGCAGGCCTGGACGATCCCGTGGAGCTCGCGCAGCTCGGACTCCGCCAGGTCGTTGGCCGGGCGCAGCGGCGGCTGCTGGGCCTGCCAGAGGACCTCGTCGCAGAGCAGGTTGCCGATCCCGGCGATCGTCGCCTGGTCCATCAGCCGGGCCTTGAGCGGCGTGCTGCCGCGGCCGACCCGCGCGACGAAGGCGTCCTCGTCGATCCGCAGCGCGTCGGGGCCGAGCCCGGACAGGTCGGGGTCGAGTCGGACCCGGCCGAGTCGCCGCTTGTCGAACAGCACCAGCCGTCCTCCGTCGTCGAGCTCGATCGTGAAGCGGCTCCAGCTGCCCTCGCCGGGGAGGCGGGCGGGATTGGCGTTCTTTCCGTTGCGTACCGGCATCGACCAGTCGCTGAGCTCGCGCGCGGTCAGCGGCTCGCCCGCGGTGTCCGGCAGGCCGGCCGCGGCGGCGACCGACGGATCCAGCCGCGTGACCCGCCGCTGGCTCGCCGCCAGCGCGGTGTCGCTGACGTCGGAGGCGCCGCCGGGGGAGAGCTCGGGACCGTCGTCGGGGCCCGCGCCCTCCGGCGCCAGGCCGACCAGCCGGCCAGCCATCCCCAGGTGCAGGCCCAGCCGCAGCCCGTCGTCGAGCACCAGCCACATCGACTTGCCGATCCGCTCGGCCGACTCGACCCGCCGCCCGGTCAGCGCGCGGGCGATCTCGCCGGGCGGATGCGGGCGGCAGACCCACTCGTCGGCGTCGTCGACCTCGACGATCGTACGACCGACCGTCCAGCGCTCGGCGAGCGAGCGGGCGGCTTCGACCTCCGGCAACTCAGGCACGACCAGCAGGCTACGCGAGCGTCGCGACGGCGGACGCGCGGCGGAGCGCTTCGCCCTCGGCAGATCGCGTGCGATCGGGGCCCTCGGGCGGCCCGAAGCGCACGCGGTCCTGGGCGGTGGTGGCGGCGACGCTTGCGTCGCGGTTCACCGCCGGTAGGGTTCGTCCATGTCGAGTCGAGATTCCCGGACCGCGGTCGAGATCGCGCTCAAGCAGCTGCTGGAGCAGGTCCCCGCGCTCAAGCCGCTCAAGCTGATCGCAGCGGCCGAGGTCCAGGGCGGTCGCGACGTGCAGCTGATCCGGGTGGTGCTGCCCGGGCCGAAGGTCACGAAGGAGATCAGCCCCGACGCGCGGATCACGGTGCAGATCCGTCGCGACCTGCTCAACGAGCTGATCGAGGCGGACGACCTCCAGGCCTGGATCCGGGCCTGGGACCACGGGCGGTTCCGCGCCTCCGGGGTCGAGGAGTACCTGAAGCTGATCGGCCAGGTGATCCAGAAGACGGCGGCCAAGAAGCGCGCCGTCGCCGCCCAGAAGAACGGCTGACCCAGCGGCGGCGGCATACCGAGCGCCCGCGCACTGAGCGGGCACCTGCCGGTGCGGATCGCGCCGGTGCGGCGGGCACGATCCGCATCAGCCCCGTGACGCGGCACGGGGCGGAGCGGGGTGGCTAGAGCGCGTCGATCGCGGCGTTCAGGGTCGCGCTGGCCCGCATCACGCCGTCGGTCGTCTGACGGTCCACCTGGTAGTAGCCGCCCAGGTCGACGGCCACGCCCTGGGCGCCGTTGAGCTCGCCGACGATCTGCTCCTCGGCGGCGGTCAGCCGCTCGGCGAGCGGGGCGAAGCGCGCCGCCAGGGCGGTGTCCTCGGTCTGTGCCGCCAGCTCCTGCGCCCAGTAGAGCGCCAGGTAGAAGTGGCTGCCGCGGGTGTCCAGCTCGCCCGCCTTGCGCAGCGGCGACTTGCCGTTGTCCAGGAACGTCCCGGTGGCCGCGTCGAGCGCCCGGCCGAGGATCCTGGCCCCGGCGTTGCCGGTCTTGTCGGCCAGGAACTCGAGCGACACCGCGAGCGCCAGGAACTCGCCGAGCGAGTCCCAGCGCAGG
>CAZFIQ010000127.1:0-7549 GCA_964519185.1 uncultured Patulibacter sp.
CGGTGCTCGGCGTCGATCACGCCGTGCTCGGGGTCCGCGCCGATCGGCGCCCCGCCGAGGATGTGCGCGGTCGACGGGACGTTGAAGACCGCCTCGCTGAACGACGACGCCGGTACCCCGCCGGTCTCCCGCGCGAGCCACGCCGTGAACGCGTTGGCCGCCGGGATGAACGTCGGATTCGGGTTGTCGGGATCCTGTTGCGTGTTGAGCTTGACCCGACCGTTGCGACGCCGCTTGGCGACCAGCTGCATCGAGTTGTCGAGCGTCTGCATCACCAGCACGATCACCGTCCGCTGCGACCAGTCGCGGCTGAACAGCAACTCGAAGATCCACTTCGGGTGGCGGACCATCTGGCCGAGCCACTTCAGCGGGCGGGTGACCTTGGTGCCGTCTCCGGTCAGCACCGTGAACAGGCCGCGCAGCGCGCCGCCGCCGGCCCCGTAGGTGACCGTCTCGATGTGGGTGTGCGGGTCCGGGTAGATCGACGAGGTGATCGCGACCCGCTTGGTCAGCGCCTCGGCGCGACCGGCCGGGACGGTGACGCCGAGGATCGCCTCGCTGTTGGTGCGGACCAGGTGGCCGAGCCGCGGCGAGAGCTTCGGCAGGTCGCCGTTCAGCCGGCAGCGCATCAGCAGCTCGTTGGTGCCGAGCGCGCCGCCCGCGATCACCACGCCGCGGGCCCGCAGCGTGCGGACGTCCTTGCGGAACCGCGCTCCGGTGCGCTCGTGGACGATCTCCCAGCCGTCGGCGCCGTCGCGGCCGTTGATCGGCCGCAGCGACGTGACCTCGCGGCGCGACTCGATCCGCGCCCCCAGCCGCCGGGCGACGTGCAGGTAGTTCTTGGTGGTGCTGTTCTTCGCTCCCTGCGGGCAGCCGAGCATGCAGCGGCCGAGGTTGCTGCAGCCGGTGCGGTCCGGGCCCACGCCGCCGAAGTAGGGATCGGCGACGGTCTCGCCCGGGGTGTCGAGGTAGGCGCCGACGCGCGCCTTGCGGTAGGTCTCCGGCACGCCGATCTCGTCCGCGTAGCGCTTCAGCAGCTGGTCGGCCGGGTCGTCGGCGACGACGTCGGTCACGCCGAGCATCCGCTGCGCGGTCTCGTAGTGCGGGGACAGCTCGGCCTGCCAGTCGGCCAGGCCCGCCCACTGGCGGTCCGTGAAGAACGCCCGCGGCGGCACGTAGAGCGTCATCGCGTAGGTCAGGCTGCCGCCGCCGACGCCCGCCCCGCTCATGATCGTGACGTCGCGGAAGAAGGTCATCTTGAAGATCCCGCGCATCCCCAGCCGCGGCGCGTAGAAGTAGCGGCGCACGTCCCACGAGCTCTTCGGCATGTCGGCGTCGGCGAAGTGCTCGCCGCGCTCCAGCACCAGCACGCGGTGCCCCTTCTCGGTCAGGCGCAGCGCGCTGACGCTGCCGCCGAACCCGGACCCGATCACCAGCCAGTCGGTGTCGAACCGCCGGTCGTCGCCGGCCGCTCCCGTGGTGCTCATCTCGCCTCCCCGAAAATCATGACGCCTGCGTCACTTTATCCGGACGGCCCCGCGGCCGGGCAAAACCTGCGCCCGGCGTCAGTCGATCAGCAGCTTCGAGAAGCGGCGGTCCTTGTACGGCTTGCCGCCGGTCTGGCAGGTCGCGCAGTACGCCATCTCGTCGCTCTCGTACGACACGCGGAGGATCTCGTCGCCGCAGCGCGGGCACGGCTCGCCGACGTGGCGGTGGACCCGCAGCGGCAGCGGCAGCTTGTCGGGCAGCGGCAGGCGCAGCGCCTCGGCGTAGCCCGCCAGCGTCCGGTCGAGCACGGTCCGGATCGTCGCGCGCAGCCGCGTGCGCTCGTCGTCGTCCAGGTCCCCGCAGCGCCGCAGCGGCGCCAGCTGGGCCTCCCAGAGGATCTCGTCGACCCAGCTGCGGCCGATCCCCGCGATCACCCGCTGGTCGCGCAGTGCCCCGCGCAGCGTCCGGCGCGGCGGCAGGATCGCCAGGTCCGGCGGTTCGGGCCAGGCCTCGGGGCCGAGCGTGGCCAGCGTCGCGTCCTCGGCCAGCGCGGCGGGCCGCAGCAGCCGTGCCCAGGCGGCGTGCTTCTTGCCGAACTCGCGCAGCCGCAGCTCGCGCTCGCCGCCCGCGATCCGCACCAGCAGCCGACTCGAGCGGTCCTTCAGCGACCCTCGTTGCTCCCACAGCTGCAGCCGCCCGGCGCTCATCAGGTGGACGACCAGCGTGGCGTCGGCCGCCGCCAGCCGCCCGTCGAGGTCGTCGACGTCGGGCCCGCCGCCGTCGCCGAGCCCGCCCCCGGCGAAGCCGACCAGGAACAGCTTGCCGCGACGCCCGACCCCCGTCAGCGTCGCCCCCTCGATCGCGGTCAGCGGCGGATCGAAGGTCTGCATCGTCGCCAGGCCGGGCGCGAAGGCGCTCTCGACCGTCGCTCCCCGCAGCGCCGCGTCGAGCAGCCGGGCCGTGATCTCCACCTCCGGCAGCTCGGGCACGGCGTGCCGCCCTCAGCCGATCCGCTCGAGCTCGCGCGGGCCGAGCAGCGCGTCCAGCCGACCGCCGCCGCCGACCTGCAGCACCGCCAGGCCGCCCTTGCGCATCTTCGCCCGGCCCCCGGTCAGGTCGTAGACGACCTGCGACAGGTCGGGCTCGTGGCCGACGACCAGCACCCGGGCCCCGAGTGCGGCCAGCCCGAGCGCCTCGCGGCCGTCCAGCCCGACGATCGCCGCGTGCTCGACGACCGCCCCGCCCCAGGCCGTCGCGGCGATCTCCGCGGTCTGCCAGGCGCGGGCCTTCGGCGAGGACAGCACCACGTCGGGGACCCGATCGATCGCGACCAGCGCCTGGCCGGCGGCGCGTGCCTCGTCCTCGCCGCGGGCGACCAGCCGGCGGTGCGGGTCGTGGGCCGGCGCCCCGTGCGGCTCGGCCGTGCCGTGCCGCAATAGCAGCAGCTCAGACATCGCGGCCCCGGGGAAGGAACGTCGTCATGGCGCGCAGTCTATGACGCGGCCGGCGCCGGGCGTGCAGGTCGCCGCGCGCCGTCGCCCGCCGCCCCGTCCGGTCGATCCGCTGGAATGGCGGCGTGGATCAGATCGCCCGCTACGAACGGGACTTCCGACGGGCCGGGCTGCCGCTGCTGATCGAGGACTGGTCGGCCCGCACGGACGCGTTCAACCGCGCCTACCCGCTGCTGGCGCTGGTCTTCGCCGCCGAGCTGCTCGGCGCGCTCAACTTCGACTGGTCGCCGCTGGCCAACGCCGGCGCGGTCGCCGGCGCGGTCGCGATCGCGGTCCTGCTGCTGGCGCTCAACAACCGCCGCCGCGGCCGGCCGCTGCTGGCCAGCCCCGAGGACCTCGGCTGGGTCGAGCTGACGGCCTTCGTCGTCTTCCCGGCGCTGGTGCCGCTGATCTTCAACGGCCAGCTGACGAGCGCGCTGGTGACGGCGGCGATCAACCTGGTGGTGCTCGGGCTCGTCGGCCTGGGCTACGGCTTCGGGATCGGCGCGATCCTCTGGTGGGCGCTGCGGCACCTGGCGGGGCAGCTGGCGGTCTCGCTGATGCTGCTGGCGCGCGCGGTTCCGCTGCTGCTGCTGTTCGCGCTGGTGCTGTTCATCAACGCGGAGATGTGGCAGGTCTTCGGCCACATGCAGGACGGGTCGATGATCGCCGTGGCGATCCTGCTGAGCCTCGTCGTGCTGGCGTTCCTGGCGGTGCGGATCCCCCGCGAGGTGCGGGCGCTCGAGGCCGACGTGGCGACCGAGCTGGCGGCGGAGGACCCGGACGGCGCGGCGCCCTTCGTGCCGCTGCGCCGGCCCCAGCGGGCCAACGTCGGCCTGGTGATGCTGATCAGCCACGGGCTCCAGGTGCTGGTCGTGACCGCGGCGATCAGCGGGTTCTTCGTCGTGTTCGGGATGCTGATCATCGACGTGGCGACGATGGAGTCGTGGATCGGCAGCGCCGGAACCACGGTCTGGGTGCCACCGGACATCGGCGCCCGGCTGCTGCTGACCGAGGAGCTGCTGCGGGTGGCGATCGCGATCGGCGCGCTGTCGGGGGTCTACTTCGCGATCAGCGTGCTGACCGACTCGTCCTACCGCGAGGAGTTCCTCGACGAGCTGACCGAGCAGATGAGCCGGACCTTCGCCGCCCGCCGCGACTACCTGGCGCTGCTCGACGAGCAGGAGGCTCACCACCGATGAAGACGTGGAGTCGTGGTGGTCGATGACCAAGAAGGTCGTCGACGGGTCCGAAAGTCAAGGCTGGTTCCTGACTGAACTACCGGGACCCACCCACCCCGTGATTCGCCGGTCAGCGGCCGCCACGGACCGCGTCAGTCGCGCTCGCCGCGTCCGTAGAAGAACCGCACGACCCGGTTGAGCAGCTTGAAGCCGCGACCGGTGTAGGGGTAGACCTGCGGCTCCTTCTTGATGTGCCAGCGCGAGATCACCAGCGTCTGCTGGTTGGCGTACTTGCGGATCCCGGCCGCGCCGTGGCGGACGCCGAGCCCGGAGTCCTTCCAGCCGCCCATCGGCGCCTCGAGCGCGGCGTAGCCGATCAGGGTGTCGTTGACGTGGACCAGGCCGGCCTCGAGCCGGCGGGCGATCTGCTCGCCCTTCGCGATGTCCTTGGTGAAGACCGACGCCATCAGGCCGTACGGGCTGTCGTTGGCCCGCCGGATCGCCTCCTCGACGTCGGCGACCTTCATGATCGGCAGCGTCGGACCGAAGGTCTCCTCGGTCATGCAGGCCATCGAATGGTCGACCCCGGTCAGCACCGTCGGCGGGTACCACCAGCCCGGACGGCTGGGGTCCGGGTCGCCGCCGGCGACGATCTGGGCGCCCTTGCGCCGCGCGTCCTCGACGTGCTCGCTGACGATCGCGACCTGGCTCTCGACGGTCAGGGCCCCGACCTCGGTCGAGCCCGGGCCGGTCGGCAGCTCGTTGCGCAGCGCCCGGGCCTTCTTCGTCACCCGGGCCACGAAGTCGTCGTAGACCGGCGCCTCGACGTAGACCCGCTCGACCGAGATGCAGGTCTGGCCGGAGTTGAACATGCCGTAGAACAGCGCCTGGTTGGCCGCGCGCTCCAGGTCGGCGTCGGCGCAGACGATCAGGGCGTCCTTGCCGCCGAGCTCGAGCGAGCAGGGGATCAACCGCTCGCCGGCCCGAGCGCCGATGTGCCGGCCGACCTCGGTCGAGCCGGTGAACATGATCATGTCGACGACGTCGATGATCGCGTCGCCGAGCACCGAGCCCTTGCCGGTCAGGACCTGCATCACCCCGTCCGGCATCCCGCACTCCTTGAGGGCCTTGGTCATCAGCAGCGAGGTCAGCGGGGTCTTCTCGGCGGGCTTCAGCAGCACGCTGTTGCCGGCCATCAGCGCGGGCACGCAGTCGCCGAAGCCGTTCGTGAACGGGTAGTTCCACGGCGCGATCACGCCGACCAGCCCGACCGGGGCGTAGCGCGTCAGCACCCGCTTGCCCTTGAGCAGCGGCGAGGAGACCTTGACCTTCTCCTCCGCCAGCAGCTTCTCCGCGTTCTCCGCCCAGTGCCCGAACGCCGACGCGGCGTAGAGCACCTCGGCCATCATCGCGTCCTCCCACGCCTTGCCGGTCTCCGAGACGATCGTGCGGACCAGCTCGTCGGTGTTGGTGGTCACCCACTTCTGGGCGCGCTTCATCACGCGGGCGCGCCCGGCGAAGCCCAGCGCCTCCCAAGCCGGCTGGACGGCGCGGCCGCGGACGGCGGCCTCGGCGGCGTCGGACGGCCCGAGCTCCGCGACCCAGGCGATCGCCTGACCGGTCGCCGGATCGATCACGGCCTTCTGCCCGGCGTGCGGATCCTCGGCGACCGCGGTCGTTCCCGCGGACCCGGCGACCTCGGCGGGGTGCTGCTCGTGCGCGCTCATGGGCAGAGCCTAGCGGTTCAGGAACGACTTGTCCGGCGAACCTGACGCAGGCGTCATCTTTGTTGCGGCGCGGCCGCGCTCCGCCCCGCGACGCGGGGCGAGCGGCGTGCCGTGGGGCCCGGCGACGACGCCGGGCCGGGACCGACCGGGGTCAGTCGGCGATCGAGACCGAGCGGATCTCGATCGGGGTGACGGGACGGTCCTGGGGACCGGTCGGCGTGGTGCCGACCCGCTGGACGACGTCCTCGCCCGCGGTCACGCGGCCGAACGCCGTGTGCTTGCCGTCGAGCCACGGCGTCGACTCCGCCGTGACGATGAAGAACTGCGACCCGTTGGTGTTCGGGCCGGCGTTGGCCATCGCCAGCGTGCCGCGGACGATCTTGTGCTCGTTGATCTCGTCCTCGAACGTGTAGCCCGGGCCGCCGGTGCCGGTGCCCTGGGGGCACCCGCCCTGGATCATGAAGTCCGCGATCACGCGGTGGAAGATGAGCCCATCGTAGAAGCCCTCGCTGGCCAGCTTCTTGAAGTTCTCGACGGTCTTCGGCGCGTCGGCGTCGAAGAGCTCGAAGACGATCTCGCCTTCGCTGGTGTTCATCGTGGCGGTGCTCAAGGCGCTCCTCCAGGGGTCGGTATGCAAAACCTCGCGCGAGACCCTAACGGGCCGTTCCCGTCGGCGGGCTGCGCCGCGCCGCACGGGTCGTCGAGCGCGACGACCCGGGCGCGCCGTGCGTCGCTCAGCGGGAGACCTGGATCTCGTTGATCTGCGTGGCGGCCGGGGCCCCGGGCGCCGTCGTGATCAGCAGCAGTACGTGGCGCAGCTTCTTCTTGCCCGTGTCGAGCGCGATCTCCGTGCCGCTGGCGGCCTTGTCCAGGTTCCGCTCGCCCGCCAGCTCGACCCACTGGGCGTCGGTCGTCGTCAGCGGCGGCGTCTTGCGCGTGGTGCCGAGGACCTTGACCTTCATGCCCTTGAGCGGGGTGTGGACGGTCATCGTCGCCAGCTCGGTCGGCGAGTCGAAGTCGAGCATGTAGCCGAAGCCACCCGTCACGCCCTCGGCCAGCGTCGCCCGCCACGAGGTCTTGACGTTGCCGTCGATCGCTCGCGACTCGTCACCGCGGTCGGCGACCAGGCCCTCCGGGTCGTAGAGGCCGCCCTGACCGCTGGCCAGGTCGATCGGGCCGGTCGTCGGCTCCTCGTCGGTGGTCGTGCCGGAGCCCCCACCGGAGCCCGAGCCCGAGCCCGAGCCGGAACCCGACCCCGACCCCGAGCCGGATCCGCTGCCCGAGCCACCCGTGTCGTCGGTGGCGTCGGTCGCGCCGCCGCCGGTGCTGCCACCCCCGCCGCCGCTGCCGGTGTCGACCGGCGGCAGGTCGGAGGAGGTGTCGGGGGCCGGCGGGACGTCGGCCGACAGGTCCGGGCCGAGCTCCTCGTCGGTCGCCGGGTCCTCGAAGTCACCCAGATCCTCGTCGAGCGGGGGCAGCTCGTCGGTCGTGGGCGGGACCACCGGGTCCTCCTGCGGCGTGACCGCGGGCGGGGTCGGCGCCGGGGTCACCGGCGTGCCCGCCGGCCCGGCCGGCGCGGAGGCGGTGGTCTGCGTGTCGCTGCGCAGCGCGGCGTAGGACGCCGCGGCCGCGCCGCCCGCCAGCAGCACGGCCAGCGACACGA
>CAZFIQ010000128.1:0-7440 GCA_964519185.1 uncultured Patulibacter sp.
CCGACCGCCGTGCCGGCAAGCACACCCTGGCGGTCGGTGTCGATGTCGCGGACGTTGTTGACGACCAGCACCGCGGAGGCCATCAGCCCGACGGGTACGGCCAGCGCCAGCGCCACCACGTCGAACCGCTCCGCCAGCACGTAGTGGGTGCCGGTCACGGCGACCAGCCCGAAGAAGAGGAAGACGAAGACCTCGCCGAGCCCCTCGTAGCCGTAGGGGCGGGGTCCGCCGGTGTAGAGCAGGCCGGCGACGATCGAGGCCGCGCCGATCGCCAGGATCACCCAGCCGACCGTGGCGATCAGGTAGATCCCGCAGAGTCCCGCGAGCCCGAAGCTGACCCACGTGGCGACGAGCACCTGACGCGGTGGGACGAGGTCGCCGGCGGTGACCCGGACCGGGCCGAGCCGGTCCTCCGAGTCGGCACCGCGGCGGGCGTCCGAGTAGTCGTTGGAGAGGTTCGCCCCGACCTGGATGAACAGCGCGCCGAGCAGCGCGGCCAGGAAGGCGACGATCCGGAACTGGTCCTGCTGGATCGCCAGCGCGGCGCCGACCAGCACCGGCGCCAGGCCGATCGGCAGCGTGTGCGGGCGGGCGGCGAGGATCCAGATCCGGATCGCGCTCGGCCGCGGCGCCGGGTGCTGACCGGAGGTGAAGTCGGCGTGGGTGCTCATCGTCGGCGGTGGGACGGCGATCGACGGCGGTCTACGCGCGCTTCGGGAAGCGCGAGAAGTCCGGGGTCCGCTTCTGCTTGTACGCGTCGCGGCCCTCCTGCGCCTCCTCGTTGGCGTAGAAGAGCAGGTTGGTGTCGTGCGCCAGCTGCTGGAGGCCGGCGTAGCCGTCCTCGGCCGCGTGGAAGCTGGCCTTCAGCAGACGCAGCGAGAACGGCGAGTTCTGGAGCATCTCACCGCACCACTTGACCGTCTCGGACTCCAGCTGCTCGAGCGGCACCACCGTGTTGACCAGGCCCATCTCGAGCGCCTCGCGGGCCGAGTACTGGCGGCAGAGGAACCAGATCTCCTTGGCCTTCTTGGGGCCGACCAGGTCGGAGAGGATCGTCGCGCCGAAGCCGCCGTCGAACGAGCCGACCTTGGGGCCGGTCTGGCCGAAGCGGGCGTTGTCCGCCGCGATCGTCAGGTCGCAGCAGAGGTGCAGCACGTGTCCGCCGCCGATCGCGTAGCCGGCGACCATCGCCACGATCGGCTTGGGCAGCCGCCGCATCTGGACCTGCAGGTCGGTCACGTGGAAGCGGCCGATCGCGCCCGGGGCGCCGGGCTCGGTCAGGTATCCGGTGTCGCCCCGGACCTGCTGGTCGCCGCCGGAGCAGAAGGCCAGCGGTCCCTCGCCGGTGAAGATGATCACGCCGACCTCGCTGTCCTCGCGCGCCCGCGTGAGCGCGTCGGAGACCTCGATCAGCGTCTGCGGCCGGAACGCGTTGCGGACCTCCGGACGGTCGATCGTGATCTTCGCGATCCCGGCCGGGGTCGTCCCGTCGGCGACGGACAGCTCGTAGCGGATGTCGGTGTACTGCTCGGCGCCCGCGGGGGTGCGCCACGTCGTCGTCGAAGGCACGTCGGCTCCTCGGATGCGGTGTGAACGGCCGCGGGGACACTACCCGGAACCCGGCGCGGCTCGGGGTGCCGGTCGCGACCACGTCGGCGTCGCAACGCGGCGACGCCGCGGCGATCCGCGGGAGGCGGCGCTAGCCTCCGGCTCGTGCTCGTCCCGTCCTGGCTCCTGCGCGCCGCCGCCCTTCGGCCCGACCACGACGCGCTGGTCACGGAGGAGGGGCACCTGTCCTACCGCGAGCTGCGGGCGGCGGCGGACGCCCGTGCGGCCGAGCTGGTGCGGGCCGGCGCCCGATCCGGTGCCCAGGTCGGGCTGGTCCTGCCGCCCGGGCGCGCGTTCGTCGTCACGCTCCACGCGATCCTCCGGATCGGCGCGGTCGCCGTGCCGGTCGATCCGGCGCTGCCCGCGGACGAGCGGGAGCGGCGGCTGGCCGGTGCGGCGGTGGTCGTCGTTCCGCGCGGTGCGCGTCCGGAGGTCGCGACGGCAGAGGCGCTGGAGAACGCGGTCGCGATCTGCCCGGCTTCGGCGGGCGAATCGCGACCGCGTTCCGAGCGGGTCGCGCCGACGCTGCTCGACCACCACGACCTGGACGCGACGGCGATCGTCGTGCACTCCAGCGGCACCAGCGGTCCCGCCAAGCCGATTCCGCTGACCTACGGCAACTGGCTGTGGAGTGCGATCGGCTCCGCCGCCACGCTCGGCTGCCCGCCCGGCGAGCGCTGGCTCTGCGCGATGCCGCTGAGCCACGTCGGCGGGCTCAGCGTGCTGCTGCGCAGCGTGATCGCCGGGACGACGGCGGTCGTCCACGGCCGCTGGGACACCGACCGCGTGCTGGCCGCACTGACGGGGGACGAACCGCCGACGATCGTCTCGCTGGTCCCGACCACGCTGCGGCGGCTGCTCGATGCGGGCCTGAAGGGGCCGGAGGCGACCACCGGAACGGCGGCGACGGCCGGAGCGGAGGCGACCACCGGAACGGCGGCGAAGACCCGAGCGGTGGAGATGGGCCGTCCCGGGGCCTCTGGCCACGCGCTGCGCTGGGCGCTGCTCGGCGGGGCGGCGATCCCCGCCGGCCTGCTCGAGGACGCCGCCGCGGCGGCCGTACCGGTCGCGCCGACCTACGGGATGAGCGAGGCGACCAGCCAGATCGCCACGCTCGGTCCGCCGCTCTTCTGCACCACGGTGCGGATCGACGGTCCGCGTCCGACCGCCGATCCCGACGTGGTGGGGGAGATCCTCGTCCGCGGTCCGACGGTCAGCGTCGCCGCGCTCGGCGCCGACGGCTGGCTGCGCACCGGAGACCTCGGACGGCTCGACGCGCGCGGCCACCTGACCGTCGTCGGCCGCACCGCCGACACGATCATCACCGGCGGCGAGAACGTCCTGCCGCTCGAGGTCGAGCGGGTGCTCGATGCGGCCGAGGGCGTGCGCGAGTCGGCGGTCTTCGGCCGTCCCGACCCCGAGTGGGGGGAGGTCGTCTGCGCGCAGCTGATCGTCGGCGACCCCGCGAGCTTCGACCTGGACGCCCTGCGCGCCGCGATCCGCCCGCGCCTGGCGCCCCACCAGCGCCCCCGCCAGATCGAGCTGGTCGCGCAGCTCCCCCGAACGCCCTCCGGCAAGCTGCTGCGCCGCGCGCTGCGCTGAGCCCGCCTGCCGGGCCGGATCGCGGCCCCACCACGACCGGGCCGGCGACTGCGCGATCGGCGTCGTCCGCCGCACCCCGATCGCGGTCCCACGACGCACCAACGACGACAACGCGATCCGGACGGGGGAGCGTGCGACCATGGACGCCGTGAGTTCCGCCGACGCCCCGACCCCCGACGAGCAGCGCGCGGCCAGCCGCGAGTACTGGGAGCAGACGGCCGACGGCTGGGACGCGCACCAGCGCTGGATCGACGCGAGCTTCGCCCCGGTCGCGCACGCGATGATCGAGGCGATCGCGCCGCAGCCCGGACACGTGGTGCTGGAAGCCGCCGCCGGGCTCGGCGACACCGGGCTGCTCGCCGCCGAGCTGGTCCACCCGGGAGGCAAGGTGATCATCAGCGACGGGGCCGAGGCGATGGTCGAGGCCGCCAAGCGGCGGGTCGCCGAGCACGGCGCCGCCAACGTCGAGGTCGCGCCGATGGAGCTGGAGTGGCTGGACATGGACGCCGCCTCGGTCGACGCGATCCTGGTGCGGTTCGGCTACATGTTCGTGCCCGATCCGGAAACCGCGCTGCGCGACGCGCGACGCGTGATCCGGCCCGGAGGACGGATCGCACTGGCCGTCTGGGACGACCCCGCGCGCAACCCGTGGATCGGCGCGGGGATGGCGGTCCTCGCGGAGCACGGCCTGGCCGAGTGGCCGCCGCCCGCCGGGACCCCGGGGCCGTTCGCGCTCAGCGACCGCGACGCGGTGATCGAGCTGGTCGCAGGCGCCGGATTCGTGCTGCCGGAGCTGGTGCCGGTCGAGCTGACCCTCCGCTCGCCCGACGCGGCGACCGCTCGCGAGCGCCTGCTCGGCGTCTCCGGACGGGCGAAGGCCGCACTGGAGGCCGCGGACCCGGAGCAGCGGACGATCGTCGAGCGGCAGATCGAGGCCGCGCTCGCGGCTCACCCCGATCCCGACGGGCCGGAGGGCGCCGTCGCGCTGCCCGGGATCGCGCTGGTGATCGCCGCGGACGCCTGAACGTGGCCGCGATGCACCACACTCGCGGCGCACCTAATATCCGCGTTCTATGTTTTACGACGACGACGCAGACCTGACGCTGCTCGACGGCAAGACCGTCGCCATCATCGGGTTCGGATCCCAGGGCCACGCCCACGCGCAGAACCTCAAGGACTCGGGCGTCGACGTCGTCGTCGGCCTCCGCGAGGGCTCCGCGTCGGTCAAGAAGGCCCAGGACGCCGGGCTCGAGGTGCTGTCGATCGAGGACGCCGCCCAGAAGGGCGACATCGTCATGATCCTGACGCCCGACGAGCTGCACCGGGACGTCTGGGAGAACCACGTCGCGCAGGGCATCCAGTCCGGCAACCTGGTGCTCTTCGGCCACGGCTTCTCGGTCCTCTACGGCGAGGTCACCCCGCCGGAGGACGTCGACGTCGCGCTCGCCGCCCCCAAGGGCCCGGGCCACCTGGTCCGCCGTCAGTACCTCGAGGGCTCGGGCGTTCCCGGCCTGATCGCCGTCCACCAGAACGCGACCGGCAACGCCCGCGAGCTGGCGCTGGCCTACGCCAAGGGCATCGGCTGCACCCGCGGCGGCGTGATCGAGACGACCTTCAAGGACGAGACCGAGACCGACCTGTTCGGCGAGCAGGCCGTCCTCTGCGGCGGCGCGACCGCGCTCGTGCAGACCGGCTTCGAGGTCCTGACCGAGGCCGGCTACTCGCCGGAGATGGCCTACTTCGAGGTCCTCCACGAGCTCAAGCTGATCGTCGACCTGATGTACGAGAAGGGTCTGGCGGGCATGCGCTACTCGATTTCGAACACCGCCGAGTACGGCGACCTGACCCGTGGTCCGCGGATCGTCAACGCGGAGACGAAGAAGGAGATGCAGAAGATCCTGAAGGAGATCCAGGACGGCGACTTCGCCCGCGAGTTCATCGCCGAGCACCGCGCCGGCAACGAGAACTTCAACCGGCTCCGCGACGAGCAGTCCAAGCTGCAGATCGAGGCCACCGGTAAGGAGCTGCGCGGCAAGATGGACTGGATCGACGACGGCGGATTCGCCCAGGGCTGATCGGTTCGTCTGAGGCTGACACTCGGACCCGCCCGCCCCGTCGCATCTCGGCACGCCCGGGGCTCGGCAGTACTGGCGTACAGCTCGGGTGGGCGGGGTGAGGTCTAGACCGACCTGCTCGGCCTACGCACACCTCAAACGGAACCGATGCGTTCCTCGGTTCCTCGTGAAGGCCCCGCTCCGGCGGGGCCTTCGTCGTTTCTGGGGCAGCCTCAGCCGTTCGGCGGCGATGCCATACGACCGTGTCGTATCGATTATTACGACGACATCGCAGTAGATATTGCGATCATGTCGTAATCGAGTAGGGTCCACTCATGGCCGAAAACCCGTTTCGGTACGACGCCCCGACGCCGCCCGACCGGTTGATCGACCGCCGGGACGAGCTGCACGCGCTGCAGCGGGCCGCTGCCAGTCGCACGGCGGTGCGGCTCGCCGCGCCGCGACGGTTCGGCAAGACCAGCCTCCTGCACGCCCACGCCGCGCAGCTCCGTACGGCAGGTCATCGGGCCGTGGTCGTCGATCTCTCACTGGTCGGGGACCGCGATGCGGTGCTCGCGCGCGTGGCGGCCGCGTACGCGGATCTCGGACGACCCGCCGCTCGTGCGGTCGGGGCGATGCTCGGGCGCTTCGGTCTGACCGTTGGCGTGCCCGGCCTGACGGTCGGTCTTGCCCCGACCGCGGCTCGCGCCGCGGTGCCGGACACCGCGCTCCTCGAGCTGCTGGACCTGCCCCGGCGACTGTACGCCGAGGACGGGATCCTCACGGTCGTCTGCCTCGACGAGTTTCAGGATCTGCTCGGGGCGGGCCGGGGCCTCGACGGTCTGCTGCGTTCGGTGATCCAGCACCACGGCGATGCCGCCGCCTACGTCTACGCCGGTAGTCAGCCCTCGTTGATGCGGGCGCTCTTCGCCGATCGCGAGCGCCCGCTCTACGGGCAAGCCCGTCCGATCGATCTCGGTCCCCTGCCGGAGGACGAGGCGCAGACCGATGTCGGTCGTCTGTTCGCGGCGGCGGGACATGACCCGGGGATCGCGCTCGATCTGATGCTGCAGGTCGCAGCGGGGCACCCGCAGCGCACGGTCCTGCTGGCGCACCATCTCTTCGAGCTGGTCGACGACGGCGCGGACCCGGACGACGCCGCGTTGCCGATGACCGTCGTGGAGCGTGCCCTCGCCGAGGTCCGTGACGCCCTGGAGGCCGAATGGTCGGGGCTGCCGGTCGCCGAGCGTCACGTGCTGCGATCGATCGCCCGCGGCCTGCCGCCGACCGGCCACGCTGCCGTTGCCGAAGCCGCGACTCCGGCAACCACGCTGTCGTCGGCGCTGCGCCGGCTCGAGGACGGCGGTCAGTACCTGACCACCGACGGGACCGCTCGCCGGCTGGTCGACCCGTTGCTCGGCTTCTGGATCCGTCGCGCGACGACGTGATCAGACCCCGTACAGCGCCCCGTACTTCTCCCGCAGGTAGCGCAGCAGCGGGGCGGAGTCGAGGCCGCCGCCGGTGACGGCGCGGAGGATCTCGTCGCCGGTGCGGGTCCGGCCGGGGGCGTGGACGTGCTCGCCGAGCCAGCCGCGCAGGCCGGACAGGTCACCGGCGGCGATCGCGTCGTCCAGGCCGGGTAGCTGGGCGTGCGCGGCCTCCCACAACTGGCCCGCGATGATCGTGCCCAGCGCGTAGGTGGGGAAGTAGCCCAGCTCGCCCCACGCCCAGTGCGGATCCTGCAGCACGCCCTGGGCCGGACCCGGCACCTCGACGCCCAGCAGCTCGCGCATCCGCGCGTCCCACGCGGCCGGCACGTCGTCGACGTCGAGCGTCCCCGCGACCAGCGCGACCTCCAGCTCGAACCGGAGCACGATGTGCAGGCAGTAGGTCGCCTCGTCCGCGTCGACGCGAATCAGCGACGGCCGGACCGCGTTGACCTGCGCCAGGAACCGCTCCAGCGGCAACGCCCCGAGCCGCTCCCGGAACAGCTCCTGGGCCCGCGGATACCAGTGCGACCAGAACGCGGGGGAGCGGCCGACCATGTTCTCCCACAGCCGGCTCTGCGACTCATGGACCCCCAGCGACGTGCCGGTACCGACCGTCGTCCGGTCCCAGCGCGGATCTTCGGGGTGCTGCACGAGACCGGGCACGGCCTGTACGAGCACCAGGTCGA
>CAZFIQ010000129.1:0-7431 GCA_964519185.1 uncultured Patulibacter sp.
ACGGTGCCCCGGAGCCCGACCCGACGACCGGTCCTCCGGTCGATGCGCCGCCGGCCTCTGAGCCCGCCCTTGACGCCGTCGCGGAGCGGCCGGCGAGCGTCGTTCCCGGGTGGGCCGCGGCGCCAGCGGACGCCGAGCGCGTCTCGCTCGCCGAGGCCTGGGCCCGGCGGCTCGCCGTCGAGGACCGGGAGGAGCCGACGGGCGCCGACGACCTCGGTGCGCCGACGGACGACCCCGACGTCCCGGTCGTTCCGACCGCGGAGCTCGCCGCGCCGGAGGTCGATCCCACGGTGTCGGACCAACCGATCGCCGACGCCGAGGATCCGGTCGACGTCGCGTCGCCCGACGCGCCGACGGATGACCCCAACGTCCCGGTCGCGCCGGCGGACGACTTCGATGCTCCGGTCACGTCGTCGGACGACCCCGACGAGGAGGGAGCCGACGCGGCGATCGCGCCGACCGCGGCCGACGACGATCCCGAGGCCGCGGCCGACGACGATCCGCTCGCTCCGGGGCGGGTCGACGCGCCCGTGCCCGCCGCCTACGCGGACCGGCCGTGGGAGGCTCCGGTCGACGACGAGGCCTTCGAGCCGGCCGAGGCCCGGCTGAGCGCCGTGCTGGTCGCCCGGGAGCTGCTGGCGCGCGGGCAGGCGCCGAGCGATGTCCGGCGGCGACTGCGCGAGGGCTACGGGGTGCTCGACCCCGACGCGGTGCTCGCGCGCGTCGCGGGCTGACGCGCCGCGGACCCGCGGGCTCGGGGCAACGCCTGGTCCCGCGCCGCGGCGCCGCTCAGCCGCGGGAGCTGTCGCGCAGGTAGCGGTCGTAGCTGCGCGGCGTGCGCGCGCGGCCGGAGACGGCGAGCACCGCCGGGGCGCCGTCGGGCAGCAGCGCGACCGCGTCGCGCAGCTCGGCGCGGGTGACGACGCCCGGGCGCGCGACGATCACGACCCGGCCGGCGGTCTCGTGGCCCAGCAGCTCGCGGGTGTCGGCGACCGGCAGCAGCGGCGCGGTGTCGAGCACGACGGTGGCCCCACGGGCGGCCAGCTCGTCCAGCACCCGGGCGGCGTCCTCGCTGCCCAGCAGCTCGGGGGCGTTCGGCGGCAGCTCGCCGGCGGGCAGCAGCTGCAGGCCGGGCTCGACCTCCTGCAGCAGCTCGTCGATCGCGACGCCGCCGACGATCGCCGCGGTCAGACCGCGGCCCGTGCCGCGGGTCGACGCGCCGAGCGCCGCGCTCAGGCCGGGCCGGCGCAGGTCGGCCTCGACCGCGATCACCGGCCGTCCGGCGCGGGCGATCGCGCGCGCCAGGCCGGCGGCGACCGTCGTCTTGCCCTCGCCCGGCGCGGCGGAGCTGACGACCACGACGCTCGGCGCGGGGCCCTCGCCGCCGAGGGTCGTCGCCGCCCGCAGCATCCGGAACGCCTCGTCGGCGCGCCGTTGCTCGCCCTCGCCGCGACCGGGTGGCTGGACGTGGGCGACCAGCGGCAGGCCGCTGATCCGCTGGGCCTCGCCGCCGTCGCGCAACCGGCGGCCGCGCAGCACGACGACGGCCACCAGCAGGCCGATCAGCGCGCCGGCGCCGGCGCCGGCCGCGGTCGGCCACCATGGGCCGTCGTCGATCAGTCGCCCGACGGCGGCACCGACGGCCGCGGTCAGCAGGACGAGCAGGAGCAGGGAGGGAAGGCTTCGCCGGGACACGATCAGTCAGACAGGCTGCGGAGTTGCTTGTTGATGCCGTCCAGCGCGTCCTGGATCCGCTCCTCCACCTGCGCCGTGCCGGTGCTGAAGTCGGTCTTCGCGCGCTGGGTCGCGGCCAGGTCACGATCTCGCAGCGCCCGGCGGAACGCCTCCAGCGGGTCCTTCCAGCCGCGGAAGGCGGCGATCAGCTGCCCGTGCTCGTCGGCGACCGTCTCGGGGGCGTCGATCGCGCGCAGCTCGTCCTCGACCGTGGTGATCCGGCGCGTCAGGCGGCGCACCTCGCGGTCGATGTCGGCGCGCTCGTCGAGCTGGCTGGTCGACTGCTTGAGCTCCAGCAGGTCCCGCTCGAAGGCGGCCTGCACGGCGTTCACCTGCTCGGCGTAGCGGCCGGCCTCCCGCACCTGCTCCGCCTGGTCGCCGCAGCCGGCGAGCGCGGTGGCGGGCAGCACCAGCAGCAGCGCGGTCAGGACGACGGCACGTAGGCGGCGCGTTCCGCGGGACAGACCGAACACGTGCCGCACCTTACCCGGCGCGGCGCGGCGTCACCCCACCCGCCCGTCGGCCGGAGGGCGCCGGCGAGCGGACCGGCGGCCGTTCGCGTCAGGCCGGCAGCAGCTTCCCGGGGTTCATCACGCCGGTCGGGTCGAGTCGCTGCTTGACCGCCCGCAGGACGGCGACGCCCAGCTCGCCGACCTCGGCCGTCATCCACGGCGCGTGGTCGGTGCCGACCGCGTGGTGGTGGGTGATCGACGCGCGCTCGGCGGCGATCACGTCGCCCGCGGCCCGCTTACCGTGCTCCCAGATCGCGACGCTCGCGGCGGGGTCGTCGCCGCCCTTGGTGACCACGGTCAGGTACAGCGACGCTCCCTCGGCGTAGACGTGGCTGACGTGGCTCATGACGATCACCGGCGTACCGTGCTGGGCGGTCAGCGCCGCCTGGATCGCCGGGACCAGGCGGGCCCGCAGGGCGTCCAGGCGCGACCAGACGGTGACGGTCTCCAGCGTCTCGACCAGCATCCCCATGTCGAGCAGCCCGTCGCGCAGGAACGGGGCGTGGAAGCGCCCGCGCTTCCAGGCGTCGCCCGGCTCGCGGCCGAGCGGGGCGCCGCCGTGGGCGCGCAGGACCGCGGCGGCGCGCCCGGCCCGGCCGTCGACCGTCGCCGCGTCCGGGCCGTCCCAGCCGACGACGACCAGGCAGCGACCGGCGGCGTCGCCGGCCTCGGGCTCGGGCAGCGCGGCGCCGTCGGCGTCCTCGGTCACCGTCGCCAACCGCATCGCGGTCTCGACCTCGTCGGACATCCGCATCACCGTCGGCCGCTCGCCGCCGCGGGCCAGGTCGCGCAGCGCGGCCGACCCGGCGGCGAACGACGGCAGCGCCCAGCCCTCGTAGCGCTGGACGGCGGGCAGCGGCTGGACGCGGATCGTGACCTCGGTGATCACGCCGAGGGTGCCCTCGCTGCCGAGCACCAGCTGCCGCAGGTCGGGGCCGGCGGCGTTCGGCGGACCGCCGCCCAGGCGCAGCTCGCCGGACGGCGTGGCCACGCGCAGGCCGACCACCATCTGGTCGAAGCGGCCGTAGCCGGACGACGCCTGGCCGCTCGAGCGGGTCGCGGCGTAGCCGCCGATCGATCCGCGCTCGTACGACTGCGGGAAGTGGCCGACCATGAAGCCGTGGGGATGCAGCAGCGCGTCGGCCTGCGGGGTCAGCAGGCCGGCCTGCAGGGTGGCCGTGCGGTCGACCGGGTCGAGCGCGACCAGCCGGTCGAGGCGCCGCAGGTCGAGCGCGATCACCGCGTCGAGGTCGCCGCGGAGCGCCCGCAGTCCGCCGACGACGCTGGTCCCACCGCCGAACGGGACCACCGCGACGCGCTGGTCGCGGCAGGCCGCGACGACCTGCTGGACCTGCTCCGGGGTGGCGGGCAGGACGACCGCGTCGGGCGCCTCGCGGAGGGCGCTCCCGCGGACGTCCAGCAGGTCGGGGGTGCTCTTGCCGCCGGCGTGGGCGAGCCGGGCGTCGTGGTCGTCGCGGACGTGCTCGTCACCGACGATCGCGGTCAGCGCGGCCCGCGCGGCGTCCGGCAGCGCGGCGTCCGGCAGACGGATCGCCGCGGGCGGGCCGGCGACGGCGACGGGGTCGCCGCTGATCCCGAACGCCCCGCGGATCAGCCCCAGCAGGTCGTCGGCGATCGGCGCTCCGCCGTCGGGGTCGGCCCAGCCGGCCCAGGCGACCGGGAAGCCGTCGCGGTGGCTGTCCGGGGCGTCGGCCGCCGAGCGGGGGAGGCGGAGCTCGGCGGGCGTCGGGGCGTCGGTGGCGACCATGAAGTGAACAGTTGCACTTTAGTTGTAACTTTGTCAACCTTGGGGCGTGTCCCGCCTCGGTCCCGCCGTCCCCGGAACCCTCGACGCCGCCGCCCGACGGGCCGCGCTCGACCGGCTGTCCACCGGGGCCGACGTCGACCTGGTCGTGATCGGCGGTGGGGCGACCGGCGCCGGCGCCGCGCTCGACGCGGCCGCGCGCGGCCTGCGGGTCGTGCTGCTGGAGGCCCACGACCTGGGCTTCGGCACCAGCCGCTGGTCGAGCAAGCTGATCCACGGCGGGCTGCGCTACCTGGCCTCCGGCGCGCTCGGGCTGGCGCTCGAGAGCGCGCGCGAGCGCCACGTGCTGCTGACCCGGACCGCGCCGCACCTGGTCCGTCCGCTGCCCTACGTGCTGCCGCTCGGCGATCCGCTGGACGCGGCCCAGGGCCTGGCGATGCGCGGCGGCCTGGCGCTCGGCGACCTGATGCGGGCGCTGGCCCGGACCCCGGCGTCGGCCCTGCCGCGCAGTCGCCGGATCGGCCCGGTCGAGGCGTCGCGGCTGGTCCCGGGCCTGGACGTCGAGCGGATGCGCGGCGCGCTGCTCGGCTGGGACGGCCAGCTGGAGGACGACGCGCGCCTGGTCGTCGGCCTGGCGCGGACCGCCGCGGCCCACGGCGCCGACGTGCTGACCGGCGTCCGGGTCACCCGCGCCGTCCCCGGCGACGTGCAGGCGGTCGACGTGGCGACCGGCGAGCGGCTGCGGCTGTCGCCCGCCGCCGTGATCAACGCGACCGGCGTCTGGGCCGGGGGCCTGGCGGCCGACGTGCGGCTGCGGCCGAGCCGCGGGTCGCACCTGGTGCTGGCGCCCGAGGCGCTCGGCGGGCAGGTCCGGGCCCAGGTCTCGATCCCGCTGCGCGGATCGTTCGGCCGCTTCCTGCTGGCGATTCCGCGCCCCGACGGCAGCGTGATCCTGGGGCTCACCGACGAGGCGGTCGACGGTCCGATCCCGGACGAGCCGACCCCGACCGCCGACGAGGTCGCCTTCCTGCTGGAGCACGGCTCCGCGGCGTTCCGCCGTCCGCTGACGACCGACGACGTGCGGGGCGCCTTCGCGGGCCTGCGGCCGCTGGTCGACGGCGGGGGCGACGGCGCCACCGCCGACCTCTCGCGCGACCACCTGGTCCACGTCGGCGCCGACGGCCTGATCACCGTCACCGGCGGCAAGCTCACGACCTACCGTCAGATGGCGGAGGACGCCGTCGACCGCGCCGTCGCGATCGGCGGCCTGGCCGCGCGGCCGTGCGCGACCCGCGACCTGCCGCTGGTCGGCGCGGCGGCGCCGCCGACGCTGGCGCGGATCGCCGCCCCGCCGCGGCTGGTGGCGCGGCACGGGACCCAGGCGCTGCAGGTGATGGCGCTGGCGACGGCCCGTCCCGAGCTGGCCGTGCCGGTCGCCGCCGGCAGCGACGTGCTGGCCGCCGAGCTGGCGTGGGCGGTGCGGCACGAGGGAGCGCGTAGCCTGTCGGACGTGCTCGACCGTCGGACCCGCCTGGGGCTCCAACCGGAGCTGCGCGCCGCCGCCGAGCCGGTCGCGCGTCGCGTGCTCGACGCGTTCGGCGCGGAGGCGGCGGCGTGAGCCGCCCGGCCGCCGAGCAGGCGGGCGCCGATCCGACCGGGGGCGCGCGACCGCCGGTCGTCCTGCGGATCCTGGCCGCGGCCCGGACCGGGGTGCTGGACCGGGGGATCTCGCGGGTGACGATGAGCGACGTGGCGCGCGGCGCGGACGTCAGCCGCACCACGCTCTACCGCCACTACCCGGACATCGACGCGGTCTTCCGCGACCTGATGACGGTCGAGTTCGGCGTGCTGATCCGCAACGTCCAGGCCGAGGTCTCCGACTGGGCGTCGGGCCGCGAGCGCCTGGTGCGGACGGTCGTCGAGGGCTGCCGCCGGACGCGGGCCGATCCGCTCTTCCGCAAGATCGTCGACGTCGATCCGGAGTTCTTCCTGCCGTACGTCACGGCGCGGGTCGGCCAGTCGCAGCGGCTGATCTCCGCGCTGCTCGCGACCGGGCTCCGGGAGGGACAGGCCGACGGCTCGATCCGGGCCGGCGACCCGGAGCTGCTGGCGCGGCTGGTGCTGCTCCAGGCGCAGGCGCTGACGGTCTCGATCGGCGCGGCCTCCGACGGCGACGAGGCGATCGAGGACGCGCTGCTGACGCTCGCCGGCGAGGCGCTCGACGCCCAGCTGCGCCCGGACCTCGACGGATCTACCGCCGGTAGGTAACCTGCCGGCAGCATGAGCTCGCCGCGCCTCGACGTCCGCTTCCGATCCGGGGACGACGAGTGCGCCGCCTGGCTGTACCGGCCCGACGGCGAGGGGCCGTTCGCGACCGTGGTCCTGGGCCACGGGCTCGGGGCGGTCCGCGAGATGCGCCTGGCGGCGGTCGCCGAGCGCTTCCGCGACGCCGGCTACGCCTGCCTGGTCTTCGACTACCGCCACTTCGGCGACAGCGGCGGCGAGCCGCGCCAGCTGCTGGACGTCGGCCGGCAGCGGGCCGACTGGCGTGCGGCGATCGCCTGCGCCCGCTCGCGCCCGGAGCTCGACCCCGACCGCGTGATCGCCTGGGGCAGCTCGTTCGGCGGCGGGCACGCGATCGTCACCGCCGCCGACGACCCCCGGCTGGCGGCGGCGATCGCCCAGTGTCCGTTCACCAGCGGCAGCGCCTCGGCCCGGGCCGCCGATCCGCGGGCGCTGCTGCGCCTGACCCCGCGGGCGGTGCGCGACCAGCTGGCCGCGTTCCGCGGCGCCGCGCCGGTCTACGCCGCGACCGCCGGCCCGCCGGGCGGCACGGCGTTCATGACCGCCCCCGACGCGGAGTCCGGCTACCTCGGCCTGGTGCCGGATGGCGTGCCGTTCCGCAACGAGATCGCGGCGCGGCTGGCGCTGACGCTGGCCTCGCTGCACCCGGGCCGGCGGGCCAAGGACGTCGCCTGCCCGATCCTCTTCACCGTCTGCGAGCGCGACTCGGTGGCGCCCGCCGGACCGACCCTGCGCTACGCCGCGCAGGCGCCGCGCGGCGAGGTCGACCGCTTCCCCGGCGGGCACTTCGAGATCTACGACGGCGAGGGCTTCGAGCGGGTGATCGGCGCGCAGCTGGCGTTCCTCGCCCGCCACGTGCCGGTCGGCCGAGCGGCCCGGGTCGGCTGAACGGCCCCCGGCCGGCGGAACGGTCCGGCCGGCGGAACGGTCCGGCCGGCGGACGGCTCCGGGCCGGGCTGCTCTCTGGCGACCGCGGCGCCGCGATCGCCGGTCAGTCCCGCTCGATCACGGCCAGTTCGACCAGGCCGTGGCGGTCGGGCGTCCCCAGCTCGACGGTCCAGCCGGCGCGCTCGACCCGGGTGGCGACCCGCTCCGGGGTGGCGCGGCCGGGCCAGG
>CAZFIQ010000130.1:0-7311 GCA_964519185.1 uncultured Patulibacter sp.
GAGGTCCTCGACGGTCAGCCCGCGCCGCTGGATGGCGAAGATCATCCCGACGTTCTCGCCGCCGTCGCTCCCGCGCAGGCGGTCGAGCGGCTCGACGACGGGCGTCTCGATCTCGGCGAATCCGTGCTGTGCGTAGACCCCGCGGATGGTGCTCAGCAGCCGGTCGCGCCGGGCCTTCTCGGCGGGCGGCGCGTCGCGGAAGCCCCGCGCGGGCGATACGTCCTTGCTCACGGTCGCATCATGGCATTCGACCGCGGGCCTCGGCGGGCCGGCGCCCCCGACGAGCTGATGCGGATCGTGCCCGCGGGAGCGGCGATAGCCGCATCAGCGGGGGTCAGGCGGCGTCGGCGGCGACCTCGACCGGGGCCGACGGCGTGGCGCCGGGCATCTTCGCCGCCTGCTGCTCGCGGCTGATGTAGACCGGCTTCGACATCAGGCCGACAGCGACGAACGCCTTGATCACCAAGGCCGACAGGTCGACCTCGTACCAGCGCATGCCGTGGCTCGCCGAGCGCGGGAAGGCGTGGTGGTTGTGGTGCCACGACTCGCCGAGCGTGAGGATCGCCAGCACCGGGTTGTTGCGCGAGTGGTCGTCGACGTCGAACCGGCGGTAGCCGGAGAAGTGGCAGATCGAGTTGACGCTCCACGTCACGTGGTGGATGAAGAAGACGCGCACCAGGCCGGCCCAGACGAAGGTCTGCAGACCACCCATCAGCGTGCCGTAGTAGGCCCAGCCGGCAAGGAAGGGGACGACCAGGCCGGCCAGCGCGATCCACGGGAACCAGTTCGAGATCCGCACCAGGCCCTTGTCGCGGAGCAGGTCCGGCGTGTGCTTGCGGGGCCAGCCGCGCTCGATCTCGGTCGACCAGAGCCAGCCGACGTGCGCGTGCCAGAGGCCCTTGAGGCCCTCGCCGCCGCCGACGTGCGGCGAGTGCGGGTCGCCCTCGACGTCGGTGTGCGCGTGGTGCTTGCGGTGGTCGGCGGCCCAGATCAGGGCGGGGCCCTCGACCGCGGTCGAGCCGGCGACGACGAACGCGTAGCGGACCCACTTGGGGGCCTGGACCGCCCCGTGGGTCAGCATCCGGTGGTACCCGATCGTCACGCCGAAGGCGCAGAACAGGTACATCCCGACGAGCATCGCGATGTCGAACCACGTGACCCACGAGTTCCAGAGCATCACGATCGCGGCGATCACGCCGATGAACGGGACGGCGACGGCGACGATGTTGACGTACCTCGTCGCCTTCGACATCGTCTTGTGGGGGCGAGCTGCCTCGGGCATGTACTCATGGTATGCGCAAGCATCCCCCCGATCTTCCCGGCGAGGTCGCGAAGTTCCCCGCCATTACTCATCACATTGTGAGTAATTTCTCGGTCCGCGCCGGCGAAGCGTCGTACACCTCGCCGGCGAACGGAGCGGAACGCGACGTCAGGTGGTCTTCGCGAGCTTGCGCAGCTGGAAGGCCAGCCCGACCTCGACGATCCCGCGGAGCAGGAAGCCCAGGCCGGCGAGCAGCGCGACGGTCTGGAGGCCGATCACCGGATCGACGACCAGCACGATGCCGGCGACGATCCCGACCACGCCCAGCAGCAGCCGCCAGACGCGGTGCCGCTGCTCCTGGAAGCCGAGGATCAGGTCGCCGATGCCGGTCAGCATGAACCACAGCGCCACGGTCAGCAGCACCGCGGCGATCCCGGCGCCCGGGCGGACGAAGCAGATCAGGCCGGCCAGGGTGGCGACGAAGCCGAGCAGCACCAGCAGGGTCTGCCGACCGGCGGAGGCGTCGCTGGTCAGCCCGGTGGCGATCATCCCGACGCCGCTGATCATCAGCGAGATCCCGAACAGCAGGCCGAGGAACAGCACGGTCGCGCCGGGCACCGCGATCGCGAGCACCCCGACGATCGCGGACAGCACGCCGGTCAGCAGCACCAGCCACCAGAGCCGGGGCGGTGGACCGTCGGCGACGGCGACCACCGCGGTGGTCGGGTCCGGGCTGGCCGGGGAAACGGAGGTGGACATCGGAGGCCTCTTCGACGCGGGTGAAAGAACGGCGACAGGCTACTGCACGTCCGTGTCGTGTTCGTAGACCCGAACGTCGGGGGTTCGGCGTAGGATCTCGCCACCTTGAGCGTCGCGTCGCGTCCCGATCACCCACGGCTCGGTCGTGCCCTCCAAGTGGTCGGGCTGGTGCTCGCCGTGGTGGCGGTGCTGCTGACCGGCCTGCGCTTCGCGGTCCTCAACGAGAACCGGTTCGTGGCGGCGGCCGGGACGGCCCTGACCTCGGAGCCGGTCTCGGACGCGATCGGCCGGCAGCTGACCATGCAGCTGGTCGCCGCCGAGCCCGACCTGGTCAGCTTCGAGCCGCTGGTCGACACGGCTATCACCGCGGTGATCCGGTCGGGCGCGGCCCGCGGCGCCGTCGAGGTGGCCGCGCGCCAGCTCTACCGGACCGCGGTCGACGGCGACGCCGACACCGCCGTGCTGCGCCTGGGCAACGTCGGGCTGCTCGCGGTGCAGTCGCTACGCACCCTCAGCCCGGAGGTCGCCGAGCGGATCCCGACCTCGATCGACAGCGCGCTGGTGTCGCTCGAGGGCGGCGACGCGGCCGAGGTGATCGCGACGGTGACCGAGACGGCCCGCGCGATCCGCCTGCTGTCGTGGATCGTGACCGGGTTGGCGGTGCTGCTGCTGGCCGCCGCGGTGCTGGTCCGCCGCGACCGGACGGCCGCCGGCCGTCAGGTCGCGCTGACGCTGTCGGCAGCCGGTGCGGTGGCGATCGGGCTGCACTTCCTGCTCCGCAGCGCGGTCGTCGACGGGGTCACCGGTCCGGCGACCCGGGACGCGGGGTTCGCGGTCTACGACGCCTTCCTCGACGGCACCGTCACGATCGGCATGGCCACCGTCGGCGTGGGACTGCTGACCGTGGTCGCGCTCGGCGCCCTCGGCCGGCGGGTCTCGCTGACGACCAGCGTGCGTCAGCGTTGGACGCGGGTCCGGTCGACCGAGCGCGGGCGACGGGCGATCGGCGGGGCCACCGCCGTCCTCGGCCTGTTGGTGCTGCTGGACCACCAGACCGCGGTCCGGCTGGTCGTGCCGGTGCTCGGCGCGGCGCTGGTCGTCGTCGGCCTGGAGGCGCTGCTGCGCTCGACCTCGTTCCGCGAGGAGCTGGCGCTGGCCGAGGCCCAGGGCGACGCCGTGCCGCTGGGCGAGGCGGTCGTCCCGGAGCAGCCGAGCGAGGCACGGAGCGGGGCGCGCCGCTCGCTGCTGCTGCGCGGAGGGCTCGCCGCGGGGCTGCTGGTCGTCGGCCTGGTCGCGATCGGCGGCAGCGCCACCGAGTCGCTGCAGAAGGTCAGCCTGTCCTCGTCGATGGCCTGCAACGGCTCCGACGACTACTGCGACCTGCGGCTCGACGAGGTCGTCCTGCCGTCGACCCACAACTCGTACTCCTCGGCCCGCGACGGGTTCCTGCTCGCGGAGCACCAGGAGGGCGTGGCGGCGCAGCTGCAGGCCGGGATCCGCGGCTTCCTGCTCGACACCTACCTGGCCAACCCGACGACCGACGGCCGGGTCTTCACGCGGCTCGACCTGAGCCCCAACAGCCGGGCCAAGATCGAGGACTCGATCGGCGAGGCGGCGACCCAGACGGCCGAGCGGCTGCGCGCCCAGATGGGCAGCGACGTCGACCGATCGCAGCCGCCCGAGCTGTTCTTCTGCCACGGCTTCTGCGAGCTTGGCGCGACCCGCGGCAGCGCCCTGCTGGGCGCGATCCGCGACTTCCTGCTGGCCAACCCGCGCGAGGTGCTGATCATCAGCGTCGAGGACCAGGTGCCGCCGGACCAGTTCGCCCGCTTCGTCGAGCAGGCCGGGCTGCTCGACCTGACCTGGAAGGGGCCGGTCGGTCCGCTGCCGACGCTGGGGGAGATGATCGACGCGGGCGGCCGGATCCTCTGGATGGCGGAGACGGACGCCGGCGACGTTCCCTGGCTCCACCAGCAGTTCGACCTGGTGCAGGAGAACCCGTACGACAAGTCGACGCTGGCGAGCCTGCTGTCCGACGCCGGCTGCGCGCCGAACCGCGGGAAGCCGGACAACCCGCTGTTCCTGCTCAACCTCAACGTCTCGACGGTGCCGCCGCGGGCGTCGTTCGCGGAGACGGTCAACCAGCGCCAGACGATCGTCGAGCAGGTCGCGCGCTGCGAGCGGATCCGGCAGCGCTGGGTGAACATGATCGCGGTCGACTTCTTCCGCACGGGCGACGTCGTCGGCGCGAGCCGCGAGATCAACGACCGACGGGTCGCCGAGCTGCGCGCCGGCGAGGACGAACCGGACGGGAGCGGCGGGGACGATCCGCCGGCCGCGACCACGGCGCCGACGCCGGGCACCGCGACGCCGTGAGGTCCTGAGCCGCCTCCGGTGGCGGGATCCTCAGAAGACCACGAAGCGCCGCGCCATCGGGCTCAGCGGCGTCTCGAAGAGCAGGGCCACCAGGCCCTGGTCGAAGCTCTTCGCCAGCCGCCGGACGTCGCGGAACAGCGGATCGTCGGCCGCGTCGGCGCGGGTCATCGCGGTCAGCCGGCCGCGGATCTCGGGGTCGTCGAGCATGCCGATCCAGCGGTCGTAGGCCCCGAGCGCCCGGACTCCGGCGTCGGCGGCGTCGTAGCGGAGGAACGCCTGGGCCAGCCGGTCGGCGGGCGGCGTCTGCAGCTGGTCGACCAGGAACGCCCGCTGCTCGCCGCTGCGGTGGAGGTGGCACAGCAGCACGGGGATCAGCCCGCCGGCGAAGAGCAGCTTGCGGTTGAGTCGCAGCTTGGCGTGGCGCAGGCCCCACTTGCGCTCGTCGGCGCGCGCCTTGCCCGCGAAGTCGACGCAGATCGTCCGCCAGTAGCGGATCAGGTCGTTGAGCAGGAAGCGCGGCGGCCGGTAGTTCTTGGCGTGGCCGGCGACGTAGCCGTCGACGACGTGCTCGAAGGCGGTCCGGTACGCGTCGCTGCCGACCACCGGCACCGACTCCAACAGCAGCAGCATCCGCTGCGTCAGGTTGTGGTTGCTGTCGTCGTCGAGGCCGATGTTGTCGACCATCGGGCCGACGAAGACCTGCTGGCCGAAGATCCCCTGGGTGCCGGGCTTGGCCTCGTCGGCTCCGAGCAGGCCGTCGAGCTGGGCGACCGCCGGCCGCGCGTCCGGTCGCCGGTCGCCGCCGAGCAGCACCAGGAAGTCGTCGTCGCTGCCGGAGGTTCGCTCGCGGCGCCCCCAGGAGCCCATGAGCACGATCGAGGCGTCCGGGTCGCGCGGCACGTCGCGCAGGCGGTGGCGGACCTGCTCCAGGTCGCTGGCGGTCCGTTCCTGGGCGGCGAGCAGGTGCGGGAAGCCGCGCTGACCGTGCTCGGCGAGCACCGCGAGGGCACCCTGTGCGGTGTCGATCACGTCGCGAACGCTATCCGGGACGGGGGATTCCCGTCCACGCGCGGTCTCGGCGGCACCTGCGGCACCGCGGGGAAGCCGTGTTGTCCTGCGACGCCCTCAGCGCACCGGCAGCGCCGACTCGAGGATCCAGGGCACGTCGCAGCAGCGCCGCAGCACGGGCAGGAAGTCGCGCTCGTCGTCGGCGGTCAGCGGGACGTGGTGGCAGTCGCCGTCGAGCGAGCTGACGTGGACGTGGCGCAGCCGCTCGCCGTAGGCGTCGAGCAGCCGGTGGGCCTCGTCGAGCGTCGGGTCGATCGAGCGCGCGTGGGGGAGGTCCAGGCAGAAGGCGGCGTCGGGAAGCGCGGCGAAGACCGGTGCCAGCTCGGCCACCGTCCGGCCCCCGGGCTTGCGGGCGTCCATGTTCTCGATCGCCGCGACCGGCCCGAGCGGGGCGTAGAGCTCCGGCCGCTCCATTGCGTCGGGGTGCAGCACGACGGCGTCGACCAGCGCCGGCAGCTCGCGCAGCCGCGCGACCAGTTCTTCCTCCGGCAGCTCGCGGTGCTTGGTCGGCGCGTGGACGCTGACGAAGTCGAACGGCAGGTCGTCGCCGTTCTGCTCCAGCCAGGCGCAGAGCGACAGGAACTCGGGCTCGGACAGCGCGGCCAACTCGACCGCCAGCGTCGAGACGTCCAGCGCCCGGCGGACCAGCAGGTCCCACTGCCCGCGCAGCTCGACCAGATGGCCCGTCGACGTGCCCAGCGGATGGTGGGCGGTCAGCGCCCGTTCGGTCGCACGCTCGACGGTCGCGGAGGAGGCCATGACCCCGACAGTAGGCGCCGCCCCGGACGGGACGGGCGGGACCGTGCGAACGCCCTGCAGGGAACGGGAAGCGGAGGCCGCGGAGGCGCCGCTCACGCCTCGACGGCGACGAGCCGCCAGGGGTGCTCGGCGTCGTCGCTGAGCGTGAACGTCCAGCGGTCGGTGCGCTCCGTCTCGTGGTCCCTCGAGCCGGCCAGCAGCTCGGTCGTCTCGCGGTCCTCGCGGTACCAGCGGGCGCGGTAGTGGACCTGCACCTCCATCGACGCGGTCGCGGTCGCGACGGCGCCGTCCTCGTCGCCGCGCGAGCCGCGCACGGCGTCGATCGTCAGGTCCTCGATCCGGGGACCGCGAACGACCGTGCGGGTCCGCTCGCTCGTGTCCGCGCCGTAGAGCAGGGTCCGCACCGCGTCGGGATCGGCGAGCCGCTCCAGGTCGTCGTCGGCGCCGTCGATCGCGGTCGCCCAGGCGGCGACGGCGCGGTTGGCGGCAATCTGCAGCACGTCGGGGCTGAAGCGGTCGTCGATCAGCGCCAGGTCGAGCGCCGCGGCACGGGCGTCGTCGCTGAAGCCGGTCGACGCCAGCCCGGCCAGCTCGGCGTGGTCGAGGTCGGTGGCGCCGGCCGCCGCCAGTTCCGTCCGCGAGCGGTCGGCCAGCTCGGGGTCGGCGGTCGGGTCGACGACGATCGGCGCGTGCAGGTGGTGCTCGCCCTCCAGCTCCTGCTCGATCGACAGCAGGATCCAGCGGCCGTCGCGCTTGCCCAGCGTCCAGTACTCGGAGAGGTGGCTCTGCGGGCCCTCCTGGCCGGTCGGGAACTGCGGACCGAACGGCGTCTCGACCCAGTTCTCCAGATCCATGTCGAGGTGGACGACGATCCGGTCGTCGGCGTCGTCGGCGCGGTTCACCAGCGACGCCAGGCGGACCTCGGGGTCGCTGGTCACGCGCACGCGATCGGCCCAGCCCCGGCGGTCGAAGTCGTCCATCCGCAGGGTCCACTCGCGGAGCAGGTCGGGACCGAGCATCCGCGCCAGCGCGTCGCGGTCCTGCGCGTCCCACGCCTGCTGGATGGCGATCGCCATCGCCGCGACGTC
>CAZFIQ010000131.1:0-7216 GCA_964519185.1 uncultured Patulibacter sp.
GATGTTCGGCTTGTCGGACACGTTGCGTTCCCCGTTGTCAGGTCCGGCGCCCTCCCGTTGCGGAGGGCGGACGCCGATGAGCGTGCGAGCCTACCCCAGGGGCCGGCCGCTCCGGACAAGATCCGGTGACCGGCCGCGTGGCCTCAGCCGCCGTCGACGACCCGCACGAACCGCCGCTTGCCCATCTGCAGCGCCCGGCCGGTCAGCGCGTCGCGAGCGGCGTCCAGTCCGTCGGCGGGCCAGGCGTCGCCGTCGACCTTGACCCCGCCCTGGGCGATCGCCCAGGGCATCGGAGCGCGAGACCCCGAACGCCGCGGCGAGCAGCGCCGGCAGGTGGACGGGGTCCTCTCCTGCCGGCAGCGCGTGCTCCGGGAGGTCGTCGGGAATCGCGCGGTCGCGGAAGAGCCGATCGAACGCCGTCTGGGCCCGCTCGCCCTCGCCGTCCCCGGCGAAGCGATCGCACAGCGCGCGGGCGAGCGCGCGCTTGCGCCCGCGTGGGTCGTCCGTCGGGGCGCCGGACAGGTCGACGCCGAGCAGATCCGCCCAGCCGTCGATCGTCTCGTCCGGGATACGCATCGTGCGGCCGAAGATCTCCTCAGCCGGCTCCGTGATCCCGATGTGGTTGCCGAGCGACTTCGACATCTTCTGGACGCCGTCGGTCCCCACCAGCAGCGGCATCGTCAGGACCGCCTGCTCCGGCCGGCCCTCCGCCCGCTGGACGTCCCGGCCGAACAGCAGGTTGAAGGTCTGGTCGGTGCCGCCGATCTCGACGTCGGCCTCGACCGCCACCGAGTCGTACCCCTGCAGCAGCGGGTAGAGCAGCTCCAGCAGGCTGATCGGCTTGTTGGCCGTGAAGCGCTTGTGGAAGTCGTCGCGCTCGAGCAGCTGGGCGACCTTGGGGATCCGCGCCAGCGTCAGGAAGCGGTCCATCGGCATGTCGAGCCACTCGCCGTTGCGGCGGACCTCCAGCCGCTCCGGCTCCTGCCGCAGCACCCGGCGGGACTGCTCGCGGTAGGTCGTCGCGTTGTGCTCGATCGCGTCGGCGGAGAGCACCGGCCGCGTTGCCGATCGTCCGCTCGGATCGCCGACCCGGGCCGTGTAGTCGCCGATGATCAGCACGACCCGATGCCCGAGGTCCTGGAACTCCCGCAGCTTCTGCAGCACGACCACGTGGCCCAGGTGGATGTCCGGCGCCGTCGGGTCGAGCCCGAGCTTGACCCGCAGCGGGCGACCCGCCTCGTCCGCCGCCGCGAGGCGGGCTTCCAGGGCCCCCTCCGGGTGGACGGCCGCCACGTTGCGAACGAGGAACGCGGCGTCGGTGCGCGGGTCTGACATGCGGTCGATGGTAGAATACCGGCGGTCTCGAAACCCGTTCCGAGCATCTGAGCCCTCCCGTCCCGCCGCCCACCGGCGCACACGGGAGCGCGCTGCCGCATCATCCCGGGACGTCGCCGACGCGACGGACCGGTCCGCTGCGGACCGAGACCTCACCTCGATCCCGTGAATCCCGGACCGAACGACACCAACGCCCCGTGGTGGAGCCGCCCCGCCGCCGCGCGACCGCAGGTCGTCGCGGCCACCGCCGCGCCCGGCGGATCCGGTGACGGCGGCGGTGGCGGTGGCGGGACCGGCGGGGAGGTCCCGCCCCCCAGCGAGCCGCCCAAGCCCACGCGATCGCGGATCCGCCTGCGCTGGCTGCGTCTGCTGGCGCTGCTCTTCCCGATCGGCGCGCTGGCCGTCGCCTCGCTGGTCTTCGGGATGATGATGGCCGTCTCGCGCGAGCTGCCGGACCTGGACACCGCCAAGGAGTTCCAGTCCGCCGAGAACACGGTCCTGCTCGACCGCAACGGCCGCACGATGGGCATCCTCGCGGACTCGTCGCGGCATATCGTCACCGACGAGCAGATCTCGCAGCCGATGAAGGACGCCGTCGTCGCGATGGAGGACGAGCGGTTCTGGTCCAACAGCGGCGTCGACTTCCGCGGCATCGGACGCGCGGTCGTCCAGGACATCGTCGAGCGACGGGCCGCGCAGGGCGCCTCGACGATCACCCAGCAGCTGATCAAGATGTCGCTCGAGGCGCAGAACGAGCGCACGGTCTTCCAGAAGCTCCGCGAGGCGGCGCTCGCGTTCCACATGACGCGGCAGTGGAGCAAGACGAAGATCCTGACCAACTACCTCAACCGCGTCTACTTCGGCAACGGCGCGTACGGGGTGGAGTCGGCGGCCAAGACCTACTTCGGCAACCGTCCCGACCACGAGGGCTGCGGGATGCCCGAGCGCCCCTGCGCGCAGGGGCTGTCGCCCGCCGAGTCGGCGCTGCTGACGGCGATCATCGCGTCGCCGACGATGTACGACCCGGTCACCGAGCCGGCCAACGCGCTGCGCCGTCGCGACCAGGTACTGCGCAAGATGCTGGAGCAGGGCCGGATCGATCGGGCCGCCTACGAGGAGGCGATCGCCGAGCCGCTGCCCGCGCGCGACGACGTCGAGCCGCCGACGCTGGAGACCAAGAACCCGTACTTCGCCTCCTGGATCGGCGCGCAGCTGGTCGACCGCTTCGGCGCCCAGCGGACCTACGAGGGCGGCCTCGAGGTCACCACCTCCATCGACCAGGCGATGCAGGACGCCGCCGAGCGCACCGTCAAGATGTTCCTGCCGGACACCGACGGACCGCGCGCGTCGCTGGTCGTGATCGAGAACCGCACCGGCGAGGTCCGGGCGATGGTCGGCGGTGACGACTACAGCACCAAGCCGTTCAACCTGGCGACCCAGGGTCAGCGCCAGCCGGGCTCGTCGTTCAAGCCGTTCGTGCTGGCGCAGGCGCTGCGCGACGGCGTCTCGCCCGACTCCGTCTGGGAGTCGAAGAAGCTGAGCCTGCGGGTCAAGGACGAGAAGGGGCGCACCGAGACGTTCCGCGTGACGAACTCGGAGAGCGCCTACTCCGGCCAGACCACCCTCGCCCGGGCGCTCACGTGGTCGGACAACGCGGTCTTCGCCCAGGTCGGGCAGAAGGTCGGCACCAAGCCGATCGCCAAGCTGATCGAGCGGATGGGCATCCGCACCCCGGTGTCGAGCAACGCCGCGGTCGTGCTGGGTGCCCCGCGCCGCGGGGTGACGGTGCTCGACCTGGCCCACGCCTTCGAGACCTTCGCCACGCGCGGGCTGCGGATCGAGGGCTCGCTCGGCGCGCCGAACGGCGGCCCGGTCGGCATCACCCGGGTCGACACCGGTCACCGCGTGATCAAGAACAAGACCGAGCGCAAGCGGGTCATCTCGACCGGGGTGGCCGACAACACCACCGCGATCATGCGCACGGTGGTCAGCACCGGCACCGGCAAGCGCGCCCAGTACGGCGGCTACGCGGCCGGCAAGACCGGGACCACCGAGAACAACGTCGACGCCTGGTTCGTCGGGTTCAGCAAGGAGTTCACGGTCGCCGTCTGGGTCGGCTATCCCGACTCCGGCAAGCCGATGCAGACCGAGTACAACGGCGAGCCGGTCGAGGGTGGCACCTACCCCGCCGCGATCTGGGGCCAGCTGATGCGGTCGGTCGACGCGATCCTCGACCGGCGCGCGAAGTCCGGCAAGCACAAGGCTCCCTCCGGTCCCGACGTGCCGCTCGGCGCGGACGAGGGCGAGGACGGCGGCGCCGACGGGGACGGCGGCGGGTCGTCCACCGCCAACGGCGCGCGCGAGGGCGGCGCGAGCGGATCCGGCGACGGAACGTCGGGCTCGGAGGCGACCGGCGGGGCCACGGCCGCGTCCGGCGGCGCGTCCGGGGCGAGCGGAGGCTCCACCGGCGGCGGATCGTCCGGCACCGGCGCTACGACCGGGTCCGCGTCCGGTGGCGGATCGTCCGGAGCGGGCGGTGGCTCCAGCGGCGACGGGTCCTCCGGGACGGCCGGCGGATCGTCGGGCTCCTCCGGGACGTCGTCGGGCGCCGGGTCTACCGGCGCCGGCACGGGCTCCGGCACCGGCTCCGGCTCGTCCGGGTCGGGCACGTCCGGCTCGTCCGGAGCCGCCGGCTCGGGGTCGGGCGGTGGCGGCGGCAGCTCCGGCGGCGGGGCCGCTACGGGCGGCGCCGTGCCGCTCGAGTAGGGGCGCGCCGTCAGGTCGTCAGCGGCCCCGGTCGACCCGCGGGCGCGAGACGAACGGACTGGTCGCGTCCGCGAATCGCCAGGGCAGCTCGGTGGCCTTGCTGATCCCGACCCGTACCCCGACGACGATCTCGACCGGGCGTGCACCGTCCGGCGCCGCCGCCATCCGCAGCGGGCCCGCGATCAGATCCGTGCGGTCGAGGTCGAAGCCGATCTCCAGCGCCTGCGCCAGCTTGCCGGGACCGGACGTCAGGTCGCCGTCCGCGCGACCCGGCCGGTTGCGACGGATCGCGTGCAGGCCGGCCAGCGGCTCGACCGCCCGGATCAGCACCGCCGCCGCGGTGCCGTCCGGCTCGCAGACGGCGTTGAGCATCGCGTGCAGGCCGTACGAGCGGTAGACGTACGCACGGCCGGGCGGTCCGAACAGCGCCGCGGTGCGCGGCGTCGGACGCGGCGGGCGACCGTAGGCGTGGCACGCCGGCTCGCTCTGGTGGTACGCCTCGGTCTCGACGATCCGGGCCGCCAGACCGCGGTGGGCCACGGTGCAGCCGAGCAGGTCGCGCGCGACGTCGACCACCGGCCGGTCGTAGAACTCCCGAGGCAGCGGCTCCGTCGCGGCCGCGGTCACGTCCGGCTCGGCCGCCGCGATCACGGTCGCGACCGCCAGCGGCCGCCGACCGTCGGGGGTCTCCGTCCGGCCGTGCGCGCCCGCCGGCCTGCCGGTCCTCGGAACGCCGCGGGCGGCCACCTCGCGCAGCGGGGTTCAGCCGGCGAGCGCCTGGTGGGCCAGCTCCAGCTGCTCCCGGACCCGCGCCTGCGACGTTCCGCCCTGGCTCTGCTTGCGCTCGAGCAGCGAGAGCGGCTCGATCACGTCGCGGATCCATGGGCCCAGGTGCTCGCTCTGCGCCCGCAGCTCGTCGTCGGACAGCTCCGACAGCGTCCGCTGCGACTCGACCGCCTCGCGGACCAGGCCGCCGACGATCGCATGGCACTGGCGGAACGGCACGCCGCGCTTGACCAGCTCGTCGGCCAGGTCGGTCGCGGCCAGCAGCTCGTCCGCGGCCGCGGCCGCCATCCGGTCGGCGCGGAAGGTCGCCCCGCCGATCATGCCCGCCGCCGCCGCCAGCGCCTGCTCCAGGGTGTCCGCGGCGTCGAAGACGGGCTCCTTGTCCTCCTGCAGATCCTTGTTGTAGGTCAGCGGCAGCGCGTGGATCACGCCGTGCAGGGCGGCCAGGTGCGCGGTGATCCGCGGTGCCTTCGCGCGCAGCAGCTCGGCGCAGTCGGGGTTCTTCTTCTGCGGCATCAGCGACGAGCCGGACGACCAGGCGTCGGGCAGCGTCAGGAAGCCGAACTCCTCGCTCGCCCACTGGACGATCTCCTGACCCAGCCGCGACAGGTGGGTCGCGCAGGTCGCGGCGGCGTTCAGGTAGTCGAGCGCGAAGTCGCGGTTGGAGACCGCGTCGATCGAGTTCGGCGCCGGCGCGGCGGAGCCCAGCTCGGCCGCGGTCATCGTGCGGTCGGTGTCGAAGTTGACGCCGGCCAGCGCGCCGGCGCCGCGCAGCAGCCGGCGCAGCGCCTGCTCGTGGGCGAAGCGGAACCGCGCGCGGTCGCGCTCGAGCATCCAGACGTAGGCCAGCAGGTGGTGGCCGAGGTAGACCGGCTGGGCCCGCTGGAGGTGCGTGTAGGCGGGCATCGGCCAGTCGACGTGCGCCTCGGCGACCTCGATCAGCGTGGCCATCAGCGCCTCGATCCCGGCGATCGCGCGCTCGGCGGCCTCGCCGGTCCAGAGCGCGAAGTCGGTCGCCACCTGGTCGTTGCGCGAGCGCGCGGTGTGCAGGCGGGCGCCCGGGTCGCCGACGAGCTCCGTCAGGTGGCGCTCGATCGCCATGTGGATGTCCTCGTCGTTCGCCGCGAACGGGAACGTGCCGGCTTCCAGCTTGGCCTCGATCTGCTCGAATCCGCCGAGGATCGCGTCCAGGTCCTCCTGACCGATCACCCCGCGCGCCGCCAGCATCCGGGCGTGGGCGCGCGAACCGCGGATGTCCTGACGCCACATCCGGCGGTCGAACCCCAGGCTGGTGTTCATCTCCCGGAAGACCGGATCCTGCGGTTCAGCGAAGCGTCCCATGTGGGATCTCAGTCTAGGTCGCGGTGCAACATTCGGTAACGCCGTCGGTCGTGGCACGGGCGCGTGATTCGCCCGGCCGCGCCCGCGTTCCGCGCTACTCCGTCCGCGTACGACCGGCCGCGCCCGCCACCGCCCGCCCCATCCGCTCCGCCGTCGACTGCAGGTGCTCGACCAGCTCGGGCGGGCCCTCGACGACGTACTCCGCTTCGAGGAACATCAGGTGGACCGTCAGCCATTCGAGGTTGTCGGCCGAGGTCCGGATCCGGCAGCTGGCGTCGTCGATCGGTTCGACTCGGCCGCGCCACCACGTCGCCGCGGCCGGCAGGGCGTCCGACGCGCAGGCCACGCGGATCGATGCCTCCCACCGCATCGGCTGGTTCTGCATCGATGCGCGCACGTAGGACGCCGCGTCCTGGCCGCCCGGCAGCGAACGCCCCACGAACCGCGTGCCCGTCGACGCGGGCGACGTCATCCGGTCGACCCGGAACATCCGCCAGTCCTCCCGCCGCAGGTCCCACGCCACCAGGTACCAGCGGCCGTAGTCGGAGACCAGCCGGTGCGGCTCGACGGTCCGGTCCGCCTGCTCTCCGTCCTTGCGGACGTAGCCGAAGCGCAGCCGCTCGCGGTCGCGGCAGGCCTGCCCGAGCACCACCAACGTCGCCGAGTCGATCGGCATGCCGCCCCGTGGAACCGGCACGATCGCCTCCTGCAGCGCCGCGATCCGACGGTGCAGCCCGGGCGGCAGGACCTGCTCCAGCTTGGTCAGCGCCCGGACCGACGCCTCCTCGATCCCCGCGATCGTGCCGGCGGCCGCGGTCCGCAGGCCCACGGCGATCGCGACCGCATCGTCGTCGTCCAGCAGCAGCGGCGGCAACCGCTGACCCGCGCGCAGCTGGTAGCCCCCGCCGGTGCCCCGCGCCGCGTCGACCGGGTACCCCAGCCCCCGCAGCCGCTCGACGTCGCGGCGCAGGGTCCGCTGGCTGACCCC
>CAZFIQ010000132.1:0-7112 GCA_964519185.1 uncultured Patulibacter sp.
CTGCTCGGCCACCGACCACGACAGCCGACCACTGATTTTGAAACAGGTCCTAAGCGGTCTGCGTGGGGTCCTCGGGGCCCGCGGGGGCGGGGCGATCGGTCCCGCGCGCCCGCACCGCGGCCTCGGCCTCCGCCTCGGCCCGCGCGGCGTGCTCGCGCTCGGAGTCGAAGATCGCCCGCTGGGCCTTGTCGACCAGCCGGATCAGCGCGTCCGGGTTCTCGACGCCCAGCATCCGGAACCGCCCGCCCGCCGCGTCGTCGCCGGCGGTGTCGTAGTCGACGGTGCCGACCCGCATGATCCGCTGCGGCACGGACTGCGTGACCGTCACGTTCTGGATCCGGCGCAGCCGCGTCTCCTGCACGTGCTTGGCCAGGAAGCCCTCGCGGACGTGCAGCCGGTGGGTCGTGACGATGTACTTCGTCTTGGAGCGCTCGATCCACAGCCAGCCGGTGCCGACCAGGGCGATCGCGATGCCGACCGCGATCCCGATCCAGTCCGGGTCGACGGCCAGCAGCACCACCGCGCCGACGAGGATCGCGACGATCAGCACCAGCGTGTGGGAGCCGATCTGGTTGCGCCACGATGGGCTCTTCCGGTACAGGATCTGTTCGTCGTGGTGGAGCTCCATGCTGCGACGATACTCCGCGCCGCGACCTGGCACCATGCTTCGGAGTGCAGGTCATTCAGGTCGAGCCGCTCGTCACCGCTCGCGGCCTGCGCGGACCGTTCGACTACGCACGCCCCGAAGGCTGCGACGTCGGCAGCGTCGTCGAGGTGCCGTTCGGGCGGCAGAAGCTGCGCGGCGTGGTCACCGGCCTGGCGGAGAGCTCCGAGCACCGCCTGAAGCAGCCGACCGCGGTCGCCGACGTCTCGCTTCCCCCGGAGCTGGTCCGGCTGGCGCTCTGGATGGCCGACGACGTCGTCTCGACCCCGGCCCGCTGCCTGGAGCTGCTGCTGCCGCCGGACGGCGTCGGCGAGCGCACCCGGATGTGGGCGGATCCGGTGCTTCCGGTGCCGGAAAGTGCGCGGACGGTGCGGGCCGGGAAGTCCGGGACGGGACCGGCTGCCGAGGTCGCCGACGGGAAATCCGGGGACGACGCGCCGCCGCGGGGTGTGCCGGCAGCGACCGACCCGGATGCCGCAACGGCACCGCCGATCGATCCCTACGCCGAGGTGCGACTGACCGCCGGCCAGCGGGCCGCGCTCGACCGGCTGCCGGACTGGGCGGGCGACGACCTGCCGACGCTGCGCCGGTTGGAGGCCCGCGGTCTGGTGGCGATCGAGTCGCGGGCGCACGCCCGCCGTCCGGACCACGCCCAGGTCGGCGCGCTGCACGGCGACGGACGCCAGGCGCCGCCGCTGAACCCGGACCAGGCGCTGGCCGTCCAGCGGTTGGCCGAGGCGGCCGCGGGCGACCGGCTGCTGCTGCACGGCGTCACGGGATCGGGCAAGACGGAGGTCTACCTGCAGGCCGCCGAGCGGGTGATCGCGTCGGGCCGGGCGGTGCTGGTGCTGGTGCCCGAGATCGCCCTGACGCCGCAGACGGTGGCGCGGTTCCGGCGCCGGCTGGGGGAGACCGTCGCCGTGCTCCACTCGGGGCTCTCGAAGGGCGAGCGGCGCGACGAGTGGTGGCGGCTGCGCAGCGGCGAGGCGCGGATCTGCGTCGGACCGATGTCCACGGTCTTCGCCCCGGCGGCCGACGTCGGCCTGATCATCGTCGACGAGGAGCACGACCCCGCCTACAAGCACGACGGCGATCCACGCTACGACGCCCGTCGCGTCGCAGCCTGGCGCGCCCGCGATGCCGGCGCGGTGCTCCTGGTCGGATCCGCGACCCCGCGGCCGGAGTCGTGGGCGGCCCTGCGGCGGATCGGCCTGCCGGCGCGGGCCGACGGCGGGGACCTGCCGCAGGTCCGGCTGATCGATCTTCGCGAGCTCCGCGGCCAGCGCAGCGCCCTGCACCCCGACGTCCACCGCGCGATCGCCGACGCGCGCAAGGCGATCGTGCTGCTCAACCGCCGCGGCTGGGCGACCTGGGTCGAGTGCGCGGGCTGCGGCCACACCTGGGAGTGCCCGAACTGCGACGTCTCGCTGGTGCTGCACGGCGGCCGCCGCGGGAGCGACGTCCATGACTTCGATCCCGGCAGCGCCGCCCACGGTCGGCTGCGCTGCCACCACTGCGGCCACCAGGAGGCGCCACCGACGAGCTGCGTCGCCTGCGGGTCGGTGTCGGTAGGCCAGCACGGGCTGGGCACCGAGCAGCTGGCCGAGGACCTGCCCGGAACCGTCTACCGCCTGGACGCCGACGTCCGCGACCGCAGCGGGGTGCTGGAGCGGTTCGGCGCGGCCGACCACGGCATCCTCGTCGGCACGCAGATGATCGCCAAGGGCCACGACTTCCCCGACGTCGACCTGGGGGTGGTGGTCGACGCCGACGCGACCCTGCGCTTCCCCGACTTCCGCGCGCAGGAGCGGACCTTCCAGCTGGTCGCCCAGCTGGCCGGGCGGGCCGGTCGCGGGGGCGGCAGCAGCGGTCGCGGGGGCGGCCGGGTGCTGGTCCAGACCCGCAACCCCGAGGAGCGCGCGCTGCGCCACGCCGCCCGCCACGACGCGCACGGCTTCCTGGTCGACGAGCTGGAGCGGCGCCGGGCGCTCGACTTCCCGCCGTTCAGCACGATCGTGCGGGTGACCGCGGAGCACGAGCGGGAGGACCGCGTGGTCGCCGCCGCCGAGGTGCTGCGCCAGCGGATGCCGGCCGAGACGCGCGGCCCGGTGCCGGTCTTCCGGCGCCAGGGGCGCTACCGCCGCCAGCTGGAGGTCAAGGCCCACCACCGCGCCGCGACGGTCGCCGCGGTGCGCCACGCCGTCGACAGCGTGGTCGCCGCGCCCGCCGCCCGCGGCCTGACGCTGGCGATCGAGATCGACCCGCGGTAGCCGGCGGCGAACGACGACCGGTTGCCCTTCGGCAACGAAGACGCGTCCGCCCCCGACCACGGCAAACGACGACCGGTTGCCCCTCGACTCCCGGGACGCGCCGAACGACGACCGGTCGTCGTACGGTCCGGGGTCAGGCCCGCCCGCGGTACAGCCGGTTGGTCAGCGGCACGAAGACCGCCGTCAGGACGGCGGCCTCGGCGAGCACCAGGCCGACGTCGCCGGCGTCGGCGTTGCCGCCGAGCAGCCCGCGCACCGCGGTCACCACGTGCGACACCGGGTTGACCCCGACGAACCACTCCAGGACCGCGGGCAGGGTCGACGGATCGACGAAGATGTTGCTCAGGAAGACGAGCGGGAAGAGCGCCATGAAGCCGGCGTTCATCACCGCGCTCTGACTGCGCATCACCAGACCGAGCGTGGTGAAGACCCAGGCCAGGCCGCTGGCGAACAGCACCAGCAGCAGGACGCCGCCGACGATCCCGAGCACCCCGCCGCCGGCGTCGAAGCCCAGGATCAGGCCGAGCGCGAGCACGACCACCGACGCGATCAGGTACCGCGCCAGGTCGCCGATCGTCGCGCCGACGAGCGGCGCAGCCGGCCAGATCGGCAGCGTCCGGAAGCGGTCGACGACGCCCTTCGTCATGTCGGTGTTGATCGTCACGCCGGAGTAGACCGTGGTGAACAGCACCGCCTGGACGAGCACCCCGGGCAGCACGAACTGCAGGTACTCGCCGGTCGACCCGGAGACCGCGCCGCCGAACAGGTAGACGAACATCAGCAGGAACAGGACCGGCGTGATCGTCACGTCGAGCAGCTGCTCGGGCACGTGCTTGATCTTGAGCATGCAGCGCCAGCCGAAGGCGGAGCAGGCGGCCAGCGGCGACGCGCGCGGGGGACGGGTGCCGGCGGCGAGCGCGGCGTGCAGCTGCTGCTCGCGGATCGCGGGCAGCTCGGCGTCGGTCCCCGCGCCGGCTCCGCCCGGGCTCGTGGTCGTGGTGCTCATGCCGCCACCTCCTGGTCGGTCGGCACTTCCCCGGTCAGCGCCAGGAAGACCTCGTCGAGGGTCGGCTGCCCGAGGGTGAATCCGGACAGCGGGATCCGGGCGTCGGCCAACGCCCGCACCGCCGCCGCGGCGGCGTCGGCGTCGGGCACCGCGACCGCCAGCTCGCTCGGGTCGCTGGTGCCGGTGACGGACGCGTCGAGGCCACGGGCCAGCAGCTGCTCGGCCGCGGCGCGGTCGACGGGATCGCTGACGTGGACGTGCAGCGTGCTCTGGCCGACCGACCGCTTGAGCTCGTGCGGGGCGCCCTCGGCGATCACCCGCCCGTGGTCGATCACCGCGATCCGACCGGCCAGCTGGTCGGCCTCGTCCAGGTACTGGGTGCAGAGCAGCACCGTGGTGCCGCCGGCGACCAGCGCCCGCACGATCTCCCAGACCTCGTTGCGCGAACGCGGGTCCAGGCCGGTCGTCGGCTCGTCGAGGAACAGCAGCTCGGGGGTGACGACCAGGCTGGCCGCGATATCGAGCCGGCGGCGCATCCCGCCCGAGTAGTTCTTGGTCAGCCGTCCGGCGGCCTCTTCGAGCCCGAACGCCGCCAGCAGCTGGTCGGCTCGGTCCGCCGCGGCGCGGCGACCGTAGCCCAGCAGGCGAGCCAGCAGAATCAGGTTCTCGCGTCCGGTCAGCTCCTCGTCGACCGAGGCCAGCTGGCCGGTCAGCGCGATCCGGTCGCGGACGGCGTTCGGATCGCCGGTCACGTCGTGGCCGAGCACCCGGGCGGCTCCGCTGTCCGGGCGCAGCAGCGTGGCCAGCATCTTGATCGTCGTGCTCTTCCCGGCCCCGTTGGGGCCGAGCACCCCGTAGACCATCCCCGCGGGGACGTGCAGGGTCACGCCGTCTACGGCGCGGTTGGTGCCGAACGTCTTGACCAGGTCGCTGGTCTCGATCGCCGGCGCGGATGCTGCGCTCATGGGGTCCTTCCGGTTGCTTCCGAGGACCAGGACGGGGCGGGCCGCCGGAACTCATCGGCCGGCGGGGGTCGGTCCGTCGGGCGGCCCGAACCGCGCTCCTGCACGGATAGGTCCTCGATACCCTGGACCGTCGATGTCCGAAACGGAGACCCGAGACGACGCCGCGCGGCGAGCCGAGGCGACGGCGCGCCGCAACGCCGCCCTGCAGGCGATCCGCCAGTGGGGCGATCCGGTGCTGAAGAGTCGCGCGCGCGACGTCACCGACTTCGACGAGCGGCTGCGCAAGGAGCTCGACGTGATGGGCTCGCTGATGCACGAGGCGCGCGGGGTCGGCCTGGCGGCCAACCAGGTCGGCACGCTCCACCGGGTGCTGGTCTATGCGGTCGACGGTGGCGAGGGCCCCGTCCGCAAGCTCGTCAACCCGGTGATCGAGTGGCGCGGCGACGAGGTCGAGGTCGGCGAGGAGGGCTGCCTGTCGCTGCCCGGGGTGCACGTCGACGTCGAGCGCTCGGTCCACCTGCGGCTGCGCGCCCAGGACGGCCACGGCGAGCCGCTGGTGGTCGAGGCGTCGGGCTTCGAGGCCCGCATCATCCAGCACGAGATGGACCACCTGGACGGCGTGCTGATCCTCGACCGGACCTCGCGCGATCAGCGCAAGCAGGCGCTGCGCGAGCTGCGGGCGCGGCTCGCCGACGAGGCATGAGCGGCTCCGCGCCGGTTCGGTCCGGCGACCCCGGGGCCGTCCGGACCGTCTACCTCGGCACCAGCTGGTTCGCGGCCGACGTGCTGCGGCACCTGGCGGGCGCCGGGCACGCGCCGCAGCTGGTGATCTCCCGTCCCGACCGTCCCGCCGGCCGCGGCCGCAAGCTGACCCCGCCGGCCGTCGCCGACGCCGCCCGCGAGCTGGGGCTGCCGCTCGCGCAGCCCGAGCGGCTGGACGACGACGCGGTGGCGACGATCGCCGACGTCCGGCCGGACGCGCTGATCGTCTGCGCCTACGGGGCGATCATCAAGGAGCCGCTGCTCTCGGCCCACCCGCTGCTGAACGTCCACCCGTCGCTGCTGCCGCGCTGGCGCGGGGCGGCCCCGGTCGAGCGGGCGATCATGGCCGGCGATGCGGAGACCGGCGTCAGCATCATGGAGCTGGTCGAGGAGCTCGACGCCGGTCCCGTGATCAGCCAGCAGCACGAGCCGATCGCGCCCGATGACGACTACGGCACGCTCGCCCCGCGGCTGGTCGAGCTCGGCGCGCGGATGCTGGTCGACGCGCTCGGGCGGCTGGCCGGCGGACCGCTGCCCGCGACGCCGCAGCCGGAGCAGGGCGTGACCTACGCGGAGAAGATCGTCGCGGCCGATCGCGACCTGGATCCCCAGGCGCCGGCGCAGGCCCAGCACGACCGGGTGCGGGCGCTGAGCCCGCACATCGGCGCCCGGCTGCGGCTCGAAGACGGCACCGTGCTCGGCGTGCGGCGGACGCGGATCGACGCCGACGGTGCGCTCGAGCTGGTCGAGGTGCAGCCTCCCGGCAAGCGGCCGATGGCCTACGCGGACTACCGACGCGGCCGGGGTGAGCGATGAGCGACCGCGAGCTGCCCAAGCGCGGGTCGGGCCGGCCGGACCGCTGGGAGCGTCGTCCCAACCGGGGACCGGCGCGGACCGGCAAGCCCGGCGGATCCGGCTCGGCCTCGGGCTCGGGCTCGGCCTCGGGCTCCGGTCCGGGGCGACCCGCGAGCGGTGGCAAGCCCGGCGCCGCGCCGCGCCGGGGCCCCGGCGGTCGCGACACCGCGGGCGCGGCCCGGCGGGCCGCGCACCTGACGATCGTGCGCGTGCTGCGCGACGGGGCCTTCGCCGATCGCGCCCTCCACGGCGCCGCCGAGGGGCTCGACCAGCGCGAGCGCGGGCAGGCCAAGCGGCTCGCCTTCGGCGCGATCCAGCGGCGACTCACGCTCGACACGCTGATCGACGAGCGGGTCGACCGCGAGCTCGACGTGGAGATCCGCGCGGCGCTCCAGATCGGCGTCTACGAGCTGCTGTTCAGCGACGGCACGCCCAACCGGGCGGCGGTCGCGGCGGCGGTCGAGCTGGCCAAGCCGAACATGGGCTTCAAGCTCGTCAACGCGGTGCTGCGGCAGATCGCCGAGCAGGGTGACGCGATCAAGCTGCCCTCCGACGACACGCCCGAGGGCGCCGCGATCCGCCACAGCCAC
>CAZFIQ010000133.1:0-1326 GCA_964519185.1 uncultured Patulibacter sp.
GAGCGCAAGCGGCTGTTCGAGACCCCGGGGTCCAGCTGGGACGACTACGACCGCGACCTGATCAGCTCCGGAGGCGGGGTCTTCCCGCGGGACGCGAAGCAGGTGCGGATCACCAAGGCGATGCAGAAGGCGCTGGGCATCGACGCGACCCGGCTGTCGCCCGCGGAGCTGATCCAGGCGGTCCTGCGGGCCCCGGTCGACCTGCTCTGGAACGGCGGTATCGGGACGGTCGTCAAGGCCTCGTACGAGACCGACGCGGACGCCGAGGACCGGGCCTCCGACGGGATCCGCGTCGACGCCGACGAGCTGCGCTGCCGGGTCGTCGGGGAGGGCGGCAACCTGGGCTTCACGCAGGCCGCGCGGATCGAGTACGCCCGCGGGGGCGGCCGGATCAACGCCGACTTCATCGACAACTCCGGCGGCGTCGACTGCTCCGACCACGAGGTCAACCTGAAGGTCCTGCTCGACACCGCGGTCCGCGCCGGCGACCTGACGGTGGAGGACCGCAACGGGTTGCTGCGCGCGGCGACGGACGAGGTGGTCGCCCACGTGCTGCGCGACAACGTCGCCCAGGCGCGGCTGCTGACCCAGGAGGAGCGGCGGGCGCCGCAGCGGACCCAGGCGGCCGAGGAGCTGATGGTCGCGCTCGAGGCCAGCGACCGACTGGATCGCGACGCCCACGGGCTGCCCGCGACCGACGAGCTGGCCGACCGACGCGCGGCGGACGCGGGCCTGACCCGGCCGGAGCTGGCGGTGCTGGTGGCACTCGCCAAGAGCAGCGTCGCGGCGGCGCTGCTCGACGAGGAGGACGTCCCCGACCCGGCCTGGGACGCCGATCTGGCGGCGTACTTCCCGCGGGCGATCGTCGAGCGGGTGGGCGACCAGCTGGCGTCGCATCCGCTGCGCCGCCAGCTGCTGGCGACCCGGGCCGCGGGCGAGGTCGTCGACGCGCTCGGGCCGACCTTCGTGGCGCGCCGCGCGGCCGAGTTCGGGGCGCCGGCGTCGGCGGTCGTACGGGCCTTCCGGATCGCGATCGGGGTCGCGGACGCGCGTGACCACTGGGAGCGGATCGCCGCGCTCGGCGACGTCGACCCGGAGGTCCAGTGGACGCTGCGCGACCTGGTCAACGACCGGGTGCGGATCACCTCGCGCTGGTTCCTGGCCCACGTCGCCGAGGGGCCGATCGCCGCGACCGTCGACGCGCACCGCGCGGGCGTCGCCGAGATCGAGCGGCGGCTGGGCCGGCAGGAGGACGAGCGGCGGTCCCGCTACGACGACGCGTGGATCGAGGCGAAGATCACGCGCAAGTCCTTGCAAATAGGATTT
>CAZFIQ010000133.1:1336-7097 GCA_964519185.1 uncultured Patulibacter sp.
ACGACGCGTGGATCGAGGCGGGTGTCCCCGAGGACCTGGCCACGGCGGTCGCCGCCGACGGCATCCTGCTGCTGGCCCCGCAGATCGTGGCCGCGGCCGCCGCTTGCGGCCGTCCGGTGGGGGAGCTGACCGACGCGGTGCTGCGGGTCGGGAGCGGGTTGCAGCTGCGGTCGCTGCACCGCGCGGTCGAGCAGCTGCCGATCCCCGACCGACTGACCCGCTGGGCCGTCCAGGCGCTGCGCGACGACCTGCTGGAAGCGCGCGTCGCGGTCGCCCGCGCTGCGCTCGAGGCGTCGCCCTCCGACGATCCCGAGGCGGCGGTCGATCGCCTGCTGGACGATCACGCGGTCGCGGCGGAGCGGTTCCGGGCGTTCCTGCGGGAGCTGGCCGACGGCGGCAGCGAGCGCACGACGCCGTCACCGGCCGCCTGCACGCTGGCGGTCCGTCAGCTGCAGCTGCTGGCGGGGTTCGCGGGGGAGAGCTAGACGACGTTCTAGTGCGCTCCGCCGGAGGAGACCGCCGGCGGGCGCGACTCCTCGGCAAGCGAGGTGATCACCAGCGGGCCGCGGGCGGCCCCTTCCAGCACCGTGCTGGCCTCCTCCTGCGAGCGGGCGTAGAGCTCGACCAGCAGGTGGACCACGATCCGGTCGTCCTGGTGGCTGTGGAAGCGCACGTGGCTGAAGAACTCGAGCGTGCCCGGGTCGCCGAGCGACGCGAAGCTCAGCGCGTCGCTGGCCTCCGGGCCGGAGCAGACCTCGACGTCGTCGGCCGGCACGGTGATCGTGCACGACGCGACCCACGGCGTGCCCATCACGAGCCGCTCCCAGCGGTCGTCGTCGGCGACCAGCTTGCCGTCGCGGAAGACCAGGTGCGGCTGGTCGTGCATGCAGTCCATGCACTGCACGATCGCCTCCTGGTGCTCCTCGATCGCCTGCACCGGCCGACCGCTGCCGGCGTCGACCCGGTGGATCCCGTCGTAGTGGACGTGGAGCTCGAGCGCCGTCGACCAGCAGCGGTAGCACCGCATCCAGGGCAGCGTCTCGGTCTCGTCGGCCATGGGTGGATCGTACGCCGCCGCCGCCGGGGCGGTCCGGTGACGCGGCTACTCGGCCCCGGTCGTCGGCTGCTCGGTCGGCTCGCCCGCGGCGGCGAGCTTCCTGGCGTTGCGGCGCTTGTGGAGCACCGACTCGGCGGCGATCCCGCCGATCGTCAGCAGCACCACGCCGATGATCACCGCGTCGATGTTCGACTGGATGAAGTCGACCGTCGACGTCGGCAGGATCGTGGCGACCAGCCAGCCGAGGAAGATCAGGCCGGAGGTCCAGGCGATCGCGCCGATCACCGACCAGACGATGAAGACCCGGCGGTTCATCCCGACCGCGCCGGCCACGACCGCGGCGAAGGTCCGCACGATCGGCACGAAGCGGGCCAGGAAGATCGTGATCGGCCCGTACTTGACGAAGAACGCGTGGGTGCGGTCGAGGTGCTCCTTGTTCAGCAGCCGCGACTTCTCGCGGGTGAACAGCGCGGGCCCGGCCTTGTGGCCGATCTCGTAGCCGACCAGGTTGCCGATGATCGCGGCGATCGGGACGGCGACCAGCAGCAGCCACAGCGGCTCGCTGATCGTGCCGACCTTCTGCAGGATGCCGGCGCTGAAGAGCAGCGTGTCGCCGGGCAGGAAGAAGCCGATCAGCAGCCCGGTCTCGGCGAAGATGATCAGCAGGATCGCGATGAAGCCGTACTGCTCGAGGATGTGCTCGGGGCTGAGCCAGTTCGGCATCAGCGCCAGCGGCGTCGCGAGTTCGGGGAGCAGGGCGGACAGCACGATCAGGAACCGTACTCGCTCGGGCGCGCGGGACGCGGCCCACGGGGCGCCGGGCGGGATCCGGCCCGGGGCGGTCTGCGCCGTGGTCGGGGGAGGGTCGCGTAGGGTGAGGGCATGGCCTCCGGTTCGTCCGTGCCTCCGGCTCGCGTCCGCCCGCTGCCGTCCGCTCGTCCCGGTGCGGTCCTGGCCGCCGCCGCGGCGGTGCCGCTCGGCGTCGCGGTGCTGTACGCGTCGGGCTGGCTGGCGTGGGGGCCGCGGCTGGCGCTCGGCGTCGCGGTCGTGGTGCTGGGCCAGGCGCTGCGCGGGACCGTGGGCAGCGTCACGGGCGCGCGGATCACGGTGCCGGTCGCCCGCACGGTGGGCCTGGCCTTCCTGGTGGGCGCGGCGCTGATCGCGCTCGGCGCGCTGCTGGCGGCGGTCGGCGTTGACCGTCCCGCGAGCCCGACCGAGGTCGGCGTCGGCGACGGGCCGCGTTGGACGCTGGTCGCGTGGGCGGTGCCGGTCGTCGGGCTGGTGGCGTCGGGGCTGACCGCGTTGACGGCCCGCTACCCGGCGGCGCTGCGCAGCGTGCAGGAGCCGGCGACCGCCTGCGCGGTGGTCTCCGGCCTGGGCGTGCTGGTGCTGGCGGAGCGGGTGGCGACCAGCTCCGCGCTGGCGGCCGGCGAGCCGGTGCTGAACGGCACGGCGCGGGTCGCGGCGGTCCTGCTGCTGGTCGCGTTGGCGCTCGGCACGGTGCTGCTGGCGACGGCCGCCGCGCGACTGCCGTCGCGGCCGGCGGTGGCCGGGACGGTGGTCGGCACGGTCGGCGTCGCGCTGTGGGCGGCGACGGTCAGCGTCGCCACCACCTCCGGGGTCGAGGGCGTCCCGGCCGACGCGGGCTGGGCGGCGACGCTGCTGCGACCGCTCGACCTGGTGCTCGGCTTCGGCGACGCCGGCCGACTGCTGCACGGCGCCGACCCGGCGTGGCCGGTGCTGTTCGGGATCGTCGGGCTGGTGCTGGCCGCGGCCGGAGCCTGGCTGGAGAGTCGCCGCCCGGTGCCGGCCGACGCGCCGGTCGCCGTCGACTGAACCCGCGGGTCAGACCGCCGCGTCGGCGACGTCGGCGGCGCGCTCGAGGTACTCGATCAGCTGTGGGACCGCGACGTCGTCGGGCACGTCGGCCAGCGCCTGCAGCGCCCGGCGGCGGCCGCCGAGCCGGCGCAGCGCGCGGTCGCCGTGCTCCAGCCGGAAGTCGTCGACGGCCGAGCGGCGGCGAGCGTCGCGGCGGTGGGTGACGACGTCGATCCGGTCGCGGTGCGCGTCGAGCACGTCGACCAGCGCGTCGAACCCGCTCGACGGCGGCAGCGAGCTGACGGCGACGACCTTGGTCGCCCGGTCGCCGATCGAGCGCAGCGCGGCGCGGATGTCGCTCGTGGCGCGCTGGGCGATCCGGCCCAGGTCGGCCTTGGTGATCACCAGCACGTCGGGGATCTCCATGATCCCGCTCTTGAGGAACTGCAGGACGTCGCCGGACCCGGGCTGGACGATCACGACGACGGTGTCGGCGACGTCGGCGACATCGGTCTCCGACTGGCCGACGCCGACCGTCTCGACGATCACCACGTCGAAGGCGACGGCCAGCGCCTGGGCGGCGGTGCGGGTGGCGCTCGCCAGGCCACCCAGCCGGTCGGCGGCGGCGGTCGAGCGGATGAAGACCCCGTCGTCGTCGGGGCTGACGTCGATCCGCGCGCGGTCGCCGAGCAGCGACCCGCCGGTCCGCCGGCTCGACGGGTCGACGGCGAGCACCGCGACCGTCCGCCCGCGCTCCCGGTAGGTCCGGATCAGCTCGCTGAGCAGCGTCGACTTGCCGGCGCCCGGGGGGCCGGTGACGCCGACGACGTGACCCGTGGGCTCGTGGCCGAGCGCGGCGGGCGAGAGCGCTTCGAGCAGCTGCGCCGTTTGGCTGCGAGCGACCGGAGTGGACGTCTCGACCAGGTTCAGCAGCTGCGGGGCCGCGCTCCGATCGCCGTCGCGCAGTCGGCGGGCCAGCGTCGTTGCGAGCGCGTCGTCCATACGCCGCCATCGTATGTGCGCGTACGGTCGTCGGTCCTGCGGTGGCGGTGTTGGCGCCGCTCCGGCTCGGCGCGCTGTCGCTGCCGCACCGCGTGGCGATGGCGCCGAGCTCGAGCGCCATGCCGGCATCGGCCCGCGGGCCGATCGCGGTCTTGAACGACACGCCGAGGTTGGAGACGGCGTCTACCAGTAATTCTATTCGCCACCGTCATCCGGTGGTACCGAAAATTCATTTAGGGTCAATGCATGACCCAAGCAACAGAGCGGCCATCCGGGGACCAGGACGACAGCAGGCGGGAAACGCCCTGGATGCGGCGCGCTCGACGCGTTTTGACCCCCGCCAACGTGATGTCGGCGACCGCGCTGTTCGTGGCGCTCGGGGGTACCGCCTACGCGACCGGAATCGTGGTACCGCGCGACAGCGTCGGTGACGCCCAGATCCGGTATCACGCGGTGCGGGGCAAGCACATCGCCACCGACGCGATCACGACGAGCAAGGTGCGCAACGGCTCGCTGCGGGCCGAGGACTTCGGCAAGAACGAGCTGCCGGCGGGCGCACCCGGGGCCGCTGGTCCGGCCGGGGGCACGGGGCCGACGGGAGGGGCCGGCCCGGCGGGCGAGCAGGGTGCGGTCGGGCCGATGGGCCTGACCGGGCTGCAGGGCGAGCAAGGCCCTGTCGGCTCGCCCGGTCCGCAGGGTCCGATCGGCCCGATCGGCTTGACGGGCCTGACCGGACCGGAGGGTCCGATCGGCCCGACCGGCGCCGCGGGTGAGCAGGGTCCGGTCGGTCCGGAGGGTCCGGCGGGCGAGACCGGCCCGGAGGGACCGGCCGGGCCCGCGGGCCAGGACGGAGCGCAGGGCCCGGCTGGCACCGACGGCGCGGAAGGCCCGGCCGGGTCGGCTGGTCCCGAGGGCCCCGCAGGACCCGAGGGACCGAAGGGCGACACCGGAGATACGGGTCCCGCCGGGCCGGCCGGGACCAACGTGTCCGCCGCCAGCATGTCCGCGCAGAACACCAACGGCACGATCCTGGTGACCCTCGGCGGGACGACGGTCCCGCTCCCGAGCAACCAGAACATCGGCAGCGGGATCACCGTCAACGGCGCCAACGACACGTTCACGGTCGCCAACGCGGGCCGGTACCGGATCAGCTACAGCTACAGATTCTCCGCCAGCCTCGCGGTGCAGACCCGGGTCCTCGTCAACGGCGCGTCGATGCCGGCGCTGAACGAGAGCCCGGTGCTGTCGCAGTCGCAACTGTCCGGTGACGCGATCGTGACGCTGACCGCGGGGTCGACGATCCAGATGCAGCTGTACGGCCTCGCCGCGACGGCGGTGCTGGTGCCCAGCGGCGCCAACCTGATCATCCAGCGGCTGAGCTAGGCAGCGGCGCGGGCGGCAAGTGCCGCCCGCGCTCCTCGGTCGACGTCGTCGCTCCGGCCCGCCGATACGGCGAACCGGGGCACAGGTTCTTACTCGACGCTGCCGCCCGCCGGGGCCGGTACGTCGGCCTCGTCGAGCACGCCCCCGGCCTCCGCGACGATCCGGACGATGTCGCCCATGATCACCGAGATGTCGAAGTCCTTCGGGGTGTAGACCCCGGCGACGCCGGCGGCCTTCAGCGGCGCGACGTCGGCCTCGGGGATGATCCCGCCGACCACGACCGGCACGTCGACGCCCTTCGACCGCAGCTCCTCGATCACCGCCGGGATCAGCTCCAGGTGGCTGCCCGAGAGGATCGACAGCCCGATCACGTGGACGCCCTCCTGGACGGCGCTGTGGGTGATCTGCTCGGGCGTCAGGCGGATCCCCTCGTAGACCACGTCCATGCCGACGTCGCGGGCGCGGACGGCGATCTGCTCGGCGCCGTTGGAGTGGCCGTCG
>CAZFIQ010000134.1:0-2461 GCA_964519185.1 uncultured Patulibacter sp.
CTCGCGCAGCACCGCGGCCTCCTCCTCCGTGCGACGGCGCAGCGATGGCCGCTCGATCAGGTCCCAGGCCGCGCGGATCGCCGAGCGGGCGCTGCGCGCGACGTGGAGGAAGTGCAGCTCCAGCTCGCGCGAGACCCGCCGGCAGGCCTCGACGCCGCGCACGCTGTTGCCGTGGGCGTCGAGCCGGGGGGAGAAGACCGCGACTCCGATCTGCCCCGGCAGCACGGCCATGATCCCGCCGCCGACGCCGCTCTTGGCCGGCATCCCGACCCCGGACACCCAGTCGCCGGCGCCGTCGTACATCCCGCAGGTGGTCATCACCGACAGCACTCGCTCGACCAGCGCGGGCGCCAGCACCTGCTCGCCCGTTCGCGGGTGGACCCCGTTGTTGGCGAGGGTCGCCGCCATCATCGCCAGGTCGCGGGTGTCGACCAGCAGCGAGCACTGCCGGAAGTAGCGGTCGACGACCGGCTCGGGGTCGTCCTCGATGATCCCGACCGTCCGCAGCATGTAGCCGATCGCGCGGTTGCGGAACCCGGAGTCGCGCTCCGACGTGTAGATCGCCTCGTCGAGCTCGAGCTCACGACCCGCGAAGGCGGAGTAGCAGCGCCGGATCCGTTCGAACGTCTGCTCGTCGGTCTCGCCGGCGACCAGCGACGCGGCGGTGATCGCGCCGGCGTTGATCATCGGGTTGCGCGGCCGGCCGCTCTCCGATTCCAGGCTGATCTCGTTGAACGCGTCGCCCGACGGCTCGACGCCGACCTTGGCGTCGACGCGCTCCAGGCCCTGGTCGGCGAGGGCCAGCGCGTAGGTGAACGGCTTCGAGATCGACTGGATCGAGAACGGGACCCGCGCGTCGCCGGCCTCGTACTGGTAGCCGTCGGTGCTGGCGATGCAGATCCCGAACCGGTCGGGATCCGCGGCGGCGAGCTCCGGGATGTAGTCGGCGACGGCGCCCCGCGTGTTGCCGACGCACTCCCCGAGGATCGAATCGACGTAGGCCTGGACGACGGATTCCACCGACGCAACCTATCGGCTGCGCGCGGTGGGCCCGCCGGGCGCCGGGCCCTCGCATCGCGTCACCTTCGGTACCCATGCGGTACCGAAGGTGACGCCGCGCGGCGGTCAGTCGTCGTCGCTCGACACCACGCGGAAGCTGCGGTCCAGGTGGACCTCGCGCTCGCTGCCGCCGCGCGTCAGGACCTTGACCTCGTAGCGGGCGCGACCGTCGTCGTCGGCCTCGACGTCGATCACGATCCCGCGGACCCGGGCCAGCGCCGCGCTCGACGCCCGTCCGGCCGTCGCGTAGGTCAGGCCGTCGCGATCGCCGCGGGTGGTCCGCAGCACCCGGTAGCGGGCGTCCAGGTGGACCTCGCGGGCGCTGCCGCTGCGGGTCAGGACGGTGACCTCGTAGCGGGTGCGATCGTCGTCGTCGGCGTCGATCTGGATCACACGGCCGCTGACCTGCTTGAGCGCGGCGCTGCGGGCCTTGGCGGCCTGGCCGTAGGTCAGGTCGTCGTCGGCGAGCGCCGGGGCGGCGGCGACGGCGCCTCCGGCGACGGTGGCGGTCAGCAGCGCGGCAACGACGGAGGTACGGGAACGGAACACGGGGAGCTCCTCGGAACGGGGGGAAGCGGAACGGGGAAGGATGGTCCCGATCGGCGGGACGACCACGATCCTAGGAGCGCCAGATGAGACGTTGATGAGACGACCGTGGCGTTCTCCTCATCTGGCCGACCCCCGACGATGCGTGGTCCCGGTGCCGGCCGTGGCGGCGGTCGATCGTCCGCGGCCGGCGCGAGAACCGCCGCCGCGGGCTTCCCGTGCGCTAGGCTGAACGGGTCGATGTCGACGTCCGCCCCTCGAGCCCTGCCGTTCGCAGCCGAGTATTCGCCGGTCGTCGTTCCGTGCCGCGACGCAGCGCGCTATCAGGCGTTTCCGCGGTACACCTGGCGATTTCGCTAGGCATCCGGTCGCCGTTCCGTCGCCCTGACCGGCCGCGGAGCGCTCGTCGCCTCGTTCCCGGGAGTCGACGTGAGCGGATGCCGCAAGCCCCCTGGCCGTCGGGACGGCGCCCTGCCGTGCGCGTCGCGCCGGGCGGTCGAGCGACGACCGGTCGTCGTTCGCCACCCCAGGGATGACGAACGACGACCGGTCGGCATTCGCCAGACCTCGTCGGCTTCCGTGAACCGCGCCGCTCCGCGCGAAGCCCCCCCCGCAGACTCCGCCACTCCATTCCTCCGAGGACCCGCCCATGATGATCGTGATGCAACCCGACGCCACCGAGGACCAGATCCAGGACGTGGTCGCGCGCGTCGGCCTGGCCGGTGCCCGCCCGCACGTCAGCGCGGGGGAGACCCACGCGCGGATCGCGGTGATCGCCGACCGCTCCGGCCTCGACCGGCTGGGCGACGTGACCCGCGACCCGGGCGTCCAGTCGGTCGTGCCGCTGTCGACCCCG
>CAZFIQ010000134.1:2471-5086 GCA_964519185.1 uncultured Patulibacter sp.
CCGGTTCAATCTCGAGGCGGACGTGCTCTCCAACACCGAGGCGCTGGCGCGGCTCCTCCTCCGTGCCGAATCCGCTGCCTCATCCCGCATTGAGGGGCTGGAGATCGGCGGACGGCGGATCGGCGGCGGGGCGTTCGCGACGATCGCCGGGCCGTGCACCGTCGAGTCGCGGGAGCAGACGCTGACGACGGCCGACGCGATGCTCGACGCCGGGGTCCAGTTCTTCCGCGGCGGGGCGTACAAGCCGCGCAGCTCGCCGTACAGCTTCCAGGGCCTCGGACAGGAGGGGCTCGAGATCCTGCGCGAGGCCAAGCTGCGGACCGGCCTGCCGATCGTCACCGAGCTGACCGACGTGCGCGACGTGGAAGCGGTGGCGGACGTCGCCGACGTGATCCAGGTCGGGGCCCGCAACATGCAGAACTACCCGCTGCTGGCGGAGATCGGCCGCAGCGGGGTGGCGGCGCTGATCAAGCGCGGGCTGGCGGCGACGCTCGACGAGCTGCTGATGTCGGCCGAGTACGTGCTGGCCGAGGGCAACCCCAACGTGATCCTCTGCGAGCGCGGCATCCGCACCTACGAGCAGTCGACCCGGTTCACGCTCGACATCGCCGCGGTGCCGGTGCTCAAGGAGCGCACGCACCTGCCGATCGTCGTCGATCCGTCGCACGCCGCCGGGCGTCGCGAGCTGGTGCTGCCGTTGTCGATGGCCGCTGCCGCGGCGGGGGCCGACGGGATCATCGTCGAGACCCATCCGACGCCCGAGACCGCGCTCTGCGACGGGCCGCAGCAGCTGCACGCCAGCGGCTTCGCCGACTACCTGCGGCAGGTCGAGGCGGCCGCGGCGCTGGCCGGGCGCTTCCCGGCGGAGCTGGCGGCTACCGTCTAGCCCGTCATGGACGCTACGTTCGAGCCCTCGGGGCCGCTCCAGGGACGGCTGACGCCTCCCGCGGACAAGTCGATCAGCCACCGCGCGGCGATGGTCGCGGCGATGGCCACCGAGCCGGTCACGGTCCGCGGCTACCTGACCGCCGAGGACACGCTCTCCACGCTGGAAGCGGTCCGCACGCTCGGCGCCGACGTCCAGCGCGACGGCACCACCGTCGTCGTCCGCGGCGTCGGCCTGCGCGGCCCCGACGCACGCGGCACCACGATCGACGTCGGCAACGCGGGCACGCTGATGCGCCTGCTGCCGGGCTGGCTGGCCGGGCAGGAGGGGCGCGAGTTCCGCTTCGACGGCGACCACTCGATCCGCAAGCGCCCGGTCGACCGGATCGCCGCCCCGCTCGGCCGGATGGGGGCCCGGATCGACGCGACGGACGGTCGGCTCCCGCCGTTCGTCGTCCACGGCACCAAGCTCCACGGCATCCGCTACGAGCTGCCGGTCGCGTCGGCGCAGGTCAAGAGCTGCGTGCTGCTCGCGGGGCTGCTGGCGGAGGGCGAGACGACCGTGGTCGAGCCGGTCGCCAGCCGCGACCACACCGAGCGGATGCTGACCCACCTGGGGGTGCCGCTGCGCCGCGACGGCAACGAGATCACGATCCGCCCCGTCGACGCGCTGACCGTCGACGACATCACCGTGCCGGCCGACATCTCCTCGGCGGCCTTCCCGATCGTCGCGGCGGTGTTGGTGCCGGGCTCGCGCGTGACGCTGGAGCAGGTCAACGTCAACTGGACGCGGACCGGGATCCTCACGATCCTGCGGCGGATGGGGGCCCAGGTCGAGGGGGACGTCGAGCAGCGCGCCGACGGAGCGGTGCCGGCCGGCGAGCCGGTCTCCGACCTGGAGGTCTCCGCCGGTCCGCTGCGGGGAACGACGGTGGAGGGCGACGAGGTGCCGCTGGCGATCGACGAGCTGCCGCTGGTGGCGCTGCTCGGCTGCTTCGCCGAGGGCACGACCGTGGTCCGCGGCGCGGAGGAGCTGAAGCACAAGGAGTCCGACCGGATCGCGACCGTCGTCGACGGCCTGCGCGGGCTGGGGGCGACGATCGAGGCGACCGACGACGGATTCGTCGTGGAGGGCACGGGCGAGCTGCGCGGCGGCACGATCCACGCGCACGGCGACCACCGCCTGGCGATGCTCGGCGCGGTCGCCGGCCTGGCCTCGCGCGAGGGCGTGCGCGTCGTCGGGATGGAGGCGGCCGACGTCTCGTACCCGGGCTTCGGCGGGCAGATCGCGGCGTTGCAGCGGGGCTGACGCCGGCACGCCCACCCCGTCTATCCTCGTCCCGATGCTCGTTGCGATCGACGGCCCGGTGGGCGCCGGCAAGTCCACCGTGGCCCGGGCCGTGGCCCGCCACCTGGGGTTCACCTACCTCGACACCGGGGCGATGTACCGCTGCGTGGCGCTGGCCGCGATCGAGGACGAGTCCGCGGACCTCCGGCGCGGCGTCGCCGACCTGCGGATCGAGTTCGAGGGCGATCGCGTGCTGCTCGACCACTCCGACGCGACCGAGGCGATCCGCACGCCCGAGGTCTCGCAGCGGGCGTCGGTGGTGGCCACCGACCCGGCGGTCCGCGAGGCCCTGGTCGAGCGCCAGCGGCTGATGACCCAGCGTGGCGACTGGGTCGCGGAAGGCCGCGACATCGGCACCGTCGTGCGCCCCGACGCGGAGCTG
>CAZFIQ010000134.1:5096-7006 GCA_964519185.1 uncultured Patulibacter sp.
GGAGCTGAAGGTCTTCCTGACCGCGTCCGACGAGGAGCGCGCCGGGCGTCGCGCGGCCCAGACCGGCCGCAGCGTCGCCGACGAGCTGGCGGATCTGCGGGAGCGCGACGAGCGCGACCGGACCCGCGAGGCGTCGCCGCTGCGGCGGGCCGACGACGCGGTCGAGCTGGACACCAGCGGGATGGCGTTCGACGCCGTCGTCGAGCGGATCGCCGCGCTGGTCGCCGGCGTTCGCGGCACCGCGTGACCCGGCCGACGACGGGCCGTCGTCGCCGACGAACCTGCAATCCTGGGGGTTCCGCGGTTTCGGCGCATCGGTCGTCGTGGCGGTGCGCACGACACGAGACAGCCGTATGAGACAAGTCGCCATCGTCGGATTCCCCAACGTCGGGAAGTCCTCCCTCGTCAACCGCCTGACCGGCCGCCGTGAGGCCGTCGTCCACGAACGCCCCGGCGTCACCCGCGACCGCAAGCACATGGACGCGGAGTGGAACGGCCGCCAGTTCCAGTTGATCGACACCGGCGGCGTCGACGCGCTGGACCCGGATCCGATGGCCTCGGCGATCCTCGATCAGGTTCGCGCCGCGCTGCAGACCGCCGACGTCGCCGTCTTCGTGGTCGACGCCAAGGCCGGCGTCCGGCCGGGCGACGAGGAGCTGGCGGACATCCTGCGCCGCTGGGGCAAGCCGGTGCTCGTCGCGGCCAACAAGATCGACGTCGCCAAGGACATCCCGAACGCGGCCGAGTTCTACCGGCTCGGGCTGGGCGAGCCGATGCCGGTCTCCGCCGCGCAGGGCCTGGGCACCGGCGACCTGCTCGACAAGATCGTCGAGCTGCTGCCGGAGGACGACGACGCCGGTCCGCAGGAGGACGTCCTGCGGCTGGCGATCATCGGCCGGCCGAACGTCGGCAAGTCGACGCTCTTCAACCAGCTCGTCGGCAACCCGCGGACGATCGTCTCCAACGAGGCGGGCACCACCCGCGACGCGATCGACCTGGAGATCGAGGTCGAGGGCCGCAAGATCGTGATCGTCGACACCGCGGGGATGCGGCGTCAGGCGAAGGTCACCGAGTCGGTCGAGTACTACACCACGCTGCGCTCGCAGCGGGCGGTCGATCGGGCCGACGTCGCGATCGTCGTCTGCGACGCGGCGGACGGCGTGACCAGCCAGGACTTCCGGATCGCCGAGCTGGCGATGCAGTCCGGCTGCGCGACGCTGCTGGTGCTCAACAAGTGGGACGTCCACAACCTCAGCGACGACGACCTGGCCCACGAGCGCGCCAAGGTCCAGCAGAAGCTGCGGCTGCGCCCCCGCGTGCTGACCGCCGCGGCGATGACCGGCCGCAACGTCCAGCGCGTGATCAACGAGGCGATCGCGCTCGGCGACAAGCGCAAGGGCCGCGTGCCGACGTCCCAGCTCAACCGGTTCCTCGGCGAGGTGATCGAGGCCAAGCAGCCGCCCGCCGTCCGCGGCAACCGGCTGAAGATGCTCTACATCACCCAGGTCGGCGAGGAGCCGCCGCGGTTCGCGATCTCCGTCAACGACCGCACGCGCGTCGTCCGCTCGTACGCCTACTTCGTCGAGAACCGTCTGCGCGCGCGGTTCAACCTGGACGGCGTGCCGGTGATCATCGACTTCAACGAACGCAAGTCGCGGCGCAGCGAGGTCGGCATGATGCCCTCGAAGATCCGCCGCGAAGCACTCGCCGCCGAAAACGGCGAGGATTCGTCCTTCGACGAAGACGGACCGGAGGGCGACGAGTTCTAGGACCCGTCGCACGCTCGAAACCCGTCTATGCCGATAGGCTTTCCGCCATTCTCTCCGCCCGCCGGGCGACAGAGCACCTCTGACGTCGACCCCAGGAACGTATGAGCCAGTACGCCGCTAACGAATATCTCTTCACCTCGG
>CAZFIQ010000135.1:0-6964 GCA_964519185.1 uncultured Patulibacter sp.
TCCACGTCGTCACGGTCGACGACGTGGACGCCCTTGCCCTCGAGCGCGTTGAGCGCGACCGCGAGCGTGGCGGTCAGCGTCTTGCCCTCGCCGGTCCGCATCTCGGCGATCGTCCCGCTGTGCAGGACCTGGGCGCCGATCATCTGGACGTCGAAGTGGCGCATGCCGAGCACGCGCTTGGACGTCTCGCGGACGATCGCGAAGGCCTCCGGCAGCAGGTCGTCGAGGCTCCGCCCCGCCTGCACCTCCTCGCGCAGCGAGAGGAAGCGCTCCCGCAGATCGTCGTCCGACTCGAGCTCGAGCTCCGGCTCGAACGCGGCGATCGTGCTCAGCCGCTTCTCGTAGGTGCGGAGTTGTTTCCCCTCACCGATACTCAGCGCGCGCGACAGGAGGCCCATGAGCTGAGCGTATCAACGGAATACGGTCGTTCCGGTGTTCCCCGTGCCGGCCGCCTCCGGCCGCCGGCCCGCGGCTCGATCGACCGTCTGCAAAGGCTGATCGGCAGCTCTGGGAAATCTAAAGATCACCCATGCCGGAGGGCCCGATCCGCGACCCCGAACACCCACGGACGGAACAGCTCCGGGAGCTTTGAGACGGCGTCTTCGAGCACCGTGCCCGCCGCCCCGGGAACGAAGCGCGCCGCCCTTGCGGGCGGCGCGTGGCAGAGCATCCAGGTGTCGCTGCGGTGACTACGCGGGCGGAGCTGCCCCCTCCGCCCGCATCCGCTGGGCCTGGGTCATGCGCCGGGCATCGCGGCGGTGACGACGCTGGACACGGTGCCGCTTGACCTGGCGGGTCATCTCCTCCTCGATGAGGTGGATCGCGTGCTTCGCATCGTGACTCGCGTCGTGCGAGCGGAGGGTCACGCCCTTCAACCGGAGCGTCGCGGTTGCCGTATACGGCATGGCGATCGCGGGATTCTTGGCCTTCACCAGCTCGACCTCGAGCTCGGCGAACTCCGAAACCTGGGCATCGACCTTTCGGAAGCGACGCGCGACGCAGTCACGCATCTCCTCGGTGATCGGGACGTTGCGACCCTTCACTTCGATCCGCATGGCGCTCCTTTTTTCGGTGGGAAATCCGGCGCTGAGGCGACGTTAACAGCCACTCGCGACGGAAAGCAACCCACCGCGCGACAAATTTAGGATGTACCTGCTATACACGCGAGGACGGCCGCCCCTGCGGCAAAAGCGGTCCGCCGCAGACCTGCGCCGCGTCACCCCGACGGACCCGTCAGTACCCGGCGCGGAAGGCCGTCAGCGCCACCACCCGCTCCGCTCCTGCCGCCCGCAGCGCCCGGGCCGCCGCGTCGAGCGTGGCCCCGGTCGTCTGCACGTCGTCGACCAGCAGCACCGTCGTCGGCACCGTGCCGACCACCCGCGGCGGTGCGATCCGCCGGCGTTCGCGGGCGGTCCGCTCCCGCTGGGCGCCCCGCCCGCCGACGCTCGGCGGCCACCGCAGCGGCGTCAGCAGCGGCCGGTCGATCCGGCCGGCCACCGCCGCCGCGAGCTGGCGCGCGTGATCGGTCCCCCGCTGTCGGCGACGGCCCGGATCGGCCGGCACCGGGACCACGCCGTCGACCGTGCGCGCCCACCGCGGCGCACGGACCACCATCGCCGCCGCGAGCCAGCGACCGACCCGCTCCGTCGCGCGGGCCTTGTGCTCCCAGGCCAGCGTCCGGGCCGGCCCCTCGTAGGCCAGCGGGGCCCACGACGCCGCGAACGCCGCGGCCGCCGCCGGGCAGCGACCCGGGCGACAGGGCCGCGGGAGGCCGCAGCGCGGGCAGCCGGTGACCGGCAGCCATGGCAGCGCGGACCGGCAGGCCCCGCAGAGCAGCTCGGCCCCGCGCGACGGCCCGCGGCAGTGCAGGCAGCGCGACGGCGCGACCGCGTTGGCGAGCAACTCCCCCAGACGCTCCATCGGACGATCGTCGCCCCGCAGGACGAGCCGGATCCAGGCCCGAAGTGCCAGAATACGCTCGCGTGTCGCCGCCGATCACGTGGAGCATCGAACTCGCGCCGTTGATCCTCGCCAGCCTGCTGCTGGCGGTCTACCTGAAGCGATGGATCACGGTCCGCCGGAGCGGCGACCGCAAGGGCGCCCCGGTCTGGCGGCTGATCTCGTGGACCGCCGGCTGCCTGACGCTGCTGATCGCCCAGAGCAACCCGATCGACGAGCTCGGCGAGTACCTGCTGGTCATGCACATGGTCCAGCACCTGCTGCTGCTGGACGTCTTCCCGCTGCTGATCCTGTTCGGCCTCAACCGGGTGCTGATGCGTCCGATCACGCGCCGGGTGCAGTGGCTGGAGCAGCGCCTGGGCTTCATCGCCAAGCCGTGGTTCGGGCTCGTCGCCTACACCCTGGGAATGTGGCTCTGGCACGCCCCGGTGCTCTACAACGCCGCCGCCGAGTCGACCAGCGTCCACCTGCTGGAGCACATGACCTTCACCGCGGTCGGCTTCCTCTACTGGTGGCACCTGCTGCGGCCGATCCCGTCACGCGACCGGATGACCGCGATGGGCCCGATGGCCTACATGGGCATCACCAAGGTCACCGTCGGCTTGCTCGGCATGGCGCTGACCTTCGCGCCGCGGGCGATGTACTCGTTCTACACCGACCAGCCGAACTGGTGGGGACTGACGCCGCAGGCGGACCAGTCGATGGCCGGCGCGCTGATGGCCACCGAGCAGGTGCTGATCATGGGCGTCGCGTTCGGCGTGCTGTTCATCCGCGGCCTGCGGGAGGCGGAGACCACCGCCCGCCGCGAGGAACGGCTGATGGACCGCCGCGCGGTCACCGCCCACCCGGCCGAGCCCGCCTCCTCGATCCTCGCCGACGAGCCGACGGAGGCCGCGTCGACGACGGTCGAGCCGCCGCCGACCGTGCGCGACGAGGTCACCGTCGCCCGCGAGACCGCGTCGATGCGGATCGGCAACGACGTCCGCAGCCGGGGCCCGAACGCGGTCGACGCGGCCCGGGCGGCGCAGCGCGCCGAGCACCGCGAGCGCCGCCGCCGCAAGAAGCAGCAGCGCTCCGAGTAGCGACCGCGCCGGAGCCGGCCGCCGGCCCGCCGCCGCGCGGACCGGTCAGGTGATCCGCGTCTCGCGGCGCGGGCGCAGCGCCTCGACGATCCCGGTCTGCCCGGTGATCGCCTCGATCAGGATCGTGTTCTCCCGCACCTCGGTGCCCGGGAGCACGATCGAGCGCTTGATCGCGGCGCCGCGGCCGACCGTGACGTGGTCGCCGAGCACCAGCGGGCCCTGCAGGCGAACCCCGGGCTCGACCGTGACGCCGCGACCGACCCAGACCGGGCCCTCGACCAGCTCGGCCGCGTCGAGCGACGAGCTGGGGTCGACGATCACCGCCTCCGGGCCGGCGTCGGGCAGGCTCGGCAGCCGCAGCCGGCCGCTGAGCGCATCGAAGGTGCCGCTGCGCAGCTCGGTCAGCGAGCCGACGTCGTTCCAGTAGCCGCCCAGCTCGTGGATGAAGAACGGCACGTCGTGCTCCAGCAACCGCGGGAAGACGTCGTGCGCGAAGTCGACGAACGGCTCCGGCGGGAAGTAGTCGAAGATCTCCGGGGAGAAGACGTAGATCCCGCAGTTGGCCAGGTCGGAGAGCGCCTCGTCCGGGTGCGGCTTCTCCTGGAAGCCGGTGATCCGCCCCTCCCCGTCGTGGAGCACGACGCCGTACTCGGCGGTGTCCTCGACCCGCGTCACGCAGAGCGTCGCGATCCCGCCGTGGCCGCGGTGGCGCTCGACCGCGGCGGCGACGTCGAAGTCGGTCAGTGCGTCCCCCGACACCACCAGGAACGGGCCGTCGCCGAAGAACCCACGGGCGTTGCGAACGCCACCGGCGGTACCGAGCAGCTCGGCCTCTTCCAGGTAGGTCAGCTCTTCACCGAAGTACCCGCGAATCGTCTCCGGAAAATAGTGGAGGTTGGCGATGATCCGGTCGATCCCCTGACCGTGGAGCAGGTCGACGATGTGGGCCAGCACTGGGCGATCGAGCATCGGCACCATCGGCTTCGGCAGCTCGAAGGTGAGCGGCCGAAGCCGCGTTCCGAGGCCGGCGGCAAGAACCATCGCGGGGATCACGCGCGGAACGCTAGCGGACCCCGTCGGTCCAGCGCGGTCCGGGATGGCCTCCTCGGCGCCGGCCGTTCGGCCTTATGAAACGACAAGAAAGCGCTGCTAGACGCCGGCCCGGCCGCTCACTCCTCGGCGGCGAGCGCGGCCTTGAGCTGCCCGATCACGTCGACCGGCCCCGGATCGACTCCGCGCAGCGTGGCGAGGTAGATCGACACCAGGTCGCCCAGCAGAACCAGCGACAGCACCCGCTCGACGGCCGTCTCGCCGCGTGAGCGGATCCGGTGGACGCTCGTCGCCTGCCCGGAGATCAGGTCGGCGGTCAGCTCGGCGCGGCGAACCAGTCGCGGGTGCGCGTCGCAGTCCTCGAGGAAGACCGCCGACATCCGGCCGACGTCCTGGGCCCCGCCCCAGCCGACGATCTCGTTGTGGTCGGTCTCGGGCAGCTCGCCGGAGAAGGCGGGCAGCTCCGCGTTCTCGTTGATCTGGCACTTCCAGCGGTAGGCGATCGGCGCGGTCAGGCCCATCCCCGTGATCACGGGCGCCGTGCCATGCAGCGCGCGGGCCAGCGCCTTGGCCTCGTTGTCCTCCGCGCCACCCGGGCCCCACTCGGCGGCGAGCCGCTCGAGCGCGTCCGCAGCGACGTCGACCTCCGCCCGCAGCGACGGCCCGGCCCCGCAGGCGGCGGCGGTCTCGAGCACCGCGACCAGCAGGTAGCCGACCGCGGCGCGCGGCTGCAGCCCACCGGCGACCGGGATCACCGGCACGCCCTCCTCGCGGGCCAGGCGCCCGAGCTGGCCGCCCGACGTGACCACCACGCGCCGCGCCCCGATCACCCCGGCGGCCTCGAAGCAGGCCAGGGTCTCCTCCGTGTCGCCGCTGTAGCTGGCGCACAGCACCGTGGTGTCGTCGGTGGTCCAGGGCGGCAACTCGTAGCCCTTGGCCGAGAGGATCGGCCGGCCGGCCTGATCGGCGATCGCGGCGCGGGCCAGGACCCCGCCGACGGCCGAGCCGCCCATGCCGGCGACCACCAGGCCGCCGGGGCTGTCCCACGAGCCGAGGTTGGCGGACTCCGCCTTCCACATCGCGTCCCGCAGGTGATCACTCACCGCTAGGACGTCAGCGATCTGGTCACTGGAATCGACAGCGGCAACGGCAGCGGCGGTGAGAGCAGGCAACGCGGTCATCGGACAGTACTCCGGTAGCAACGCACAACGGTTCGGGAACTCTTGCAGACGATCGCGACGGGTGAGCGCGATACGTCCATCACGGTGCGCACGTCAGAGGCCGACGGCGACGGAGGCGATCGTGGTGCGCGGGTCCACCCGCATCCCGTCGAGCGCGTTGTTGGCACCGACCACCACACCGTCACCGACGATCGTCGCCCCCGACAGCTGGACGTTGGCGCCGATCTGGGCCCGCTCGCCGACCACGCAGTGGCGGAGGCTCGCGCCGCTGTCGACGTGCGCGCCGGCCAGGACCACGGCGTTCTCGAGCACCACGTCGTCGGCGATCGTCACGTCCGGGCCGATCACGCTGCCGTCGCCGACGCGCACCCGCGCGCCGACGGTGGCGCCGGCGTCGACCAGCGACCACGGCGAGCGATCGACGTCGGAGGCGACGGTCGCGGTCGCGTCGACGCCCCCGTCGAGCAGCCGGTCCGTCACCCGCGTGCGAACGCGCCCGGCGAGGATGTCGGCGGTGCCCTCGAGGTACCGCTCGGGAGTCCCGATGTCCATCCAGTACGAGCCGCGGTGCGCGCAGCCGTAGAGCCCGGCGTCGACCAGCCGCGGCCAGACCTCGCGCTCGATCGAGACCATCCGGTCGGGCGGGATCATCTCGAGCACGCTCGGCTCGAGCACGTACACGCCCGCCGAGATCAGGTCGGTGTCGATCTCCGACGGCTTGGGCTTCTCGAGGAAGCCGGAGACGCGCAGGTCGTCGCGGACGCGGACCAGTCCGTAGGCGCTCGGGTCCTCGACCGGCACCAGCCCGAGGGTCGCGGCGGCGCCCGTCTGCTCGTGCTGGCGCAGCTGGGCCCCCAGGTCGATGTCCGTCAGGACGTCGCCGTTGAGCATCACGAAGCGGCCGTCGATGTGCTCCTCGGCCATCTTCAGCGCCCCGGCGGTGCCCCGCGGGTCGGGCTCGACCACCCAGGTCAGCGAGACCCCGTAGCGGGAGCCGTCGCCAAGCACCTGCTGCAGGCTGTCGGGCAGGAAGCCGCAGCACATGATCACGTCGGTGACCCCGTGCGACGCGACCCACTCCAGCATGTACGCCATGAACGGGCGATCGACCAGCGGGACGATCGGCTTGGGGCGCTCGGACGTCAGGGGTCGCAGCCGGGTGCCCTTGCCCCCGACCAGGATCACGGCTTTCATGCTCATCCGTCCTAGGCAGTGGTGACGACCGCGGTATTCACCGGCCGTCGACCAACCCCTTCGTACCGGAATCCACTGGCGATCGCCGCGGCGCCGTCCAGCGCGTTGCGACCGTCGATCAGCACGTCACCGGCCATCACGCCGCGCAGCGCGGCCAGGTCGATCTCCCGGAACTCCTGCCACTCCGTCACCAGCACGACGGCATCCGCGTCGGTCGCCGCCGACAGCGGGTCCTCCGTCAGAGCCACCCCGCTCAGCATCGGGCGGGCGACGTCCGCCGCGATCGGATCGTGGGCGACGACGGTCGCCCCGGCGGCCTGCAGGCGGGCGGCGAGCACCAGCGAGCTGGCCTCGCGCATGTCGTCGGTGTTCGGCTTGAAGGCCAGCCCGAGCAGCGCGATCCGCTTGCCGACGAGGCTGCCGAGGTGCTTCTCGAGCTTGCCGATCACCCGGCGCTTCTGCAGCTCGTTGACCTCGATCACCGAGTTGAGCAGCTGG
>CAZFIQ010000136.1:0-2137 GCA_964519185.1 uncultured Patulibacter sp.
CCGCTCCGACCTGTTCGGGCTGAGCCAGCTCTACCAGATCCGCGGTCGCGTCGGCCGCGGCCGCGAGCGCGGCTACGCGTACCTGCTGTACCCCTCGGCGGCGGCGCTGACCGAGGACGCGATGCACCGCCTGACCGCGCTCGCCGACTACACCGAGCTGGGGGCGGGGTTCAAGATCGCGATGCGCGACCTGGAGCTGCGCGGCGCCGGCAACCTGCTCGGCGACGAGCAGTCCGGGCACGTCGCCGCGCTCGGCTTCGAGCTCTACATGTCGATGCTGGAGCAGGCGGTGGCCGAGCGCGAGGCGGCGCTCGCCGACGACGACACCGGCGCCGCCGCGGCCGCCGAACCGGTGCGGATGGAGGTCCAGGTCTCCGCCTACGTGCCGGCCGAGTACGTCCCGTACGAGCAGGCGAAGGTCGACGTCCACCGGCGGATCGCGGCGTCCGCCGACGTCGCCGAGCTGGAGGAGCTGCGCGGCGAGCTGGAGGATCGCTTCGGCGCGATGCCGGAGCCGTTGCTGAACCTGGTGGAGCTGCAGCGGGCGCGGATCCGCTTCGGCGAGGCCGGCTGCCGGGTGATCACGTTGCGCGGCACCAAGCTGACGGTCACGCCGATCGAGCTGGACGCCGAGGGACGCGAGCGGCTCCAGGCCGAGCTCGGGCGCGACGGGATGAGCCCGCGCTACGAGGGCGGCCACCAGCGCGTGACCGTGACGGTGCCCAAGGACGGGCCCGAGAGGCTCGAGACGGTGGTCGCCGCGGCCGAAGGTGTACGGGCTGCAACGCTCAGTGTCCAACCTGCGTAGATGCTTGGGTATCACTCAGCAGACGCTTAGGTCGGGCCGTTAGGCTCCGCCCGATGCTTGGCGCTTCTCGACACTCCCGACACCTGCTGACGACGCTCGCGGTGGCCGTTCCGCTGACCGTGGGGCTAACCGCCTGCGGGGGCAGCGACGACAAGATCTCCGCGGACTCGGTGGCCAACGTCGACGGCACGCAGATCACCAAGGCGCAGTTCGACGACAACCAGAAGTTCATCAACGTCCTGGCGAGCCAGCAGGCCACGAGCGGCAAGCTGTTCGACGCCAAGGAGCCGAAGCTGGTCTCGTTCGCCGCGCCGTACACGGAGTGCGTGGCGTCGGTCAAGAAGACCCTCCCGAAGGACCAGGAGGTCACCGACCAGCAGCTCAAGGAGTACTGCTCCAGCATCGAGAAGCAGGTCAAGGACCAGGCGATCAGCCAGCTGATCACCGCCCAGTACCTCGCCGGCGAGGCCCAGGAGGACAAGGTCGAGGTCTCCGACGAGGAGATCACGAAGGCGCTCCCGGCCAAGTACACGCAGACCATCGGCGACAAGAAGAACCTGGCCAAGTTCACGGCGATGACCGGCCTCGGCGAGGCGTTCTTCCGCGAGCAGGTCCGCACGGAGCTGATCGGGCAGAAGATCCAGGAGAAGATCACCAAGGACGCCGGCAACGTCACCGACGCCGAGATCCAGAAGTACTACGACGACAACAAGGCGCAGTACACCCAGCCCGAGATGCGCGACCTGCGGATCGTGCTGACCAAGACCAAGGCGCAGGCCGACGCGGCCAAGAAGGAGATCGACGGCGGCGCCAAGTTCGCCGACGTCGCCAAGAAGCGCTCGATCGACTCGATCACCAAGAAGGACGGCGGCAAGCTCGCCAGCGTCGCGCAGGGTCAGCAGGAGAAGGCGCTCGGCGACGCGTCCTTCAAGGCCAAGAAGGGCGAGGTCGTCGGGCCGATCAAGACCGAGACCGGCTGGTACGTCGTCGAGGTCGAGAAGATCACGGCCTCGAAGGTCATCCCCTTCAAGGACGTGAAGGAGCAGATCAAGCAGCAGCTGACGCAGACCAAGCCGCAGGAAGCGCTGACGAAGTGGCAGACGGAGACGCTCGACACGTGGAAGGAGAAGACGAACTGCCGCGAGGGCTACGTCGTCGACTTCTGCAAGAACGCCCCGAAGCCCGAGACGCAGACCGCGCCGGCCGACGGTCAGCAGCCGGAGCAGCAGCCGGAGGAGGAGCCGGCGCAGCGCTAGCGCGCCGGTCGGCCCCGTCGCCGAACGCGACGGGGACCGGAACTCGATAGCGTCGCGGGCCATGGCCCGCGAC
>CAZFIQ010000136.1:2147-4050 GCA_964519185.1 uncultured Patulibacter sp.
CACCCTGGAGGAGGCCTACGAGCTGGCCGACGCCGCCGACGCCGGCGACGACGCCGAGCTCGCCGACGAGCTCGGCGACGTGCTCTTCCAGGTCCACTTCCTGTCGCTGCTGCTCGAGGAGCGTGGCGCGGGCGACCTGGCCGCCGTCGCCGCGCACTGCCGGCGCAAGCTGATCCGGCGCCACCCGCACATCTTCGCGCCGGACAGCCCGGAGATGGCGGAGGTGCTGGCCGCCGACGCCGCGCGCGACGACGACGCCAGCCCGCCCGCCGACCTGCAGGCCGACGTCGCGACCGCCGACGACGTGCTCGCCAACTGGGACAAGATCAAGCAGGGCGAGCCCGACCGCGAGCGCGGGATCTTCGGTGAGGTGCCGACCAACCTGCCGTCGCTGCTGTTCGCCCGCAAGGTTCAGCGGCGTGCCGCCAGCAGCGGCTTCGACCCGATCGACGTGGCCGCGGCGATCGAGGCGACCCGCGCCGAGCTGGAGCGGCTCGAGGGCGCGATCGACGCCGGTCGCCGGGGCGAGACCTTCGCCGCGCTCGGCGATGCGCTGTTCGCGCTGACCAACGTGGCGCGTAAGGCCAAGGCCGATCCGGAGATCGCGCTGCGCTCGGCCAGCTCGCGGTTCCGCGACCGGGTGCTGCACGCCGAGCGGCTGGCGGAGGAGGACGGGCGCCGCTGGAAGCAGCTCGACGAGGACGCGCGGCTGACCTACTACGCGCGCGCCGCGTACGCCGCTCAGGGCGGCGACCCGGACGCGGTCGCCGACGCCTGAGCCCGGACCCGAGGCCCGGACACCGCAGGACGACGCGGAGCCCCGTTCGTCACACTTCGTGGCTCATATGAGCCAGATCGAGACCGTAGTCGGCCGCCAGATCCTCGATTCGCGGGGCAACCCGACGGTCGAGGTCGACGTGACGCTGTCGTCCGGGGCCACCGCCCGCGCCGCCGTCCCGTCGGGGGCGTCGACCGGCGAGTTCGAGGCCACCGAACTGCGCGACGGCGGCAGCGCCTACCTCGGCAAGGGCGTGACGCAGGCCGTCGCCAACGTCAACGGCGAGATCGCCGCCGCGGTCACCGGCCGCGACGCCGACGACCAGGCCGGTCTCGACCAGGCGCTGATCGACCTCGACGGCACGCCGAACAAGTCGCGGCTGGGCGCCAACGCGATCCTCGGCGTCTCGCTCGCCGTCGCCCGCGCCGCGGCCGCCGACGCCGGCGTGCCGCTCTGGAAGCACCTGAAGGTGGAGGCGAACGGGGCCAACCGGCCCGGCGTCACGCTGCCCGTGCCGATGATGAACGTGCTCAACGGCGGCTCGCACGCGGACAACTCCGTGGACTTCCAGGAGTTCATGATCGTCCCGTTCGGCTTCCCGACGTTCTCCGAGGGTCTGCGCGTCGGCACCGAGATCTTCCACGCGCTGAAGGCGCTGCTGCACTCGCGGGGCCTGGCCACCGCGGTCGGCGACGAGGGCGGCTTCGCGCCCAACCTCTCGTCCAACGAGGAGGCGCTGCAGGTGCTGGTCGACGGGATCGAGCAGGCCGGCTACAAGCCCGGCGAGCAGGTCGGCATCGCGCTCGACCCGGCGACGTCCGAGGTCTACGAGAACGGTCAGTACGTGCTGGCCCACGAGGGCCGCACGCTGTCCGCCGCCGAGCTCGCCGCCTACTGGGCCGACAAGGCCGGCAAGTACCCGATCCTCTCGATCGAGGACGGCATGGACGAGGAGGACTGGGACGGCTGGAAGGCCCTGACCGACGAGATCGGCGACCGGGTCCAGCTGGTCGGCGACGACCTCTTCGTCACCAACCCGGCGCGCCTGAAGCGCGGGATCGAATCCGGCACCGCCAACTCGATCCTGATCAAGGTCAACCAGATCGGCACCCTGACCGAGACGCT
>CAZFIQ010000136.1:4060-6653 GCA_964519185.1 uncultured Patulibacter sp.
CGGATCGCGTGGCGAAGTACAACCAGCTGCTGCGGATCGAGCAGGAGCTGGGCGACGCCGCGGTCTACCCGGGCAAGTCGGTCTTCCGCGCGTAGCCGACTCCCGGAACGCCCGTGCGAACAGGCGTTCCGGGGTCCTGCAAGGAATCTTGCGTGCCGTCCGCGCGGATCGCTGCAAGACCCGGATCAGCGCGAGGAACTTCCGCCGGGGTGGCGAACACCCCGGCGTGAGCAGCGTCTCGTCCTCCCGGCCGGCTCCCCGCCCGCAGATCGCGATCAACAAGGCGCGGCTGGGGCGGCTGGCGCTCGTCGTCCTGCTGCTGCTGATGGCGTCGAGCTACATCCGGCCGGCGATCGACTGGGTCAACGCCCGTGCGACCTCCGGGGCTCAGCAGGAGCGGCTGCTGCAGTTGCAGGGGACGGAACGCGACCTGCGGGCCCAGCACGCGCGGCTGAGCAGCGAGCGCGGCGCGCAGCTGGCGGCCCGTCAGCTGGGCATGGTCCACACGGGCGAGCGGGCCTACGTGGTGCGCGGCCTGCCGAAGGACTGACGCGGTCGCGCACGCGATCGTCGGTGTCCCGGGATCCGGGCGGCGACACGCTAGCCTCCCGACCGTGCAGGTGATGCTGGCGGTCGAGCAGTGGCGGACGGGGGAGCGGTACCTGGAACGCCTGGACCCGGCCGCCAGCGCGCCGGCGGAGGACGTCGCCCGTGCGGTCGGCGCGGAGCTGCGTCGTCGCCTGGGCGGCGCGTTCGCCGTGCAGGAGCTGGTCGACCTCTACGGGTCCGGGACCGGCTGGGCGCTCGACCTGGCGGCGCGGATCGCCCCCGAGCAGCCGGACGCCTGGGATCCGCGGGTCGCCGACGGCGCCTTCTTCCGCTACCTGCGGCACGCCCAGGACTGGGGCGGCGGGCGGCTCGTCGCCTACGACGACGAGGAGTGAAGCCGCCGCGCGGCGACGGCCACCGCGACCCCGAGCGCCACCACGACCGCGCCGAAGACGGTGAAGGCGCGGGTCAGGCCCCAGGCGCTCGTCGCCAGGCCCGCGAGCACCGCGGGCACCGAGAACGAGACGAAGATCACCACGAAGTAGGCCGCCAGCACCTCGGAGCGGTGGCGGGCGGGCGCCAGCTCGGTCAGCGAGCGCAGGCCCGCGAGGAACGGCAGGCCCCACCCGAAGCCGGTCACGGCGGTCGCGATCAGGAACGCCGCCGGACTGCCGGCGCGGGTCGCGAGCACCGCGGCGGCGACGCCGACCGCCAGCAGCGACGACCCCAGGGCGGTCGCGGTCGCCGGCTCGAGCCGCCGCAGGCTCAGCTGGGAGAGCGTGCCGAAGACGCTCATCAGCAGCATCGCGACGCCGCCGGGGAGCGGACCGGGACCGATCAGGTCGCTGGCGATCTGCGGGCCCAGCGACATGTAGAGGCCGCCGATCGACCACGACGCCAGCGCGGCGATCGCCGCGATCAGGAACGGTCCGGCCAGCGTACGCGGGACGCGTGGCAGCTGCGGTCGCGGCAGCGCGACGCTGCGCGGCGACGTCTCCGGCAGCGCGGTCACCAGCAGCGCCAGCGGCAGCAGGCCGGCCAGCACCAGCAGGAAGGGCAGCTGCCGGGGCAGCGGGCCGTAGGACACCAGCAGCGCGGCCGCGAGCACGCCGACGCCGAGCAGGATCGTGCCGAGCACCGCGTTCAGCAGCCCGGCCGCGTCACCGTCGCGTCGCGGGTGCAGCTCGACGAGCGCGGCGCTGCCGGCGGACAGGATCAGCGCGACGCCGATCCCCTGGGCGATCCGCGCGGCGAGCAGGCTGCCGACGCCCCCGGCGGTGAGGAACAGCACGGTCGAGACCACCAGGGCCAGCAGGCCGGCGAGCACCACCGGCCGCCGCCCGATCGCGTCGGAGGCGGCCCCGGCGGCGATCAGCGTCAGCAGCAGCGACAGCGCGTAGACGCCGAAGATCACCGTGAGCACGGTCGGGGAGATCTCCCACTCCGCGGCGTACTCCGCGTAGAGCGGGGTCGGCACCGCGGTCGACAGCGTCGAGAGCGAGATCACCGCGGCGATCACCAGGTAGCCGCTGCGGGTGCCCGGCTCCGACGCGAGGCGGGGGAGCGGGAGCGACGGCAGCGGCATCACCCGCGACCCTCCCGCAGCGCCGACGGGCGGGCAATCGTGCCGAGCACCGAGCCGCGGCGTCGCGCTTGTGGCGCGGGATAAGGACCTGTTTCAGAATGATCGGCCGCCTGTCGCGGCCGCTGACACATCGCCGGATCACGATCCGAACCCTCAGTCAGACACCCAGTCTGACTTTCGGGCCCCGGCCCGCGCCCGACTCGGTCATCGACCACGACAGGCAACCACTGATTTTGAAACAGGTCCTAAGGACAGGTCCCAGGACCGGTCGACACGCCCGGCGCAGGCGACGGGCGGTCGGCGGAGCAGTGTCGCGCTGGGTCCCGGCGTCGCGACGCGGGACCCGCAGGCGCGGGCGATCAGTCGTCGTCGCCGGCGGACTCGCCCGCGCGGCGGATGATGATCTGATCGCCCTCGATCGTGACCTCGACCGGACGGTGACCGGCCCAGTGCTCGGCG
>CAZFIQ010000136.1:6663-6912 GCA_964519185.1 uncultured Patulibacter sp.
CGGTCGAGGTCACAGACCGTAGCCCTCGTCGCCGTGGTCGAAGGTGCCCTCGAAGGTCGTCGTCGACGAGCCCCCGCGGCGACGGCGGCGACCCCCGCGGCGACGGCGCGGCTTGTCGTCGTCGTCCTCGTCGTCGTCGCCGGCCTCGGCGCGCGCGGCGGCCTTGGCGGCGGCCTCCTCGGCGGCCTCGGCGGCCTTGCGCTCCTCCTCGGCCTTGCGCTCGGCCTCGGCGGCCTCGAGCTCGGCGGC
>CAZFIQ010000137.1:0-4978 GCA_964519185.1 uncultured Patulibacter sp.
CCTCGACGTCCTCGTTGCGCGGCACGGCCACGCGGACCAGGTCGGCCCCGGCTTCCGCGACGCGGTGGATCTGGGCCATCGTCTCGGGCAGGTTGGCCGTCTCGGTCTTCGTCATCGTCTGGACGGCGACCGGGGCACCGCCGCCGATCAGGACGTCGCCGACACGAATCTGGCGCTGTGAGGACACAGACCGATTGTACGGGGCTACGCAGGCGGTCCGGGCCGCCCGCGTGTGAACCTGGTCCACCGTCGGGCGCGTCCGCGCCGCCGCGACCGGCCCCGGGAGACGATCGGCCGCCGCGCCGGACGGCCGGCCGCTCCCTCCGCGGCGCTCAGCGCAGCCGCAGCGTCCGCGACGCGGTCACCGTCGGGCTGAGCCCGACCGTGCGCAGCGTGACCTTGAAGCGCGACCCCACCCGCACGCGGTTGACGTTGACCGTGAACGTCCCGTTCGCCCGCAGTCGAGCCGTCGCCGTCCGGGTCGCGCGACCCGGGCTGGTGACCGTCACGCGGACGCGGGTCACCTTGCCGCGGGGCGCCAGCCGGCCGGTCACGCGGACCCGCCGGTTGGCCCCCGTGTAGCGCACGCTGGAGAACGTCAGCTTCGGGCGGGCCGGGGCGGTGTTGCCAGCCGGGGTCCCGCTGCCCGCGGGCGTCCCGCTACCGGCCGGGGCGCCGGGGGCTCGACCGCAGTTGATGTTCTCCCAGGTGATGACGGTGCCGCGGCCGGGGCAGCCCACGCCCTGCATCGAGCCACCGTCACCGACCGTGAACGTGCCGACGCCGGCCCCCGGCTCGAGGTTCCCGAGGGCATCGGGCGTCAGCAGCGCCTGGTAGGTGCAGCCGCGGCGGGCGTCGAACGCCGCCTGCGTGATCGGGATCGGGTTGGTCGTCGCCAGCTTCAGCGTCCACAGTGCGCCGGCCGGGTTGCCACCGTCGAACTGCCGCACGACGCCCAGGCCGACGTCGGTGTTGTTGCCGTTGAGGATCACGACGCAGTGCCCGCCGCTCTGCAACCAGCCGGTCAGCGACGCGCGCGCGGTGGACCGACCGCCGCTGATCGTCTCCTCGACGTTGTCCAGCGCCGGGTAGCCGGCGGCCCGGGCCCGGTCGGCGGGCTCGGCACCGTGCGGGGCGGGCGCCGGAGCGACGTGGGCCATGTACCCCCGCGCGAACATGTCGTCCGAGTGACGCTGCGCCGCGAGCTCGAGCGCCGGAGACGCGGTCACGGGACGCAGGCCGCGGCCGACCAGCTCGTTGTTGAGCAGGCAGGTCATCGCGGCCCGAACGCGTGGTTCGTTCCCCGGCAGCAGCTCGAGGTCGGCGTCGGCGCACGGGGCGGCCTGGGCCGACGCGGACGTCACCGGGACCGCGACCGCGCCGAGCGCCAGGGCTCCCACCACGACGCCGAGCCGGAGCGGAAAGGTTGCATTAGCAAATGGTCGCATTCCGCCATCGTACTGTCGCCTCCGGAGGCGCGACCCGCCCGCTCCGCGGACCGGCGCCCGCAGGCTCGCCCCCGTCCGCGACAATCGCCCGATGGCCGACGACGCTCTCCGCCCCGACACGTTGCTCGTCCACGCCGACCGGCCGCTCCGGCCCGGTTCCGACGTCGCGCCGGCGATCCACCCGACGTCGACCTTCGCCGCCGACGCCACGGCGTTCGCGGCGATCGCCGCCCGGCCCCGCGACCCCGGCTTCTACACCCGCTACGGCGGCCCCAACCACGACGAGGCGGCCGCGGTGATCAGCCGCCTGGAGGGCACCGAGGGCGCGTTGCTGACCGCGTCGGGGATGTCGGCGATCAGCACCACCGCGCTGGCGCTGCTGTCGTCCGGCGACCACGTGGTGCTGCAGCGCGGCGTCTACGGCGGGACCGCGTCGCTGGCCGGCGACCTGCTGGCGCGGATGGGGATCGACCACACCGCGGTCGACCAGGCCGACCTGGCGGCCTGGGACGCCGCGATCGGCGAGCGGACCAGGCTGGTGCTGATCGAGACGCCCAGCAACCCGCGGACCGCGATCACCGACATCGCCGCCGTCAGCGCGCTGGCGCACGCCCGCGGAGCGATCGTCGCGGTCGACAGCACCTTCGCCAGCCCGATCCACCAGCAGCCGGCCGCCCACGGTGCCGACCTGGTGATCCACAGCGCGACGAAGTACCTCGGCGGCCACTCCGACCTGATCGCCGGCGTCGTCGCCGGCCCGGACGCGCTGCTCGAGCGGATATGGCGGACGGCGATCGTCGTCGGCGGAACGCTCGGCCCGCAGGACGCCTGGCTGCTGCTGCGCGGGCTGCGCACCCTCGGCCTGCGGATGGAACGGCACTCGATCGGGGCCGCCGCGGTCGCCGCCGCGCTCGCCGAGCATCCGGCGGTGCTCCGGGTCGACCACCCGAGTCGGCCGGACCACCCGGGTCACGCCGTCGCTCGCCGGCAGATGGCGGGTGGCTTCGGCGGCGTCCTCTGCTTCGACCTGGGCGACGCCGACACCGCCGAGCGGACGATCGATGCGATGCGCCTGGCCCGCCGGGCGGTCAGCCTGGGCGGGGTCGAGTCGCTGGTGGTCCGTCCGGCCGCGATGTGGCCGGCGGGCACCGACGACGACGCGCTCGCCCGCGCCGGCATCACCCCCGGCCTGGTCCGGCTGGCGGTCGGGGTCGAGGACCCGCGGGACCTCGTCGCCGACGTCGTCGCGGCGGTCGAGCGCGGCACCGGCGTCGGCGACGAGCCGGCTTCCCGTCGGTGAGCCTCCCCCACCATGCTCCGTCCCCTCCACTAGCCTCCCGCTCCGTGCCGTCTCCGCCGCCGACCGACGTCTACGCCACCGCCCGTGGCCCGGTGGCCCGGATCGCCGGACCGATCGCGGGACGCTTGCGGGCCCGCCGCCACGCCCAGCTGTTCCGCCTGACCGGGGTCGCCCCGGGAGCCCGGATCCTCGACGTCGGCTGCGGCACGCTCGGGCTCCGGGCGCAGGAACCGGACCTCGACATCACCGGCGTCGACGTGGTCGACCGTCCGACCTATCCGGGACCGTTCGTGCGGGCCGACGCGACCGCCCGCCTGCCCTTCCCCGACGACGCGTTCGACCTGGTCTACTCCAGCTCGGTCGTCGAGCACATCCCGCCGGCGTTGCGTCCCGCCTTCTCCCGCGAGCTCCGGCGCGTCGGCCGCGCGCTGTACGTCCAGACGCCGGCCTACTCGTTCCCGGTCGAGCCGCACGCCCTGCTGCCCGCCGCCCACTGGCTCCCCGTCCCGCTCCGCAAGCCGTACTGGCGGCTCGGGGCCCAGGGGCATTGGGAGGACGTCCACCTGCTGCGCCGCCGCGAGGTCGCCGGGCTGTTCCCCGGAGCCACCGTCGTCGCCGAGCGGCTGGGCCCGCTGACGAAGAGCTGGATCGCGGTCCGGACGGCCGACGGGGACGTCCCCGCCGGCCGGACCTGAGCCGTCGACCAGGGCGCGTCAGCGCGGGTCCGACTCGTCCCGCTCCGGGTTCTCGATCCGCTCGAGCATCCCGGTGTCGAACTCGTCGTGCTGGCCGCGGGTCGCCACGTAGTTGGCCAGCCAGAAGATCAGGCCGAGCGCCAGCAGCAGCAATGCGCGCGTGATCTGCGCCGGATCGTCGATCACGCGGTAGACCAGCAGGGCCAGCGCAGCGACCGCGCCGATCGCGGGCAGCAGCGTCGGGGCGACGAAATGGTCGTGGTCGACCGGATCGCGGCGCAGCACCAGCACGCTGATGTTGACCGTCACGAAGACGACCAACAGCAGCGTCGTGGTCGTCGTCGCCAGATCGGAGATGTCGCCGGTCGCGGTCAGGATCACCGCCAGGCCGGTGGTGAAGAGGATCGCCGCCCACGGCGTCTGACGGCCCTGGTGGACCAGGCCGAAGACCCGCGGGACGATCCGCTGCCGGGCCATGCCGTAGGTCAGTCGCGACGCCATGATCATGTTGATCAGCGCGCCGTTGATCAGCGCCAGCACGCCGATCGCGGCGAAGATCCGGACGTCGATCGCCAGCGGTCCGAGCTGGACGATCGACAGCAGCGGCGTGGTCGTGTCGTCGATCAGGTCGGTGTAGGCCAGCACCGCCGGGGCGATGATGCCGATCACCACGTACAGCGCTCCGGCGATCAGCAGGCCGCCGAACAGCGCTCGCGGGTAGTCGCGACCGGGGTCCTTGGCCTCCTCCGCGACGTTGACCGAGTCCTCGAAGCCGATCAGGGCGTAGAAGGCCAGCGCCGTGCCGGCCAGGATCGCCGGGATCAGGTTCACGTCGTGGCCCGCCGCCTTCGCCTCGGAGGTCGAGAAGGCGTTGCCCACGTCGCCGATCCCATCGAGCAGGGCGGCCACGCCGATCACGACGATCAGCAGCAGGCCGAGCACCTCGATGATCGTCAGGACGACGTTGACCTTGACCGACTCGCTGATCCCGCGGAAGTTGACCGCCGCGACGACCAGCAGGAAGCCGAGCGCGATCAGGATCGTCGCGCCTTCGCTGAGCGTCCAGTCGAACAGCCGTGGCAGGTAGGTCTCCGCCACGCCGCGCGACAGCGTCGACGCGGAGGCGATGCCCGAGCACATCACCGCGAACGCGACCATGAAGGTGAAGAACGGCTTGCGGAACGCCTTGTTGACGTACAGCGCGGCTCCGGCGGCCTGCGGGTACTTGGTGACCAGCTCGGCGTACGCGGAGGCCGTCAGCAGCGCCAGCACCAGCGCGCAGGCGAACGGCAGCCAGACGATGCCGCCGACCTCGCCGCCGATCACGCCGACCAGCGTGTAGATGCCGCCGCCGACGATGTCGCCGACGACGAACAGGAGCAGCATGTTGCGCGAGATCGCGCGCTTCAGCGGTGGGTTGCTTGGGGGCGTGGCGGTGGCCGTGGACATCGGCGTGACCTCGTGCTTCGGGGGATCGACGGACCGGAAGCCCGGTCCGTCGGCGGGGGATGGCGATCGGGAATCCCGATCGCCAT
>CAZFIQ010000137.1:4988-6896 GCA_964519185.1 uncultured Patulibacter sp.
TCGGGATGCTTCTACCCGTCGCGGGCGCAGCGTACGCCCGCACCGCCCCGCCGTCCAGTCCCGTCCGAGGACGTCAGCGGATGCCGGCGGTGCCGTCCGTCCAGCGACCTATGTCGTTGCTCAGGCCCAATCCGAACAGCAGCAGCACCAGCACGAACCCGACCATGCTGGCGCGTTCCAGCAGCTCGAACGGGATCGGTCTCCCCCGCAGCTTCTCGGCGATCGCCCAGAAGATGTGTCCGCCGTCGAGCGGCAGGAACGGCGCCAGGTTGATGATCGCCAGCGACAGGCTGACCACCGCCAGCAGGATCAGCGCCTGCGGCAGGCTGATCTCGAACGACTGACGCGTGCTGTCGTAGGCCCCGGCGACGCTGCTGATCTCCTTGCGGGCCTCGGCGTCGTAGAAGATCTTGACGATCGCCTGCGCGGTCGTCGACGTGACGAACCAGATGTACGCCGGGGTCTCGCGCAGCGCCATGCTCAGCGGAACGTCGAAGAACGCCGGTCCGTAGGCGATCCCGAGCATCGGGCGGAGCTCCGGCCGCTGCGTCTCCGGGTTGATGGTCTCGAACGTGCGTGGGGCGATCTCGAACGTCCGCTGCTCGCCGTCGCGCTCGATCACGACCCGCGCCGGGGTGGCGGCCTCGCAGCCTTCGGTCGGCGTTCCCGGGCAGGTGTGCTGGCCGATCGCGTCGCGCAGCGCAGGCAGCGGCTCGTCGGCGGTGTCGTAGGTCAGGCTCGGGGTGAACCCCGGCACGCCGTCGACGCTGACGATCTTGTCGCCGCGCTCGAGCACGCCGGCCGCGGGGCCGTCGGTCTGGATGCCTCCGACGACCGGGGCGATCCGCGGCATCCCGATCGCCGCGTAGACCGCGAAGACCAGCACGAACGCCAGCACGATGTTGACCACCGGCCCGGCGCCGATCACGAAGATCCGCTTCCAGACCTTCTGCGCGTAGTAGGCGCGGGGCTGGACGTCGGCGGGCAGTTCCTCGCGCGGGTCCATCCCGGTGATCCGGACGTAGCCTCCCAGCGGGATCCAGCCGATCGCGTACTCGGTCTCCCCCCGGCGGACCTTGACCAGCGGGCGTCCGAAGAACAGCGAGAACCGCTCGACGCGCATACCGACGGCCTTGGCGGCGGCGAAGTGCCCGGCCTCGTGCAACACGATCAGGACGACGAAGCCCAGGAAGGCAAGAACCCACGACACGGCGACGAAGAGTGCCACAGCCGACGTCTGGTCTGCGTAAGGGCCATCCAACCCCGGCTGATGCGGATCGTGCCGCCCACGTCGGCGAAAGCCGCATCAGCCCGCGCGGCGTGGTCAGTCGCGGGCGGCGACCAAGGCGGACGCGACCTCGCGCGCCTCGCGGTCGGCCGCGTAGAGCATCTCGAAGGCGTGGACCGCGGTCCCGCCGACCGCGTCGAGCGTCGACTCGACCACCGCGGCGATGTCGAGGAAGCCGATCCGACCGCCCAGGAACGCGTGGACCGCGATCTCGTTGGCGGCGTTGAGCACGCACGGCGCCGTGCCGCCCGTGCGACCGGCCTCGCGGGCCAGGCGCAGGCAGCGGAAGGTGTCCTCGTCGGGCCGCTCGAAGGTCAGCGCCCCGACCTCGGCCAGGTCGAGCGGCCGCATCGGGATCGCCAGCCGGTCCGGGTGGTGCAGCGCGTAGGCGATCGGTGCCCGCATGTCCGGGTGCCCGAGGTGCGCCAGCGCCGCGCCGTCGTTGAGCGTGACGTACGAGTGGACGATCGACTGCGGGTGCACGACCACGTCGATCTGGTCGAACCCGATGCCGACCCCGTGGTCTCCCGCCGGAAGGCCGAACAGCTCGTTGGCCTCGATGACCTCGAGGCCCTTGTTCATGAGCGTCGACGAGTCCACCGTGATCTTGGGGCCCATGG
>CAZFIQ010000138.1:0-6854 GCA_964519185.1 uncultured Patulibacter sp.
CCGCTGGCGGCCGTCCAGATGGGCCTGATCTACGTCAACCCGGAGGGCCCGGAGGGCAACCCGGACCCGCTCGCGTCGGCCCAGGACATCCGCGAGACGTTCCGCCGGATGGCGATGAACGACGAGGAGACCGTCGCGCTGATCGCGGGCGGCCACACCTTCGGCAAGACCCACGGCGCCGCCGACCCGGACCCGTACGTCGGCCCGGAGCCGGAGGCGGCCCCGCTCGAGGCGCAGGGCCTGGGCTGGCACAGCGGCTACGGCAGCGGTCACGGGGGCAACACGATCAGCTCGGGCCTGGAGGTCACCTGGACCTCGACCCCGACGAAGTGGTCGAACAACTTCTTCTGGAACCTCTTCGGCTACGACTGGGAGCTGACCAAGAGCCCGGCCGGCGCCCACCAGTGGACGCCGAAGAACGGCGCCGGCGCCGACTCCGTCCCGGATGCTCACGACAAGGACAAGCGGCACGCTCCGGCGATGCTGACGTCCGACCTGGCGCTCAAGCTCGACCCGGACTACGGCCCGATCTCGCGGCGCTTCTACGAGAACCCCGACGAGTTCGCCGACGCCTTCGCGCGCGCCTGGTACAAGCTGACCCACCGCGACATGGGCCCGAAGGTCCTGCACGTCGGGTCCGAGGTGCCGGCGGAGACCCTGCTCTGGCAGGACCCGCTGCCGGCTGTCGACCACGAGCTGATCGACGCGGCCGACGTCGCCACGCTGAAGGGCCAGATCCTCTCGTCCGGCCTGACCGTCCCGCAGCTGGTCAAGGCGGCCTGGGCGTCGGCGTCGTCGTTCCGCGGCAGCGACAAGCGCGGCGGGGCCAACGGCGCCCGCGTCCAGCTCGTCCCGCAGAAGGACTGGGCGGTCAACGCGCCCGACGAGCTGGCGACGGTGCTGGCCGCGCTGACGAAGATCCAGGAGGCGTTCAACGCGGCCCAGTCGGGCAAGCGCGTGTCGCTCGCCGACCTGATCGTCCTCGGCGGCTCGGCGGCGGTCGAGCAGGCGGCCAAGGACGGCGGCCACGCGGTCGAGGTGCCGTTCACGCCCGGCCGCGTCGACGCGACGCAGGAGCAGACGGACGTCGAGTCGTTCGAGGCGCTCGAGCCGACGGCCGACGGCTTCCGCAACTACCGCGCGGAGAGCAGCCGGCTGCCGGGTGAGTACCTGCTGCTCGACCGGGCCAACCTGCTGACCCTCAGTGCGCCGGAGACGACCGTCCTGGTCGGCGGCCTGCGGGTGATCGGCGCGAACCACGACAACTCGTCGCTGGGCGTGCTGACCGATCGGCCGGGGGCCCTGACGAACGACTTCTTCGTCAACCTGCTCGAGCTGGGCAACACCTGGACCGCGACCGACGAGGGCAAGCAGACCTTCGAGTGCCGCGGCGCGGACGGCGAGGTCAAGTGGACCGGCAGCCGGGCCGACCTGGTCTTCGGCTCGAACTCCGAGCTGCGGGCGCTGGCCGAGGTCTACGCCTCGGACGACGCCAAGCAGGCGTTCGTCGAGCAGTTCGTGGCGGCCTGGGTCAAGGTCATGGAGCTGGACCGCTTCGACCTGAAGTAGCCATCCCACGGTGGGGCGGCCCGGCCGCCCCACCACCGTCGGCCGGCTCGTCGGCCGGCTCCGGTGCCCGGGAGAGTCAACCGCCACCGTTCACGCGACCCCGCCACCGTGCGGGGTCGTCGCCGTTCCGGGGTGACGAGCCGGCCGCCGGGACGTTGCCCGGGCCGGAGGGGCGGGCGCTGAGGCGCTGCCCGGGCCGGGGAGTCCGGGGATGGGCGGCGCTGCCCGGGTTGCTAGAAGCCCGCGCGCGGGTTGGGCTTGGTGCCCGACCCGGCGGCCCAGGCCGCGAGCGTGGAGCGCGGGTCGCGGGCGGAGCCGCCCTCGTACCAGCCCGGCGCGGTCCAGATCTCGAAGTGCAGGTGGCAGCCGTCGGCGCGTCCGGTGTCGCCGACGAAGCCGATCTGGGTGCCGGCCTCGATCCGCTGACCGACGGTCAGGGTGGAGCGCGATTCCATGTGCATGTACACGTGGTCCTCGCCGCTCGGCGTGTCGGTGACGACGACGTAGTTGCCGGCCCGGCCCTCGAACTTGTTGACCTTGACCGTGCCGCCCGAGGCGGCGCCGAGCGGGGTGCCGCAGGCGGCGAACAGGTCGTTGCCCTGGTGCCCGCGGTTGGCGCCGAAGACCGTCGCCGCGCCGCCGAAGCGCCAGGCGCCCAGGACCGGGAAGGCGTAGCCGTCGACGACCACGGGCACCGCGGAGTGGGCCGCGGTGGTCAGGCGGGCGGCGATCGTCTCGGCGAACCCGAGCTTCATGTCGCGCAGGGTCTGCAGGTTCGGGCGGCCGGTCCGCATCAGCGCGCGGCGCGACTGGTAGCGGCGGAGCGCGGTCCGGCTCTTGCTGCCGAGCACGCCGTCCGGGCGGACGCGGATCTTGCGCTGGACGCTCCTGGTCTGCGAGCGGGTCAGCGGGACGGTGCGGGTGACCGGGACGGCGGGGACGGTCGGGGTCACCGGCAGGGCGGCGGCCGCCTCCGGGGCGGCGGGGGCGGCGGGGGCCTCCGGCGCGGCGGTCGGAGCGGCGGGAGCGGCCGCGGCGGCGGCCGAGAAGTTGACTCCGCCGCTCGTGGTCGCGGCCCCGGCGTGGGGTGCGGCGATCAGCAGGCCGGCGGTGGCGAGCAGCGGTGGGAGGAGTCGACGGGACAGACGGACATGTCCGTCTGGCTGTCGTGGCGAATCGGCTCCGTGACGCGGCATCGTGCTCCTTCGGTCGCCTACGGGGTTAGCTGACGGGCGGGCGCGGAAAGAGTCGCGCCTCCGCACCAAGAAGGTGCGAATTAGCCCCAGTGACACATGGGTCCCCCGCTCCCCGGAACGCTTCCGGGGATTCGGCGATCCTGAACTTAACAGAACGGGGAGGACGGAACGGGTACGGGGAGAAGAATGTGGGTCGCCACGGGCCACGGAGTGGCTCAGCTCGCCGGCGCGGCATGGCCCGGGCGACGCCGGCCGTGGCCCGGGCCGCATGCTCCCGGCCGGTTATACTCGACGGTATGACCTATCGCGTGGGTCCCAAGGGCCAGGTCGTGCTCCCGAAGGCGCTCCGCGACGAGCTGGGCATCCGGCCCGGTGACGAGGTCGACGTCTCCCGACGCGGCGAGGAGCTGGTGGTGCGGCGGTCGAGCACCGTCTCCCGGCTGTTCCGCCGGTTGCAGGACGCCGAGCTGGACCTGGTCGGCGATCTGCGAGCCGAGCGGCAGCGCGAGGCCGCGCGTGACGCGGAACGTCGCTGATGGCCGTCGTTCTCGACTCCTACGCCCTGATCGCGTTGGTCCAGGGGGAATCCGGTGCGGTCACGGTGCGCGACGCGATCGAGGACGGTGACGCGCGCGTCTCCTGGATCAACCTGGGAGAGGTCTATTACGTCCTCGCCCGACGGGTCGGGGACGACCTCGCGCATCAGATCGTGCTGGACGCCCAGCAGGACTGCCGGGTCGAGGCACCCGATGCGTCGCTCGTCCTCGAGGCGGCACGGATCAAGGCCCGCGGGCGGATCGCCTACGCCGACTGCTTCGCCGTCGCGACGGCCAGGCGCGACCGGCTGCCGCTGCTCACCGGGGACCCGGAGATCGTGGCGCTGAGCCGCGAGATCGAGGTGGTCGACCTGCGCGAGCGCTCCTGAGACGACGTCGTAGGCCGGTGCCGCGCGGGCGGGCGTCCGCGGACGCCCGCCGTCTCACGCCCGGGCGTCGCCGCGGCGCGGGAACGGGACCAGCTGCCGCTCGTCCTCGTCCCACAGCTTGAGGCGCGTGGCGCGGATCCCGTCGCGGACGGTCAGCACCGGCACGCTGTGGAACACGTCGTTGTCGTCGTGGGCCGCCTGCAGATGGTAGTTCGGGATGCGCGCGCTGAGGTGGTGGACGTGGTGGAGCCCGATGTTGCCGGTGAAGAACCGCAGCAGCGGCGGCAGGCGCAGGTACGAGCTGCCCCGCAGCGCGGCGTCGCGGTACGACCACTCCTCGCCGCGCTCCCAGTAGGCGTCCTCGAACTGGTGCTGGACGAAGAACAGCCAGACGCCGGCGCCGCCGGCCAGCACGGTCAGCGGCACCTGCACCAGCAGGAACGTCTGCCAGCCGAAGAGCAGGCAGAACCCGGCGACCGCCAGCACGAGCGCCAGGTCGTTGAGCAGCACGCTGTTGCGCACCCGCTTGCGGGAGCCGGGAAGCGGGAACCGCGGGACGATCATCATCGCCACGAACGGCCCGATCGTGAACATCACCGCGGGATGCCGGAAGAGCCGGTACCCGAGGCGCGCGATCCACGACGCGTCGCGGTACTCGCGGACGGTCATCGTCGGCACGTCGCCGTGGCCGCGGCGGTCCAGGTCGCCGGCGGTGGCGTGGTGCGCGGCGTGGCTGTGCTTCCAGGCTCCGAACGGGGTCCAGACGAGCACGCCGAGGACCCGGCCGATCCAGCGGTTGGCCCGCCGCGAGGGCAGGAACGACCCGTGGGCGCAGTCGTGGAAGACGATGAACGTCCGCAGCTGGAAGCCGGCGGCGGGGACCAGCACCAGCAGCGCGGCGACGACCGACACCGGCGCCAGCGCGACCGCGGCGGCGACGAGCGCCAGGAACGGCACGACCGAGGTCGCCAGGTCGCGCAGCGCGCGGACCGTCGAGGCCCGCTCGTACGGGGCCAGGGCCACGCGCCAGTCGCGCGCGGTCAGCTCGGCCGCGCCCGTCGCGTGCAGCTCGGCGGTGCTCATCGTGCTCTCCGGTTTCCCGGGCGCGCGAGGGCGGCCGGCTCCGCGGCGTTCGGACCCGGGTGGGGACAACGGTGCCCGTGGGCACGAACGGTCTCGATTGCACCCATCAGGTGCGTCCTTCCTCGCCACCGCGGAGGTGGCCAATCGGTGCTCACGCGGGCCCCGATGGCCGTGGAAGCGCGGCGAACGGTACTCCCGATTCCTGAGCGGTGTATAACGACCGTCCCGGACGCTGCGGAGCGGCCGGCGCCGGAGCGGTCTCCTCCCAACGACCGAGCCCCCAGCACGCTCGCGCGTACCGGGGGCCCGGATCCTGCACCGCGATCTCCTGGCCGTCGATGAGGCCAGGGAACGGGACCAGCCACCGCCCCGTGGCTGGACCCGTCCCCTGCCGTTTCCGGCGGCCGGAGATCGTTGCCGGAGCTGCTACTTGATGAAGAGCATCTCCTGGTACAGCGGCAGCGGCCAGATGTCGTCGGCCACGATCTTCTCGAGCTGGTCCGCGATCTCGCGGACGCCGCTCATCGCCGGGAGCAGCTCGTCGCGGAGGAAGCGAGCGTGGCCGATGTCCGACAGCTCACCCTCCGTCGCGTTGATCTTCTCGAGCTGGAGGATACGGGTGTACAGCTCGTTGGCCAGCTCGCGCACCTCGGCGGCGGGGGCATCGAGACCGGCCGACTCGAGCCGCCGCAGCTGCTCGACGGCGGCCGGGAAGATCAGCGTCCGCGCCATGTGCGCCGCGGTCTCGCCCTCGATGTTGACCTTCACGCCGTACTGCTCGACGAGCACGTCGTACCGGGCCTCGACCTCGCGCTTGGAGAGCACGTCGTACTTCTCGAACAGCGCGATCGACGCGTCGGCGACGACCTCCGGCAGCGCGTCCGGCGTGGTCCGCAGGTTCAGCAGCCCGCGACGCTCGGCCTCCTCCTGCCACTCCTGCCCGTAGCCGTCGCCGGAGAAGATGATCCGCTTGTGGGCGGCGTAGGTCTCGGCGGTGACCTCGGTGACCGCGGTCGCCAGCTCGGTGCCGGCGTCGAGCTTGGCCGCCAGCTGGTCGGCCAGCTCGTCGATCGCCTCGGCGGTGATCGTGTTGAGGACGGTGTTGGTCAGGCCGAGCGACTGCGACGAGCCGAGCATCCGGAACTCGAACTTGTTGCCGGTGAAGGCGAACGGCGAGGTGCGGTTGCGGTCACCGCCGTGCCGCGGCAGCGGGGGCAGCACCGGCGTGCCCATGCCGAGGAACGATCCCGGCGACGAGGGGTCGCCCTCGCCCGCCTCGATCGCGTCGAAGACCGCCTCCAGCTCGCCGCCGAGGAAGATCGAGATGATCGCCGGCGGGGCCTCGTTGGCGCCCAGGCGGTGGTCCTGGCCCTCGCTCGCCGCGGTCGCGCGCAGCAGCCCCTGGTGCGTGTCGATCGCCTTGATGACGGCCGAGCAGTAGAACAGGAAGATCAGGTTCGAGTGCGGCGTGTCGCCCGGATCGAGGAGGTTGCCGCCCAGGTCCGTGCTCATCGACCAGTTGTTGTGCTTGCCCGAGCCGTTGACGCCGCGGAACGGCTTCTCGTGGAGCAGGCAGATCAGGCCGTACTTCGGGGCGACCGTCTCGAGCACCTGCATCACCAGGTGCTGGTGGTCGGCGGCGACGTTCGAGGTCTCGAACAGCGGCGCCAGCTCGTACTGGCCCGGGGCGACCTCGTTGTGGCGGGTCTTGACCGGCACGCCCAGCTTCTGGAGCACGAGCTCGGCCTCGAGCATGTACGCCAGCACGCGCTCGGGGATCGTGCCGAAGTAGTGGTCGTCGAGCTCGTGGCCCTTCGGCGGCTGGGCGCCGAACAGGCTGCGGCCGGTCAGCTGCAGGTCGGGACGCTCGTAGTAGTACTGCTCCTCGATCAGGAAGTACTCCTGCTCGGCACCGATCGTGGTGAACACGCGCTGCGGCTCCTCGTCGCCGAGCAGGCGCAGGGCGCGCACGGCCGAGCGGCTGAGCACGTCCATCGAGCGCAGCAGCGGGATCTTGGTGTCGAGCGCCTCGCCGGTCCACGACATGAACGCCGTCGGGATGCAGAGCAGCGCGCCGTTCG
>CAZFIQ010000139.1:0-2717 GCA_964519185.1 uncultured Patulibacter sp.
CCGCGAGCGCGCGGCCCTACGCCAGCGCGCGGCCGAGCGCGGTGAGCAGCCGCTCGTTGTCGGCCGGGGTCCCGTAGGTCACGCGGACCGCTCCGGGCCGGCCGAGCGCGCCGCCGGAGCGGATCACGATCCCGTCCTCGCGCAGGGCCGCGATCACCTGCTGCTCCCGCTCCCCCGCGTCGCCGCCCGCGGGCACCGGCAGGTCGAACCAGCAGAAGTTCGCCTCCGACTCCGCCGGGACGATGCCGAGCCGACCCAGGCCGGTCGCCAGCTGCGCCCGCGACTCGCGCGCCTGGGCGATCCGCGCGGCGATCTGGCCGGGGTGCCGGAGCGCCTCGACGGCCGCCGCCTCCGCGGCGACGTTGACCACGAACGGCTGGCGGACACGCTCGACGGCGGCGACCAGCTCCGGCGTCGAGCAGAGCCCGTAGCCGACGCGCAGGCCGGCCAGCCCGTAGATCTTCGAGAACGTGCGCAGCAGCACGATCTGCGGGTGCTCCTGGAGCAGCGGGATCGAGTCCTCCGGGCGGTACTGCTCGGCGAACTCGACGTAGGCCTCGTCGAGCAGCACGACGACGTCCTCCGGCACCTTGGCCAGGAACGCGCGGATCGCGTCGAGCGGCAACCCGGTCGAGGTCGGGTTGTTCGGGTTGCAGACGATCACCAGCCGGGTGCGGTCGGTGATCGCCGCGGCGAGGGCGTCGAGGTCGTGACGGTGGTCGGCGTCGAGCGGCACGCGGACCGCGGTCGCGCCGGAGGCGGCCTCCAGGTGCGGGTAGACCGAGAACGACGGCCAGGCGTAGACCAGCTCGGTGCCCGGCTCGAGCAGCGCCTCGCCGAGCGCCAGCAGGACCTCGCAGGAGCCGTTGCCGACCGCGATCAGCGACGGGTCGACCCCGGTCTGCGCGCCGAGCGCCTCGCGCAGCGGGCGGTACGACGGGTCCGGGTAGCGGTTGGTCGCGACCAGCGCCCGCGCGGCCGCCTCGACGACCTCCGGCAGCGGTGGATCGGGGCACTCGTTGGACGCCAGCAGGGCGACCCCGTCGGGCAGGCTGTAGCCGCCGGCCGTCGGGTAGTACGGGATCCTCGCGGCGTTGGCGGTCAGCTTCAGGGTCACCGCGTCATCGTCCCACGTGGCGACCGACGACGTTGGGTGGCCGACCCACCGGCGATCTTCCCGATGGCCCCGTTCTGCGCCGCGGGACGGCGCGGCTACTGCGCGCTCTCGAGGTCGGCGCGCAGCGCCTTCGCGCGACCGAGGTAGACGTGGCGCGCGCGGTGCGCCTCGTCGGCCACCTGGTAGTGGGCCATCACGCGGATGATCCGGGGCAGCGCACCGGGCACGTCGATCTCGACCGCGCACATCAGCGGCACCTGGTCGAAGCCCATCTCCCGCGCCGCCGCGGCCGGGAACGCGGCCTTCAGGTCCGGCGTCGCGGTGAAGATGCAGCTGACCATGTCGTCGGGGCTGAGGTCGTTGCGGTCGAGCAGCTCGCGCATCAGCTCGACCGTCCGCGTGCGGATCTCCTCCGCGTCGTCCTGCTCGACCGAGATCGCTCCGCGAAGGGCGTGCATCCGCATCGCTGGGATGATCGCAGCGCGCGCCGCACGACGCGGCGTCGCGGCCTACGGATCGGCTCTTCGGGCCCGTTCCCTCAGCGGTCGTCGGGGCGGACCGCCGCCGCGCGCAGGGCGACGACCTCGCCCGGGTCCAGCGCGCGGTACTCGCCGTCGCGCAGGTCGCCGAGCTCCAAGGGGCCGAGCTGGACGCGACGCAGCGAACGGACCGGGTGGCCGACCGCATCGAGCATCCGGCGGACCTGGCGCTTGCGCCCCTCGCGGAGGGTGATCCGCAGCACGCCCGGCGCGGTCTGCTCGACGCCGGCCGGCAGCGTCCGGCCGTCCTCCAGCTCGACGCCGGCCCGCAGCGCCGCCAGGTCGTCCGCACCGACCGGCCCGCCGTTCACCGTCGCCACGTAGGTCTTGTGGACCTCGTAGCGCGGGTGGGTCAGCAGGTCCGCCAGCTCGCCGTCGTCGGTCAGCAGGATCAGCCCGGTGGTGTCGACGTCGAGCCGGCCGATCGGGTAGAGCCGCCGCTGGCCGGCGGGGACCAGCTCGACGACCGTCCGCCGACGGTGGGTGTCGGCCGCGGTCGACACCACCCCGGCCGGCTTGCTGAGCGCGTAGACCACGGTGCTCTCGGCGATCCGCACCGGGACCCCGTCGACCCGCACGTCGTGGTCGGCGGTCACGTCGCGCGCGGGATCGGTGGCTAGCGCGCCGTCGACGGTCACGCGGCCGTCCCAGACGATCTGCTCGGACGCGCGACGCGATGCGACGCCCGCGTGGGCGAGGAATTTCTGCAGGCGCATGGGCGGACAGCGGAGGATGGCAGATGCCGGCTCCCCCGCGGACCGGGTCCTCAGCGCGCCGCGGTCACCACGATCGGCAACGTGACGCTGCGGTTCTGCAGCCAGACCCGGTGGACGACCGCCGGCACGCCGGCCGGCGGCGCGTCCAACGTCACCCGGAACCGGCCGCGGCGGTCGGTGCGCACGCGGACGCCCCGGACCTTCGGCCCGCAGACGGGGGTGCTGCGGACCTCGAGCGTCGTCGCCCGGCGGACCCCCGCCACCCGGCCCGTCACCCGGATCCGGCCGTCCGACAGCGACGAGCGCTGCGCCGAAGCCACCCGACGCGTCGCCTTCAGCGCGGCC
>CAZFIQ010000139.1:2727-6832 GCA_964519185.1 uncultured Patulibacter sp.
AGCGCGGCCGACCCGGTGACCCCGTCGATCGAGAGCCGGTAGCGAGCGACGTTGCGCGCCCGCTGGTTGCTCGGTGCCCGCACCGTGGTCGCCACCGTTCCGTCCGCCGCCACCCGCGCGCGGCCGACCCGGGTCTGACCGCGGAGGACCGTGACCGTCCGCCCGGCCAGCGACGGCGTGGCGAGACCGGACAACCGCACCCGCGACGCCTTCGCGCTGCCCGTCGCCGTGATCCCGACGAGCGTCAGGTACGGCTGGGAGCAGGACGGCGGCCCGGGCGGGGACGGGATCGGCGGGGGACCGACCCGCGGATCGGGGAGCGACGGCGGGAACGGCAGGCCCGGACCGGTCGGCGGATCGACGGGCGGGTCCACCGGCGCCACGCCCGTGCCGGTCAGGATCACCGGCGACGACGTCTCGGCGTTGTCGTCGACCGTCAGCTCGGCGGTGCGGGCACCGACAGCCGACGGCGAGAACCGCACACGCACCACACAGGTCTCATCGGGCTGCAGGGCCTCTGCCCCGCAGTCGTCGGACACGATTGCGAAGTCGTCCTCGTCGTCGCCGGCGAGGCCCGTACCGTCGATCCACAGCGGACGGCCGCCGTCGTTGGTCAGCGTGATGTCCTGCTCGACCGCCGCTTCCACCTCGGTCTCCGGGAACGCGCCGCCGGTTGCTCCCCGCTCGGTCGGCAGGGTGAAGAGCTCGGCGGACGCGAAGTCCGACCCGCCGGCGTTGAGCACTCGACCGTCCTGCAACACGGTCAGCGTCGACAACGTCCGTGAAGCACCCGACTCGTATCGCGACGACCAGCCGGCGGTCGCGGGCAACAGCGCCCCGTCGTAGATCGGGGTCGCCGTGGAGTAGTCCGCGGTCAGCAGGAAGCGTCCGTCCTGCAGCATGACGCCGTAGCTGACGTTGCCGGTGACACCCGGGATGCCCGCCGCGGTCCAGCTGTTGGTCTGCGGGTCGAACCGCTCGGCCGAAGCGACGGGCCCGCTGCCGTTGACGCCACCCGGCGCCAGAACCGTGCCGTCGGGGAGCAGACCGCCCTGCATCTGCGTCCGCGGCGTCGTCATCCGTCCGGTCTCCGTCCAGGTGTTGGTCGCCGGCGCGTAGATCCACGCGCTGGAGCGGTACGCCGTGCCCCCGCCGTGGGAGACGCCACCGGCCATCAGCACCCGACCGTCGGCGAGCTTCGTGCTCTGGTGGTTCTCCCGGCCCTCGCCGAACGACCCGGCCAACGACCACGTGCCGACCGCCGGGTCGTAGAGCTCGGCCGTGGCGGATGCGTCTCGGGCGTCGTTCGCCCCGCCGGCCACCAGCACCTTGCCGTTGTCCAACAGGACCGCCGTGTGCCCGTTGCGCTTCTCGCCCATCGGTCCGGTCGCGGTCCAGGTGTTGCTGCTCGGGTCGTAGATCTCGGCGTGGTTCGTCACCACCCGGGCCCCGGTCCACCCCCCGGCGAGCAGGACGCGCCCGTCCGGCAACTTGGTGGTGGAGGCGTAGTGCCGTGCGACGAGGGGCGGAGCCGCCGGGCTCCACGTCCCGGCGATCGGGTCGTAGAGCTCGTTCTCCGGGACCGCTCCGGTGATGCTGTTGAACCCGCTCACCACCAGGACCCGGCCGTCGTTCAGCAACGCCGCACCGTGCCCACGGTGGACCGTCGACATCGATCCGGTGGGTTGCCAGCCCGATCCGGCGTGCGCCGTGGTGGCTCCGCTCCCGACCAGGCCCGCCGTCACCAGCAGCCCTGCCGCTATCGCCCTGTGCCGCGTACGCATCGCCGAAACCTATCCGGTACCCACCATCGCGGCGTCCGTCGCCGCCCGCCCGTGCACGTCTTCGGACGGCCGCCGCCCTGCCGCGCGTGCGCCCCGCCACGGACGCCGCAGACGCGCCCTGCCATCATTCCCCTGTGGACCTGGATCTGTTGCGCAGCACCCTCGAGGAGCTCGGTCAGCCGCGCTTCCGGTTCGACCAGATCTGGAAGTGGACGGCCGGCGGCGCCCGCGGCTACGACGAGATGTCGAACCTGCCGGCCAAGCTCCGCGACGAGCTGACCGAACGCGTGCCGTTCTCGACGTTGACCGAGATCCGCCGCGCCGAGGCCTCGGACGGCACCGTCAAGCTGCTGCTGCAGACCCACGACGGCCGGCCGATCGAGACCGTGCTGATGCGGTACAAGGACGGCCGCCGCTCGATCTGCGTGTCGTCGCAGTCCGGCTGCCCGCTGACCTGCACCTTCTGTGCCACCGGCGCGATGAAGTTCGGGCGCAACCTGACCGCCGGGGAGATCCTCGACCAGGCGCTGCACCTACGGCGGATCGACCAGCTCGACCACTGCGTCTTCATGGGCATGGGCGAGCCGATGATGAACCTGCCGAACGTGCTCGAGGTCTGCCGGCGGCTGCCGGACGTCGGGATCACCCACCGCCGGACCGGGATCTCCACCGTCGGCTGGGTCCCCGGGATCGACAAGCTGACCGAGAGCGACGTGCCGGTGCGGCTGGCGTGGTCGCTGCACTCCGCCGATCCGGACGTGCGGACCCAGATCATGCCGGTCAACGAGCGCTACTCGCTCGAGGACGTCAAGGCCGCCTGCGACCGCTTCTACGAGAAGCGCCGCAAGATGATCTTCGTCGAGTACATCATGCTCGGCGGGGTCAACGACTCGGTCGAGCAGGCCCAGCTGCTGGCCGACCTGCTCGAGCCGTGGAAGTACAAGATCAACCTGATCCCGTACAACCCGACCGACTCGATCTACGACGGGTCCGAGCGCGAGCAGATGGAGCGCTTCCGCCAGACCCTCGAGGACAACGGCTTCAACGCCACGATCCGCCTGATCCGCGGCCGCGACATCGACGCCGCGTGCGGACAGCTGGCGGCGAAGGCCGCAGCGTGAGCCGCTGAGCTCCCGCGGAACGGGCGCGCCGACACGACGCCCCGCTCCCGATCCCGGCCGACGCTCGGGCGGCGGCCGACCGCGCACATCCGGCCACCGTCCGTCCCGGCAACCCCGTGTACGCCAGAATCAGGCGCATGAGCACGCCCCTGCTGACGGCCGGTGTCCGGATTCCGGCCGACCCGCACGCGCCGCTGCGGGTCGACTTCGACCTCCACGCGCTGCGGACGGTGCTCGTCGATCGCGACGCGGTCGCGGCGCTCGACGCGCGGGTCTGGAACGCCCCGGGGGTCTACGTGCTGGTCGGCACGATCGCCCACGGGCAGCGGACCGAGGTGCGGGTCGGGCAGTCGACCCGATTGCGCAGCCGGCTGACCCAGCACGTGCGCAGCCCGCCGATCGCCTGGTGGCGCGGCCTGGCGGTGATCCGCGACACCGACGTCGGCTTCAACTCGGCGCAGATCCGCTACATCGAAGGTGCGCTCGCGGACGAGCTGCGGGCCCGTCCCGGCGTCGTCCTGTTCGAGGGTCAGCGTGACGCCGACGGGACCCTGCCGGCCCATGAGCGGGCGTCGCTCGACGCGTTCGTGCGGACGATCCTCGAGGCGCTCAAGCTCGTCGGGGTCTCGCTCTCCTCCCCCGCCGACGTCGGCCCCACCGAGGAGGAGGTCGCCCGGCCCGGCGGCAAGTACACCCGGATCGGCGGATCGATCTCCGACCTGCTCGCCGCCGGCATCCTGTCGGTCGGCGACGAGCTGGAGGCCCGGCAGCGGAACCGCAGGACCGGCGAGCAGCGGACCGCGCGGGCGGAGGTGCTTGCCTCGGGCCAGCTGCGGGTCGGCGGCGTGGCCTACGCGTCGCCGAGCACCGCACTGGCCCGGGAGCTGGGCGTCACCGCGAACGGCTGGAAGGGCTGGAAGCTCGCCGGGACGCCGACCAGCCTGGCCGACCTCCGCGACCGTCTGCCGAGCCGCGGCGGCCCCGGGGCCTGACCCCGCCCTGCAGGGATAGGTCCTAGGCCCCCGCCCGCAGGAAGCTGAGCACCGCGAGCACGCGGCGGTGCTCGGACCCCGACGTCGGCAGGTCGAGCTTGCTGAAGATGCTCGAGATGTGCTTCTCGACCGCCCCCGCGCTGACCACCAGCGCCTCGGCGATCGAGCCGTTGCTGCGCCCCTCGGCCATGAGCTCGAGCACATCACG
>CAZFIQ010000140.1:0-1025 GCA_964519185.1 uncultured Patulibacter sp.
ACTCGGCCTGGTCGCGCAGGGGCTCTCCAACGCCGAGATCGCCGGGACGCTGTTCCTCTCCGAGGCAACGGTCAAGACCCACGTCACCCGCTGCCTGGCCAAGCTCGGCCTCCGGGATCGCGTCCAGGCGGTGGTGCTGGCCTACGAGACCGGCCTGGCCCTGCCGGGTCGCAACGGGAGTCCCGAGCGGTAGCCCCCGCCGCGGCCGCGGCTACTTCTTGCTGCGCGACTTCACCACCGCCGTCGTGATCCGCTGGAAGCCGCCGGGGGTCAGCCGCGAGAGCGCGTCGAAGATCCGCGCGTCGGGGCCGATCAGCACCCGCCGGCGGTCCTTGCGCACGCCGTCGAGGATCGTCCGGGCCGCCTTGTCGGGCGTGGTGATGAACGACTTCTCGAACTCGCTGGTCGCCTTCGCGCTCTCCTGACCGGTGAGCGTGGTGGTGCTCGGATCCATCCGCGCGGCCTTGGCGATGTTGGTCTTGATCCCGCCCGGGTGGACGCAGGTCGACGAGACCGAGGAGCCCGACAGGTCGAGCTCCTGGCGCAGCGACTCGGTGAACCCGCGGACCGCGAACTTGGTCGCGTTGTAGCCGCTCATCAGCGGCTGGGAGGCCAGCCCGAAGATGCTCGAGATGTTGATCACGTGGCCCTCGCCCGCCGCCTCCAGGTGCGGCAGGAACGCCTTCGTGCCGTAGACCACGCCCCAGAAGTTGACGTCGACGATCCAGCGGTAGTCGTCGAGGCTCAGGTCGGCGACGGTGCCGGACAGCGCCACGCCGGCGTTGTTGAAGATCAGGTTGACCTTGCCGTGGTCGGCGACGACCGTATCGGCCCAGGCGTAGACCGCGGCCTCGTCGGCGACGTCGAGCGCGGTCGTGGTGATCTTGACCCCGGTCGACGCCAGCTGCGAAGCGGTCGCCGCGACCGCGTCGCCGTCGATGTCGGAGAGCGCCAGGTGGCAGCCGTCGGCCGCCAGGCGCTGGGCGAGCGCCCGTCCGATGCCCGACCCCGCTCCGGTGATCGCC
>CAZFIQ010000140.1:1035-6823 GCA_964519185.1 uncultured Patulibacter sp.
CGCCGCAACGCGACCGCTGAACTGCTCCATGATCTCGCCCCCACTGACACGACGCGCCGGCCGATCCGTGCGCCTCTCGGGTGCATCCTACTCACCAGTAGCCGACCGTGGCTACTCGCGAGTAGGCGTGGCGTGGGGATCACCGATCCCATGGCCCGACGCCGGGCCGACGATCAGTCCTTGGTGATGTCGAAGTAGCCGTCGCCGCCCAGCAGCATGCCGTCGCTCGGGGACTGCAGCTTGCCGTCCTCGGCCAGGAAGAAGGCGATCGTCTCGATCCGCTGCTTGCCGTCGGCGAACGCCATCAGGAGCGTGCCGTCGGGGCGGATCTCGTAGTTGGCGAGGCGGTCGGGCGGCACGATGCCGTAGTCGACGATCGGGCCGGTGCCGGAGACGACCGACCCGCGGACGACCTTCCCGTCGGCGAAGAACTGCAGGTCCTCGCGGAAGTAGTTGCAGTAGAGCGGGCAGATGCCGGACGAGTTGGCGTAGGTCAGGTTCGCCGCGAAGCGCATACCGGCGGGAGGCGCTGCCCACTCGAAGTAGTTCTGCCCGTCGTACTCCAGCTTGCGACCGTTCAGCGTCGCGGGCTTGCCGTCGATCACCAGCTGGTTGCCCTTGGCCGTGTACTGGTACGGCCGGCACTTCTCGTCCGCCGCCGCGCAGGTCGCGTACGCGCTCTCCATGTCGTCGGTGAAGACCAGGTTGTCGTTCGTGAAGTAGAGCGTCTCCTGCCGGGTCCCGTTGAGCGTGTAGGTCGAGCCCCAGAAGTAGCGCCCGGCCAACGTGTTCGGGTTGACCGGGGTGACGCCGAACTGCAACCGCTGCGACCCGATCGTCCGCTTCTTGCGCTGCACCCGAACGGTGACGGCGCCCTTCTTGGGGCCGCCCTTCAGGCGTTGCAGGCGGACCGTGACCCGCGTCGTCTTGCCGGCGCCGAGCGCCTTCAGCGTGCGGGTGGTGGTGCTGCCCTTCCGCGCCCCGACGACGCGGACGCGCACGCCCTTGGTCGAGCGCACGTTGAACGACAGGCCGGTCAGGCGCTTGCTGCCGGTGTTCGTGACCGCCACGCGGACGGCGGTCTGCTTCATCGGCAGCGGCTTCTCGATCGGCGGCGGCGTCAGCTCGACGGTGTTGGCGGACGCGACGCTCGGGGCGACGGCGATCGTCGCGGTCGCGGCGACGACGCCAACGGCGACGCGCCGAGCGAGCACGCGCGCACCGCCGGCGATTGGTGTCGCGGACGGCACGGAAGGGGTCCTGCGGGCCATGGGGGAAGCCTCTGGTTCGGGGGGATCCAGCGGGACGCCCGACCCCGCAACGCCGCTGCATCGCCGGGTGCGGTCCGTCCCGTTGCTTGCGTGCAACCTACCAGCGCACCGGGCGCCGCTTCGCCGGTCAGGTCCCGCAGAACGTCCGGTACGGCGCCGCGCCGACCGCCGCGGGCTCGGCGTAGGCGTCCGCGCCGGGCTGTGCTTCGTACGGGCGGCGGACGACGTCGAGCAGCCGCTCGAAGGGCGCCAGGTCGCCGGCGGTCGCGGCCACCAGCGCCTCCTCGACCCGCTCGTTGCGCGGCACGTAGAGCGGGTTGACGCGATCCATCTCCGCGGCGACCCGATCAGGGTCGCGGTCGCCGATCCGCGCCCGCCAGCGCGCGACCCAGCCGTCGAACGCGTCGCCGTCGCCGAACCGCTCGCGGACCGCCGGATCCTGGCCCGTCAGCAGGCCGGAGAGCCCGCGGAAGGTCGCGGTGAAGTCGGCGCGCTCGGCCTGCATCAGCGCGAGCAGCTCGTTGATCAGCTCCAGGTCGGCGGGGGGCTCCGCGTCCTCTCCCGCCCCCGCGTCGGCCTGGCCCTCGGCGGCGGGCGGCTCGGGCAGGCCGAGCTTGGCGCGCATGCCGGCCAGCCAGTAGTCGCCGTAGCGCTGCGGAAAGCTCGACAGCACCTGCATCGCCGCGTCGACGGCGACCTCACTGTCCTCGTCGATCAGCGACAGCAGCGACTCCGCCAGCCGCGCCAGGTTCCACTGGGCCAGGTGCGGCTGGTTGCCGTAGGCGTAGCGGCCGCCGTGGTCGATCGAGCTGAAGACGGCGGCGGGATCGTAGGCGTCGGTGTTCATCACCCCGTGGACGAAGCCGACCAGCATCCACTGCGCGACGAGCGCGGCCTGCGCGTCGACGACGGCCGAGTAGAGGCTCAGGTACGGGTGCGCGGCGTCGCTCGCGTGCGGATGGTGGCGATCGATCGCGTAGTGCGCCAGGCGCCGGACCAGCGTCCGGTCGGCTGCCTGGGCGGCGTACTGGAAGGCGCCGACGCGCAGGTGGCTGGCCGCCACGCGCGTCAGCAGCGCGCCCGGCAGCTTGGTCTCGCGGAGCACGTCGTCGCCGGTCGCGACGACCGCCAGCGAGCGGGTCGTCGGGATCCCGAGCGCGTGCATCGCCTCGCTGATCAGGTACTCGCGCAGCATCGGCCCGACGGCCGCCTTGCCGTCGCCGCCGCGGGCGAAGGGCGTCCGCCCGGAGCCCTTGAAGTGCAGGTCGACGCGCTGACCGTCGGGGGTCACCAGCTCGCCCAGCAGCAGCGCGCGTCCGTCCCCCAGGCGGGGCGAGTAGGAGCCGAACTGGTGGCCGGCGTAGGCCTGGGCGACCGGATCGGCGTCGTCGGGCACCAGGTTGCCCGCCAGGACGTCGCGTCCCTCGTCGGACGCGAGCCCGTCCGGGTCCAGTCCCAGCTCCGCCGCCAGCGGGCGGTTCAGCGCCAGGATCGTGGGGCGCGAGGCCCCGGCCGGTTGCCAGCGCTCGTACAGTCCCTCCAGCTCGCGCACGAACGTGTTGTCGAAGCCGAAGCGCAACCGGGGGACGGTGCTCATGCACGGAGGCTAGCGATCCGGCCCCTCCGGCCGATGAACATCGTGTTTCGGCCGGGGGCGGGAGCCGGTCCCCACCCCACCCCCATCCCCTCGCCCCCGCGACCGTCGACCTCCGCGCGCGCGGGAAACGGCGCCGGACGCCGGGAGCGGCGGTCGGCGTATCGTTCCCTGCCTATGTCGCTCTCGCCTCCCGGTTCCGAAGCTCCGGTCGCCGCCCGTCTGCGCGGCGTCGTCAGCTCGCCGGTACGCGACCTGCTGGCCCTGACCGAGCGCAGCGGCATCCTCTCGTTCGCGGGCGGCCTGCCGGCGCCGGAGCTGTTCGACCACGCCGGCCTGCGGGAGGCGTTCTCGTCGGTGCTCGACGCGCGCTCGGCGGGTCGCAGCCTGCAGTACTCGACGACCGAGGGCGACCCCGAGCTGCGCCGTCGGATCGCCGACCGGCTGACCGTGCGCGGCCTGCCGACCGCGCCCGACGAGCTGCTGATCACCAGCGGCTCGCAGCAGGCGCTCACGCTGATCGCCCAGGTCTTCGTCGAGCCGGGCGACGTGGTGCTGGTCGAGGACCCCAGCTACCTGGCGGCGCTGCAGGCGTTCCAGCTGGCCGGTGCCGAGCTGGTCCCGGTGCCGTGCGACGACGGCGGGCTGCTGCCGGACGAGGTCGAGCGCCTGGTCGCCGAGCACCGGCCGAAGCTGCTCTACACGGTGCCGACCTTCCACAACCCGACCAGCCGGACCCTGACCGCGGAGCGGCGGGCCGCGCTCGCCGACGTGATGGGCCGGACCGGGCTCTGGACCGTCGAGGACGACCCCTACGGCGAGCTCCGCTACGCCGGCGACCCGGTGCCCGCGCTGGCCTCCTATCCGGCCGCCGCACCGCAGACGCTGGCGCTGTCGACGCTCTCGAAGGTCGCCGCGCCCGGCCTGCGGATCGGCTGGGTCCGCACGCCCGCCCACCTCCACGGCATGCTGACCGTCGCCAAGCAGGCCGCCGACCTGCACTCGTCGACCGTCGACCAGGCCGCCACCGCGCGCTGGCTCGCGCACGTCGATCTGGACGCGCACCTCGACCGGCTGCGGACCGTCTACCGCGAGCGTCGCGACGCGATGCTCGCCGGGCTGCCCGCGGTGATGCCGGCGGGCACCGAGTGGGCGACGCCGGACGGCGGGATGTTCCTCTGGCTGCGCCTGCCGGAGGGCTACGACGCGACCGCGCTGCTGCCGCGCGCGATCGAGGCCCACGTCGCCTACGTGCCCGGTGCGCCGTTCTACGCCCGCGACCCCGACCCGCGGACCCTGCGGATGTCGTTCACCGCCCACGACCCGACGCAGATCGCGCACGGGCTGGAGCGGCTGGCCGGGGTCTTCCGCTAGCGCGTCACCTTCTGGACCGTGGAGGTACCGAAGGTGATGTGGTCCCGCGCGGCGGGCTGGTGGCCGCCGGCCGGCTACGCCGCGGCCGGCTGGCCGGTCCGGACGTAGACGCGCTGCCCGACCTGCAGGTCCAGGCGCGCGGCCTCGCCGCGGGTGGTCTGCGCCGACAGCGCGCCGTGGTCGGGGTCGACCAGGTCGATCCGGACCTCGAAGCCCAGGTGGACGACCCGCTCGACGGTGACCGGCACGGCGTCCTCGACCGGCTCGTGCGACAGGACCAGGTCGTGCGGGCGGACGAGCTGGCCGCGCAGCCGCGCGGTCGGGCCCAGGAACGACTTGACGAAGTCGTTGGTCGGCTGGTCGTAGACCTCGCGCGGGCTCCCCCACTGCTCGATCCGGCCCTCCGCCAGCACCGCGATGTGGTCGGCGACGTCGAGCGCCTCCTCCTGGTCGTGGGTGACCAGGACCGTCGTCACGCCGGTCTCCGACTGGAGTCCGCGCAGCCACTTGCGCAGGTCGTCGCGGACCTTGGCGTCGAGCGCGCCGAACGGCTCGTCGAGCAGCAGCACCTTCGGCTGGACCGCCAGCGCGCGGGCCAGCGCCATCCGCTGCCGCTGGCCGCCGGACAGCTGCGACGGGTAGCGCTCCTGGTAGCCGCCGAGCCCGACGATCTCCAGCAGCTCGTCGACCCGCTGGCGGATCTCGGCCTTCGGCAGCTTGCGGATCGACGGACCGAAGCCGACGTTGTCGCGCACGTTGAGGTGCTTGAACGCCGCGTAGTGCTGGAAGACGAAGCCGATCTCGCGCGCCTGCGGCGGGACGAAGGTGACGTCGTCGCCGCCGATCACGACGGTGCCCGAGTCGGGGACCTCGAGGCCGGCGACCGCGCGCAGCAGCGTCGACTTGCCCGATCCCGACGGGCCGAGCAGCGCGGTCAGCGAGCCGCCCGGGATCGTCAGGTCGATGTCGCGCAGGGCGTGGTAGTCGCCGTAGTGCTTGTTCAGGCCCTCGACCACGATCGCGTGCGACTCGGCGACGATCGCCGTCGACGCGGCGACCGCGCGGTGCAGCTCGTCGCGCTCGGAGGCCGGCTGGGCGTTCGGGGCGGTCATGCGGAGTGCCTCTTGCGGTCGAGGAGGGTCATCAGCAGCAGCGTGATGATCGCCAGGATCATCAGCAGCGTCGACGCGGAGTAGGCGCCGAAGGTGTTGTGGTCGTCGATGTAGCGGGCGTGGACCAGCAGCGTCAGCGTCTGCGACTCGCCGGCGACGCCGGCCGAGACCATGATCACCGCGCCGAACTCGCCGAGCGAGCGGGCGACGGTCAGGACGACGCCGTAGGTCAGGCCCCAGCGGATCGCCGGCAGGGTGACCCGCCAGAAGGTCTGCCAGCGCGACGCGCCGAGCGTGGCGGCGGCCTGCTCCTGCTCCTCGCCGATCTCGTGCAGCACCGGCTCGACCTCGCGGACGACGAACGGCAGCGTCACGAAGATCGTCGCCAGGACAATGCCCGGCAGGGCGAAGAACACCTTGAACCCGGTGGCGTCGAC
>CAZFIQ010000141.1:0-6815 GCA_964519185.1 uncultured Patulibacter sp.
CGCGGACATCACCGGCCAGGCGATCCTGCACGTGCTCTACGAGCAGCTGATGAAGCACAGCGAGACCGTCGACCGCTACGAGGAGTGGTTCAACACCTCGCTGGTCAAGGACGACTCCGGGCGCTGCGTCGGCTGCGTCGCCCGGAACATCCGCACCGGCGAGATGCAGACCTTCACGGCGAAGACCACGATCCTCGCCACCGGCGGCGTCGGCCAGGCGTTCAAGCCGACCACCAACGGCCTGATCTGCACCGGCGACGGCATGTCCCTCGCGTACCGCGCCGGCGCGCGGCTGATGGACATGGAGATGATCCAGTACCACCCGACGACCATGACGGCCAACGGGTTCCTGATCACCGAGGGCGCCCGCGGCGAGGGCGCGCACCTGCTCAACGCCGCCGGCGAGCGGTTCATGGAGAAGGACGCGCCGAACAAGATGGAGCTGGCGTCGCGCGACGTCGTCTCCCGCGCCGAGCAGAAGGAGATCAACGAGGGCCGCGGGACCGGGCCGCTCAAGGACTCCGTGCTGCTGGACGTCACGGTCGTCCCGAAGAACCGCGTGCTCGAGGCGCTCCGCGAGATCGTCAACCTGGGCCGCGACTTCGCCGGGATCGACATCACCAAGGAGCCGATCCCGGTCCGCCCCGGCCAGCACTACACGATGGGCGGCGTCAAGACCGACATCAACGGCGAGACCGACGTTCCCGGCCTGTACGCCGCGGGCGAGGTCGCCTGCGTGTCCGTCCACGGCGGCAACCGCCTGGGCGCCAACTCGCTGCTCGACACGCTGATCTTCGGCCGTCGCTCGGGCGAGCACGCCGCCGAGGTCGCCAAGTCGATGGCGATGCCGAACGTCTCCGACGCGCAGCTGCAGGACGACAGCCGCAAGATCAAGGCGATCATCGACCGGCCGAAGACCGGCCGCCGCGTCTCCGAGATCAAGGAGGAGCTGGGCGTCTCGATGAACCAGTACTGCGCCGTCTTCCGCGACGAGGAGGGCATGGCGAAGGGGCTCGACGTCGTCAAGCGCCTGCAGGAGGAGGCCCGGACGGCCTACATCGACGACAGCGGCACGGTCTTCAACCAGGACGTGCTGGGGGCGCTGGAGCTCGACTTCATGCTCGACTGCTCGGAGGCGATCGCCGTCTCCGCGCTCGAGCGCAAGGAGTCGCGCGGGGCGCACTCGCGGACCGACTACCCGGACCGCAACGACGAGGACTGGCTCTTCCACCTGACCGTCTCCCAGGACGGTGAAGGAGCCGACGCCCCGGCCAAGCTCGGCCAGGCACCGATCACGTTCACCCAGTGGGAGCCGATGGAGCGGACGTACTGATGGCGACGACAGATTCCACCGCCGAGAACTTCTCGGGCACCGGCGACGACGCGATCCAGGAGTTCACGCTCCGCCTGCGCCGCTACGACCCCGAGTCCGGCCGTGCGCCGTACTACGAGGAGTTCCAGATCCACCTGGAGCCGCACCGCTCGGTGCTCGACGGCATCCTCCAGGCCAAGGCCGACAAGGACGGCTCGATCGGCATCCGCTGCTCGTGTCGCGCCGCGATCTGCGGCTCCTGCGGCACGCGGATCAACGGCAAGCCGGGCCTGGCCTGCCACACGCACCTGTCGGAAGCGGTCAAGCGCAACCGCGACGGCTCGCAGGTCATCACGATCGAGCCGATGGGCAACATGCCCGTGATCAAGGACCTGATCGTCGACATGGACGCGGTCCACTGGAAGAAGCAGGCGCGGGTCACCCCGTGGCTGCTCGCCCAGGACCCGCTGCCCGAGCGCGAGCACATCGTCCCGCGCGAGGCGATGGTCGACGTCACCCAGTCGATGGCCTGCATCCAGTGCGGGTCGTGCGTGTCCGACTGCCTGTCGATGGAGATCGACCCGCTGTTCATCGGCCCGGCGGCGCTGGCCAAGGCGTACCGCTTCGTCGGCGACCCGCGCGACGTGCGCCAGCAGGAGCGGCTCAAGGACCTGGCCGAGGACCCGCACGGGCTCTACGCCTGCACGCACTGCTTCAAGTGCATCGACGCCTGCCCGAAGGGCGTCGCGCCGATGAGCCAGATCATGCGGCTGCGGCGGATCGCGTCGCAGGACCACCACATCGTCGACCGCAACAACGGCGAGCGGCACGAGATGGCGATCGTGAACAGCGTCCGCAAGTACGGCACGCTGAACGAGACCAACATGGTCCCGGACTCGTACGGCGGCAAGCTGGCCCCCGCCGCGGCCAAGGAGCTGCTCTCCTCGCTGCCGGTGATCACCAAGGCGCTGCTGCGGCGCAAGGTCACCCCGAAGTCCGCGCTGTTCCACCACAAGAACCCCGACCAGGCGCAGATCCGGCGGATCTACGACGAGATCGGCGCCCGCGACGAGCGGCTGGAGCTGAACCTCTACATCACCCAGCCCGACGAGGAGCCCCAGGACGGGCCCGTGACCGAGGGCAGCGTCACCGCCCCCGGCCCGATCCCCGCCGTCGGCACCGGAGCGGCGCAGCCCGTGACGCCCACCGCCACCCGCGAGCAGGACCAGGAGAACTGAGATGAAGGTCGCCTACTGGCCCGGCTGCGTCAGCCGTGGCTTCACCCCCGAGCTGCACGGCTCGATGGCCGCCGTCGCCCCGCTGCTCGACATCGAGCTGGTCGAGCTGGACCGCGGCAACTGCTGCGGCGCCGGCGTGATCGCCGAGCACAACCAGGAGCTGGCCGACACGCTCAACGCCCGGACCTTCGCGCTCGCGCAGCAGGAGATCGCGAACGGCGCGGACATGATGATGAACATCTGCTCGACCTGCCAGGGCGCGCAGGGCGAGTGCCAGGAGCGGCTCGACGCCAGCGCCGAGTACCGCGACACGGTCAACGAGCACCTGGCGCCCGAGGGCCTGACCTACGAGAAGGGCCTGACCAACAAGAACTTCCTCTGGATGCTGGTCGAGGAGATCGGCCTGGAGGAGCTCGGCCGGCGGGTCCGCCGTCCGCTCACCGACCTGCGCGTGGGTCCGTTCTACGGCTGCTACATCGTGCGTCCGGTCGAGCGGCTGGGGATCGACGACGAGCATCCGCGCGACCGCTACCTGGAGCGCGTGATCGAGACGCTCGGCGGCACCGTCGTCGACTACGCGGGCTCGCAGAAGTGCTGCGGGTTCCCGATCTCGCTGATGCAGAAGGAGACCTCGATGCGGATGGCCGGGCAGCACCTGTCCGACGCCAAGGCCGCGCAGGCCGACTGCCTGGTCACGCCGTGCCCGCTCTGCCACCTCAACCTGGACATGCAGCAGCCGGTGATCGACCGCACGATCAAGCGCAACCTGCAGATGCCGGTCCTGCACCTGCCGCAGATGGTCGGCCTGGCGCTCGGCCTGGAGCCCAAGCAGCTCGGCATGGGCAAGCACGTCGTCAAGCCGACGGCCGTGATCGACTGGTCGACCTCGGTGGTCGGCGCGGTCGCCGCCTGATCGTCGCAGGACCGAAGCGGCACGCTCCTCGGAGCGGCCGCCCCCGGCCGCACCACGGCCCCGCCACCCGCGGGGCCGTCGTCGTTCCGGACCGTCCCGGCCCCGCCCTCCGGCGGGGTCGCGCGCGTTCCCGCCCGTCGCCGTTGCACGACGGGCGCATGCATCACGGCACCAGGCCGCCGGCGGTCAGCGCGTCTAGCTGGTCGGAGACCGGGTCGTAGAGCTCCGGCGGCACCGGCAGCAGCGGGATCGGCTGGTCGATCCCCTGGCGTTCGGCCAGCGGGGCGAGCAGCGCTCCGGGCACGTCGCGAACCGCCGACAGCAGCAACCGCCGGACGTCGTTCGGCACCCCCGGGCGGAGCACCAGCAGGTCGGCCAGCGGCGCCTCCCCCGTCCACAGCGCCCGCAGGCCCCGTCGCTGCGCATCGGTCACCGGACCGCGGGTCAGCGCCACGTCGACGTCGCCCCCGCTCAGCCCGCGCAGCGCCTGCGCGTCGTCGGCGGGACGCGTCACGACGGCTGCCTCGGAGGCGAGCTCCGGGACCGTGGCCGCGGTCGTCGCGCCCGCCGCCAGCAACGCCGCGCGCGGCGCCAGGTCGCCGGCCACGGTCAGCGCCGGGCCAAGCGCCACGCGGCGCCCGCGGGCGTCCTCCAGCGACGCCACCGGCCCGTCGTCCCGAGCCCAGAGGCGCGGCGGATCGCCGACTCGCGCCGCGGTGTCCGCCGCCGCGCTGTAGGCCCCCATCACGGTCAGCGCGACCGTCCGCTCGCCGACCGCCAGCACCGCCGGGTCGACCTGCGCGAAGTCCACCTGGTGGAGCGCCAGCGCGGCGAGCAGGGCCGACTGGGTCGGACGGGTCACGACGATCGCCTGGCAGCCGATCTGGCGGCCGATGTCGGCGGCGATCGCCGCCGCCGCACGCCGGCCGGACCGATCGTCGTCGTCCAGCACGATCCCGAACCGCACGGCGTCCTCGCGGCAGCCCGCGGTCAACCGCTTGACCGGCGCCGCCCCGTCGTCGGCCGTCGCGGCCGACGACGACAGCGCGCCGGTCGCCGCGGCGATCCCGGCGACCAGCAGCCCCGCCGCGAGCAGCACGAGCACGGCGGCGCGGAGGGACAGACGACGGGCGGAGCGCGGCACGACCTGCTGGAGGCTACCGCTCGTCCGGGGCGTCGGCCCCATCCCCGAGCACCTTGAGGACCGCCAGCACGCGGCGGTGGTCGTCCCGGCCGGCGGGCAGGTCGAGCTTGCCGAGGATGCTGGTGATGTGCTTCTCGACCGCGCCCGGACTGACCACCAGCCGCGCGGCGATCCCGCGGTTGGAGCGTCCCTCGGTCATCAGCGCCAGTACCTCGCGCTCGCGCGGCGTCAGCTCGTCGAGCAGGCCCGAGCGGCGGCGCTGGCCCTGGGCCAGCAGCTGGGCGACCACCTCCGGGTCGAGCGCGGTCCCGCCGGCCGCGACCCGCTCGCAGGCCCGCACGAACTCCGACGGCTCGGCGACCTGGTCCTTCAGCAGGTAGCCGACGGCCCCGGCACCGTCGGCCAGCAGCTCGCCCGCGTAGGTCCGCTCGACGTACTGCGACAGCACCAGCACCGGCTGGCGCGGGATCAGCTCGCGCAACGCCAACGCCGCGCGGACGCCCTCGTCGGTGAACGTCGGGGGCAGCCGCACGTCGAGCAACGCCAGGTCTGGTCGCAGCGCCTGGCCGCGACGGATGACCTCGTCCGGCGTGTCGACCGCGGCCACCACGTCGTGACCGTGATCCCGCAGCAGGCGGGTCAACCCGTCGCGCAGCAGCGCATGGTCCTCGGCGATCAGGACCCGCACGGAATCCTCGCCTCGAGGACCGTCGGTCCGCCCGTCGGGCTCGTCACGCGCAGCTCGCCGTCGAGCGCCGCGACCCGGTCCCGCAGCCCGCGCAGGCCGCCGCTCGCGCCGACCACGGCCCCGCCGTCGCCGTCGTCCTCGACCCGGACCTCCAGCGCGTCGCCGTCCCGCACCACGCGGATCGCGCAGCGGGTCGCGTCGGCGTGCTTCCCCAGGTTGGCGAGCGCCTCGGCGACGACGAAGTACGCCGCGGTCTCGGCGGCCACCGGCGGACGCTGCGGCAGGTCGACGTCGAGCGCGACGTCGACCGGCGCCCGCGCGACCAACGACGCCAGGGCCGCCTCCAGTCCACGGTCGGCCAGCACCGACGGCGCGATCCCGCGGACCAGGTCGCGCATCTCCGCGAGCGCGCGGCGCGCCTCGTCGCGCGCGCCCTGCAGCAGCTCGCGGGCGCCCTCCGGATCGTCCGCGATCCGCTCCTCGGCCAGCCCCAGGTCCATCGCGACCGCGACGATCCGCGCCTGCGCCCCGTCGTGCAGGTCGCGCTCGATCCGGCGCAGCTCGGCGGCCGACGCGTCGACCGCGCCGCTGCGGGTCCGCTCCAGGTGCGACACGCGGGCCTCCAGGCGCGACCGGTCGTCCCCGAGCAGCAGCCGGGTCAGCTCAACCGCGATCCGCGTCATCCCCCGGCAGAGGCCGTAGGCGACGGGCACCAGCAGCAGGCCGATGACGGTCGCGATCAGCGACTTCGGGAACGTGCTCAGGTCGAAGCTCAGCCAGCGCCAGACGACGTCGTCCTCGAGGGTCCAGGCGTAGACCGGGTAGAAGACCAGCGAGAGCGTGACCGCCCAGGCGCTGACCGCGACCGAGAAGCCCGCGACGGCGACCGGGAACTGCAGCACGTGGTACCCGACGTCGCGCCAGCGCCGGCCGTCCGAGGCGAAGGTCCGGACGGTCGCCATGAAGGTCGGGCCGCTCGGCCGGTAGACGCCCTCGATCGGCCGCGGGTCGACGATCCGCGCGCGCCGCCGCTCCAGCTCCGCGCACCAGCGCAGGATCTCGCTGCTGGCGATCGCCACGGGCACGCCGATGATCAGCACGAGCAGGCCGAGCGACAACGACACCAGCGTCACCGCGACGGAGAAGCAGAAGGTGCCGGTGGCCAGGCCGAGCGTCAGGTAGGTCGCGTCCGCGGCGCCCTGACGCAGCCAGCGCAGCGGAGACGGCCGGCCGGCCGTCGACGGCTCGGGCGCGAGCTCGGGAAACGGGATCGTCGGTGCGGTGCTCATGGACGGATCGTGCCCGGCGGGAACCCGGAGAACCACGGGGCGTTCCCGCGAATCGCCCGGGGGGAATCCCGACGCTACCAGCCGCGAACGGCCGTCAGGGCGAACCGCCTCAGCCGATAGGCTGGCCCGGTCCCGCCCCCGGCCTCGCCCAGCGAAGGAGACCAATGCGCGCCGTCCAGATCGTCGACTACAGCGGCCCCGAGTCCGCGCTCCGAATCGCGGAGCTCCCGG
>CAZFIQ010000142.1:0-2334 GCA_964519185.1 uncultured Patulibacter sp.
CGTCGAAGTCGTGGGGGAACGGCTCGACGCCGGCCGCACGCAGGCGCTCGAGCTTGGCGCGGCGGACGGCGAGCAGGTCGGTGCCGTCGCCGGGATCGGCCGCGGGTACGTCGGTCATCGGCGCGGTGATTCCGGGGACGTCAGCGCGAGATGCCGACGATCTCGAGCGTGCGCGTCTTGCCGTTGGGCAGGCTGACCTTGACCGTCGCCCCCTGCGGCTGACCGAGCAGCGCCTTGCCGACCGGCGACTCGTTGGAGAGCTTGTTCTCCGCCGGGTTGGCCTCGGCCGAGCCGACCAGCGCGTACTCCCGCTGCTTGCCCTGCTCGTCGCGCACGGTGACGCGCGTGCCGACCTGGACGGCGTCGGTGGTCAGCGACGACTCGTCGATCACCGACGCGGAGCGCAGCTGCTCCTCGATCTCGAGGATCCGGCGCTCGACCATCGCCTGCTCGTTCTTGGCGTCGTCGTACTCGGAGTTCTCCGAGATGTCCCCGAAGTCCCGCGCCTCCCGGATCCGCTCGGCGACCTCACGACGTTTGACCGTCGTCAGCTGCTCGAGCTCCTGCTTCAGCTTCTCGAGTCCCTCGTGGGTGAGGATGACGTCCTTGGACAAGGTGAGACCTTTCGCCGACGACGCCGCAGCCCAGGGACCCGACGCCGATCGAGCAGTTCTTGGATGGCGAACGTTCCGGTCGTCCGCCGAACGGGAGCGGGCAGTATAGCCATCCGCACGGAAAGATCCCGCGAGACCGGGCCGAGCCGGACCGGGAGCGCCGCGGGAGGCTCAGACCGGTGCCGCGGCGGCGACCGCGGCGTGCAGCTGCTCGCGCGCGGCCTCGATCCGCTCGCTGCGCTGGAGCGCCTCCTGGAGCCGCTTGTCCGGGGTCCCGGCGGCCCCCGGGAAGCCGACCCCGGCCAGCCGCTCGACGTACCACGGGTACTGCTTGCGCAGGTAGCGCCCGGCGCGCTCCTCGCCGAGGTGCTCGATCGTGCGGTCGAGCAGCCAGTCGAACTCGGCGGCGACCTCGTCGGCCGCGGGCGCGACGTCGTCGCGCCGGCCGAGCAGCGACGCCAGCAGCCACGGGTTGCCGAGGCCGCCGCGGGCGATCATCACCGCCGCCGGACGCACCTGCTCGTAGGCGGCGAGCGTCTGCTCGACGTCGTGGAGGCCGCCGGACAGCACCACCGGCACCGGCAGCTCCTCGACCAGCCGGGCCGCCAGCGCGTAGTCCGGCGTGCCCTTGTGGTGGACCTGGGCGCTGCGCGGGTGGAAGCCGATCGCGTCGACGCCGGCCTCCTCCACCAGGCGCGTCGCCAGCGCGTAGCCGTCGTGCTCGCCGTCCTTCTTCGTCGCCGAGCGCAGCTTGACGGTCACGGGCAGGCCGGAGCCCTCCTTCGCGGCCTTCGCGACGGCGACTGCGGTGTCGGGGTCCTTGAGCATCGCCGCGCCCGCGCCGGTCTTGCAGACCTTCGGCACCGGGCAGCCCATGTTGAGGTCGATCACGTCGACCGCGACGTGCTCGGCGACGTAGGCCGCGGCGGACTTCATCACCTCGGGATCCTGGCCGAACAGCTGGATCGCGACCGGGCCACCGTCGCGCTCCTCCGGCTTGAAGCTCAGCAGGTCGCGGAGGGTCTTCTCGTTGCGGTAGTGGATCGCGAACGAGGAGACCATCTCGCTGACGGCGTAGCCCGCGCCGTAGCGCTTGGCCTGCAGCCGCACCACCCAGTTGCCGATCCCGGCGAGCGGCGCGAGCGTGACCCGGTTGGGGATCTCGATGCCGCCGAGCGTCCAGGGCTCGGTCAGGGCGGGAACGGACATCCCTCCAGGGTACGTCAGGAGTTGTGCTGGTGCAGCAGCCGCAGGCCGGTCAGCGTCAGCAGGTCGTCGACCTCGTCGATCGTCTGGCAGTGCGGCACGATCGCCCGCGCCAGGCCCCCGGTGGCGATCCGGTGGATGTCCTGGCCCAGCTCGTCCATCAGCCGGTTGAGGATCGCGTCGACGCCGCCGGCGAAGCCGTAGATCACGCCGCTGCGGATCCCCTCGACCGTCGACTTGCCGATCAGCTGACGGGGCGGGATCAGCTCGATCCGCGGCAGCGCGGCGGCCCGCGAGGTCAGCGCGTCGAGCGAGATCTCGACGCCCGGGCTGATGATCCCGCCCAGGTACTCGCCGTCGGCGGAGACCGGGTCGTAGGTGATCGCGGTGCCGAAGTCGACGACCACGCAGGCCGCCTGGAAGCGCTCGTAGGCGGCGATCGCGTTGACCAGCCGGTCGGCGCCGATCTCGCGCGGGTTGTCGTAGCGCAGCGCCATCCCGGTGCGGATGCCGG
>CAZFIQ010000142.1:2344-6812 GCA_964519185.1 uncultured Patulibacter sp.
GGCCCAGGTAGCGGTCGGACATCCGCCGCCACTCCTCGGCCAGCTGCGGGACCGTCGAGGAGACGATCGAGGCCGCCAGCTCGTCGGTCCGCAGCCCGCGCAGCTCCAGCAGGTTGCGGAGCTTGGCGCCGAGCTCGTCGGACGTCGATTCGCGCACGGTCGCGAACCGCCAGTGCTCGATCAGCTCGTCGCCGCGGAACGCGCCGAAGTGGGTCTGGGTGTTGCCGACGTCGACGACGAGGAGCATGCAACGGGAAGTATTCCGGTCCGACCCGTAATCTGCCGCCATGGCCACGAAGCTGTACGTCGTCCGCGGATCGCACCCGTGCGTCACGGTCGAGCGCGCACTGGCGCGCAAAGGGATCCCGTACGAGTCCGTCGAGTGGCTGCCGCCGCTCCACGCGGCCGCCCAGACGCTGCTCTTCGGGCGGCGCACGGTCCCGGGGATCCGGTTCGCCGACGGCGAGAAGCTGCAGGGGTCGCGGGCGATCCTGCGGCGCCTCGACGAGCTGGTCCCCGATCCGCCGCTGGTCCCACTCGACCCGGACCAGGGGGCACGGGTGCTGGAGGCCGAGCGCTGGGGCGACGAGGTCCTGCAGCCGCTCCCGCGCCGGGTGCTGTGGTGGGCGCTGAGCCGCCGGTCGTCGGCGATCGAGTCGTTCCAGGCCGGCTCGAAGCTGGCCCTGCCGCCGCTGGCGACCGCGCTCGCCGCGCCGCTGATCCTGCCGATCGAGCGCCGGCTCAACCGGGTCAGCGACGACGGCGTGCGGGCGGACCTGCTGGACCTGCCCGGCCACCTCGAGCGGGTCGACGGCTGGCTGGCCGACGGCACGCTCGGCGGCTCGAGCGAGAACGCCGCCGACCTGCAGATCGCGCCGAGCCTGCGGCTGCTGATGACGCTGGAGGACCTGCACGCCCCGCTGGTCGCGCGGCCGGCCGGCCAGTGGGCGCTGCGGCTGTTCCCGGAGTGGGCCGGCCACGTTCCCGCCGGCACGCTGCCGGAGGCCTGGCTGGCGCCGCTGCGGGGCTGACGCGCGCGGCCGGCGCTCAGACGTCGTCTCAGGCGGGCACGTCGAGCGGGTCGCCGACCCGTCGCACGCCCTCGTCGAGCGGGAGCGCCGCCAGGCTGTCGGCCAGCCGCCGGCCGTCCGGGAGCGTCAGGTCGAAGTCCAGGTCGAGCAGCGGCACCAGCACGAACCGCCGGCCGGTGACCTCGCGGTGCGGCAGGGTCAGGCGCTCGGACTCGTACGGCCCGTCGCCGAGCAGCAGCAGGTCGACGTCGACCGGCCGCGGACCGTGCTTGACGTACTCCGGCGACGACGGGTCGGTGACCCGGCCCTGGTCCCGCTCGACGGCCTTGCACGCCGCCAGCAGCTCCTCGGGCGCGAGCGTCGTCGCGATCCGCAGGCAGGCGTTGAGGAACGACGGCTGGTCGAGGACCTCGCCGACCGGATCGGTGTCGTAGAGCGCCGACGACGCGAGCACCCGCACGCCATGCCGCGTCAGGCCGTCGACCGCCCCCTGGAGCTGCGCCCGGCGGTCGCCCAGGTTGGACCCCAGGCCGAGGTAGCCGAGCTGCTCGCCCGGCCGCAGGACGACGTCGCCGCTCATGCCGGCACCGGCGCCAGCAGCGCCAGCTGTCGGGCCCGCGCCAGGACGGTGCCGTCCGGCAGGTACAGCGTCGCGTCCTCCTCCTCCAGCCCGCCCGCGGCGACGGCGGTCCGGTAGTGGCCGAGCACCGCGGTCGGGTCGAGGCCATCGGCCGGCAGGTCGGCGTGGACGTGGACGGTCAGGTCGATCGTCGGCGCGATCGCGGGCACGGTCATCACCTCGAACGCGGGCGGCCACCAGAAGTCGGTCAGCTGCGCCGCGTAGGCGGCGTCGATCCGCTGCGGCTCCGGCGAGCGCATCCAGCCGCCGGTCTCGATCGGCTCGCCCGGCGCCGCGCGACGGCCGCTGTAGGGGCCGGCGCCGATCCGCGGCGCGATCAGCAGCTGGCCGACGATCGGCGGCAGGCCGGGCGGCAGCTCCAGCCAGCGGTCGCCGACGCGGTCGTAGCCGTCGATCGGAGCGGTGCCCGCGTCCCCCGCGGGCGGTCCGGCGACCGTCGGCACGGGCGGCGCCCAGGCCGCGACCTGCTCCAGCCCGCGAGCGGCGAAGCTGGCGAAGCCCGACAGCACCTCGCGGCCCTGCTGGTAGGCGGTGATCGCCGCCGAGGCCAGCCGGCGCCCGCTGCGGACCTCCCGCACGTCGAGCTCGATCGGCCCCTCGATCGCCGTCCGCAGGTACTGCAGGCTGAGCGATCGCAGCTGCCGCGTCCGCTGGGGGTCGACGGCGGCCTCGGCGGCGCGCACGGCGATCGCCGCCAGGTACCCGCCGTTGGGTCCCGTCGGCGCCGTCCAGCCGAGGTCGACGTCGGCCTGCCAGCGCCCGGCGCCGGGGGTGACGGCGGTCGCCCGCTCGAACGCGGTGGTGCTCAGGGTCGCTTCCGGCATGGACAAATACTACTGCGGGTAAGAAATCGCCTCGGAGCCGAACTCAGCCGACGTCGCCGGCGCGCCACAGCTCGACCGCGACCTCCTCGACCGGCAGCGGGATCGGGGGCTCGGGCTTGATGCACTTGACCCAGACCTCCTCCGCGCCGTAGTCGGAGACGATCCGGTCGGCGATCGCCGCGCAGAGCCGCTCGAGGGTCTTGTACGAGCGCTGCTGGGCGACCAGCGCCACCAGCTGGCAGACCTCGCCGTAGTCGATCGTGTCCTCGACCCGGTCGGTGACCGTCGCGTCGCAGTCGGAGACCGCCATCCGCAGGTCGACGATCAGCCGCTGGCCGATCTCGCGCTCGGCCGGGGTCACGCCGTGGTGGGTGTAGAGCGAGAGCCCGCGGATCTCGACGGTGACCTCGTCGCGGTCGTCGCCGTCGATGTCCTCCAGCTCGTCGTCGTCCTCGTCGTCCTCCTCGTCGAGGTTGATCCCCAGGTCGCGCAACGCGTCCGCGTCGGACGACCGCGCCGGAGGCGGCGCGTCGCGATCCTCGGGCGAGCCGTCCTCGTCGTCGGCCGGGCGTTCGTCGCGATCGTCATCCATGGCGAGCCACGCTAGCAATCGCGCGACGTCGCCAGCGTGACCGACGACCGCTCCCGCCCGCCGGGGCCACCGACGCGCTATTCGTCGCCGACGACGTGCGCCGCGACCGCCAGCGCGTCGTGGATCGCGCCCACGTCGTGGACGCGGAACACGCGCGCGCCGGCGGCCAGCGCCAGCACGTTGGTGGCGATCGTCCCCGCCAGCCGCTGGCGCGGGTCGTCGCGGCCGGTCAGCCGGCCGAGGAAGGTCTTGCGCGAGGTGCCGATCACCAGCCGCGGGCCGAGCGCCACCAGCTCGTCCAGCCGCCGCAGGAGCGCCAGGTTGTGCTCCAGCGTCTTGCCGAAGCCGATCCCCGGATCGACGTCGATCCGCTCCGGGGCGATCCCGGCGTCGACCGCCGCCGCCACCCGCTGCTCCAGGTACCGGCGGACGTCGGCGACGACGTCGTCGTAGGTCGGCGCCCGCTGCATCGTCCGCGGCTCGCCGCGCATGTGCATCAGGCAGCAGTGGACGCCGCGCTCCGCGACCAGCGGCATCATCGCCGGGTCGTGGCGCAGGGCCGAGACGTCGTTGACGTAGCGCGCGCCCGCGTCGATCGCCGCGGCCGCGACCACCGCCTTGGTCGTGTCGACCGACAGCATCACGTCGGGCAGCGCCGCCGCCAGCCGCTCGATCACGGGGACCACGCGGCGCCGCTCCTCGTCGGCGTCGACCGGCGCGGCGCCGGGTCGCGTCGACTCGCCGCCGACGTCGAGGATCGTCGCCCCCGCCGCCGCCAGCTCGAGCCCGTGCCGGATCGCCGCATCGCGGGAGAACCACTCGCCGCCGTCGCTGAACGAGTCCGGCGTGACGTTGACGATCCCCATGACGTCGAAGGCGGCAGGCACGGGACCACAGGCTACCCGCCGCCCGGCGACGGCTCGCCCCGCCCCGGCGCCCCGACCGCCGCCGTCCGGAAACGACGACGGCGGCCCATTGGCCGCCGTCGCTAAGGACCTGTCCTAAGGGGTCTCGGGCGCGAGTGACGCGCCCGGAGCATTCAGGCCCGGTGGGGCCAGCGCCAGTCGCGACCGTCGTCGGCGGTCATCGCCGTGCCCAGGCCCGGGCGGGGCAGCGGCCGCGGCGCGGTCCGCTCCTCCGGCTGCACGTCCTCCTCGGCGGGCGGCGCGCTGGCGGCGGGCGGCTCGTCATCGAAGACGTCGTCCTCGGCGCGGCCCTCGAGCAGCGCCAGGAACTCGTCGCGCTCGATCGTCTCGCGGCGGATCAGGATCTCCGAGATCCGGTTGAGGGCGTCGCGGTGATCGTTCAGCAGGTCGGTCGCGCGCTGGTGCGCGTCCTCCACGATCCGCCGGATCTCGTCGTCGATCTCGCGGGCGATCTC